>JBEEND010000001.1:0-198108 GCA_041192345.1 Actinomycetota bacterium
GGCGTTTTCGGACTGCGTCCAGGCCTTCAAGGACCTGAATGGCGCTGGCGTCATATGACACTTTTGAGCCCTCCATCGAACATTCTTGGCACCTGAGGGTCAGACCCTAATTGGGAGTTTTTCAGGCGCACTATTAGCTTTAATTCTATTACGCTTATTGAATTTTTTGAAGTTGGGGTATCACCCGTAGGTGTCCCGCGGGCCGCGTCCTTTAACACTTCGTTGACCGTGTTTCCAAGATGGCGCGCTAGGGCCTAGCACCTTAATTTCGCTAATTCGGCCTTGGCCAATCTCTTGGCCTAAGCGCTCGGATATTGTGGGCAAAAGTAGGCGAATTTGCGTGGCCCAAGCGCTTGTTTGTGCCCGCAAAATTAAATTTCCGGACTGCCCGCTTGGGTCTAAATTAAATGACTCGATTGTGACGTGGCTTGCTATGTCGTGGCCAACGATTAAACCCCATTGGCCTTGGAGTTTTCCAGTGGCAACTTGTAAGTCCCAGCCTTTATTAATTATTAAGCGCTCAATTAATCCCGAGAGCATGGCCGGATCGCGCTCATCTGGTCCTGCGCCACTTCGCTGGTCCTCGTAGTTCGGTAAATTCCGCCGGCGCGCAACTGGGCTGGACGTGGCTCGAACTCTTGCCCGACTTAATAACGAGCGTAAAAATTCTTGTTGGGATTTCTCTAACACAATATTAATTATCATCCAAAATAAGCTGGTTGGAAAGCAGTTCTTTTGGAATATCTTCTAGGACTGCTGCAGTAATTAAAGTTTGTTCGACTCCAGTAATAGCTTCAATCAATCTAGTCCTTCGTTTTTCATCTAATTCAGCAAACACATCATCCAGAATCAAAATCGGATCATCGTCGTGTGTGCGAAGAACTGTGAAAGTTGCAAGCCGTAGCGCGATGGCAATAGACCAGGACTGACCATGTGATGCGTATCCTTTTGCCGGCATGTCGCTTAAAAGAATGTCTAGGTCATCACGGTGGGGCCCGACAAGTGTTACGCCACGTTCGACTTCATCTTTAAATCTTTTTTCTAACTGGGTTCGAAACTCATTTTCTATTTCAGTTATTAAATCTGTTTCCTTAGGTATCCAAGTGCTGGAGTAGGTGACAACAAGCGGTTCGCTGTTTCCGCTAATGGTGTTTCCAAAATTCGAAATATGTGACTGCAACTTAGTTAAGTTTCGGAGCCGAGTTGCGATTAGTTCACTGCCATGGGTAACGAGTTGTTCATCCCAGGCAGCCAGTGTCGCTTTAGCTGACTCTGTCGGATTTTTACGCCCTAGTGACTTAAGTAAAGTATTTCTTTGCTTAAGTGTCCGTTCGTATTCGCTTCTAGTGTTTATAAATTTTGGGGTTAATAATGTTGAGAATTCATCAATAAATCGTCTTCGTGCCCCTGGTTCGCCTTTAATTAAATCTAAGTCTTCCGGAGAAAAAATAACAGTGCTGATTAACCCAAGTAAGTCTTTTGGTTTAGGTAAAGCAGCGCCATTTAACATAACTTTATTTACACCTGGGTAATTAATTGTGAGATCTACTTGAGCCTGTCGGTCATGCTTAATAACTGTTGCGTAAACGTGCGCAGTAGTTAATCCGGTTCTAATTAAAGGTCCGTCTTGGGAAACTCGGTGACTGCTTAGCGTTGCTAAATAATGCACCGCTTCCACAATATTTGTTTTGCCTCGGCCATTAGGGCCAACTATTGTTGTCGCGCCTGGTGGGAAAGAAAGATTTAAATCCTTGTGGTTACGGAAATCACGAAGTAGAAGTTTTGATATCTGCATTATTTACTGTTGCCGAATTGGCATCAGTAAATACTTAAAGCTGTCATCTACTGGTGCGCCAAAATCGCTTGCGCCGGAGATTACTGCTGGGCGAATTGGTGTGGTCATTGAGATTACGGAAATAGCAGAGTCAATAGCACTTAAACCGTCAAGTAAAAACTGGTGGTTAAATGCGATTGTTAACTCATCGCCCGTAAGCGTACATTCAATTGATTCTTTTGCTTCAGCTAATTCACCACTTCCGCCGCCGCCAGTAATAGTAGCTTCACCATTTGTAAAAGTGATACGAATTGGAGCTTCACGTTCTAGCACTAACGAAACACGTTTAACTGATTCAACAAGTGAACTAGTACTTAGTTGCGCGACTGTTGTTGATTCAGTTGGAAGCAGCGTGCGATATTTTGGAAAGTCTGCGGCCAGCATGCGACTTGTTGTTTGGCGGCCAAGTCCTTCAATTCCAACTAGTCCTTCGTTTCCTGTTGCAAATGCGAGTGATATCGATTCGCTATGCGCTAACGACTTTGAAGAATCAGTTAAAAACTTTGCCGGAATCAATGCGTGCGTACTTAGTGATGTGGAATTTGGCGACCAGTTAAGTTCTCGCACAGCTAGGCGGTATCGATCTGTTGCGGCCAGTGTTAAGGTCGCTCCTTCGGCGTCAATCTTTACACCCGTGAAAGCTGGCAGGGTTTCATCGCGCGAGGCGGCGATAGCAACTTGCGCGATTGCGCTTGCGAAATGAGTTCCTGAAACGCTGCCGCTGATTGCAGGCATACTTGGTAGTGGTGGATATTCAGCAACCGGCATTGTTGGAATAGTAAAAGATGATCGACCACAAGTAATTTGTGCCCGGTTTCCTACTAGTGCGAAGTCAATAATTGATGAGGGCAGTGACCTGGTTATGTCGGCCAGTAATCGCCCTGGAATTAAAACTGTGCCAGCTTCAATAACTTCGGCCGATAAGTTTGCGCGGGCGCTGACGTCAGCGTCGCTTCCGGAAAGAACTAACCCGCCTTTGTCTGCCATTAAGTGCATACCGGTTAAAAGTGGCTGCGTTGATTTAGTTGGCAAAGTTCGTGAGGCCCATGCCACTGCCTCAGCCATTACGTCGCGATCTACCTGAAACTTCACTTGCAACTCACCCTCTGGTGTTTAAGAATCTAGAGCCTTTATCGTGCCATGTCTGGCTGACTAATTCAGCCAACAAGTTATTACAACTTTCGTTATTACATTAGTTACTAACTGGGTTGCCCACAGCATTGGTCAACCTTAAATCCATTGATATATCTTTAGTAGTAGTAGTAGGTACTGTGGATACTGTGGATAACCCTAAATTACCTTTAAAAATCAAGAAAAGTTAACAATTATCCTGTGGATAAAAATTCGTAAAACCTACAAAAACCGCCTAAAGTCATAGTTATCCACAAGTATCCACACATTTCTTGAGTTAAACCCATATTTATCCCGAATTAAATCCACAAAATAAAAAAACACACCAGTTACGGCTAAAGATATCCCCAGCCTTGTCCACACTGTGTACAGAAGTGACAGATGTGACAGGCGTTGCGATTAAGACTATTGGTACAAATCAGACAGAATCAATTTAAAGGGTTCTAGCTTGTGCCTTAATTCGGGTAGTTAAATCACTTACTTGGTTATATAAACTTCGGCGCTCCGCTATTAACTGCCGAACTTTACGATCAGCATGCATAACCGTGGTGTGGTCTCGGCCACCAAACTGTT
Organism: Actinomycetota bacterium; assembly: GCA_041192345.1. Classification (GTDB taxonomy): domain Bacteria; phylum Actinomycetota; class Actinomycetes; order S36-B12; family UBA5976; genus UBA5976. The sequence continues at coordinate 3,539 of JBEEND010000001.1, forward strand.
GACCCACTTTAGGCAGCGACAGATCAGTTAACTCTCGGCATAAATACATAGCAATCTGGCGGGCTGTAACCAAAACGCGCGACCTGCTAGGCCCAGTCAAATCATCCAAAGTGACACCAAAATAACTTGCGGTCTGCGCCATAATCAAACTTGCGCTTATTTCTGGTCCAGCAATGTCTGAAACCAAATCTCTTAAAACAACTTCAGCTAACTCTAAATCAACTGGCGTGCGATTTAAGCTCGCAAAAGCAGTGACCCTAATTAACGCACCTTCAAGTTCCCGAATATTCGTGGACATTTTTGAAGCAATAAATTCTAAAACTTCCGGCGGCGCACTTAATCTTTCTTGCGCACTCTTCTTTCGCAAAATTGCAATCCGGGTTTCTAAATCGGGCGGTTGAACATCAGTAATCAAACCCCACTCAAACCTTGAACTCATACGATCCTCAAATCCATGAAGTTGTTTTGGTGGTAAGTCTGAGGTGACAACAATTTGTTTATTCGCGTTATGCAAAGTATTAAAAGTATGAAAAAACTCTTCCTGGGTCTGAACTTTGCCAGAAAGAAATTGAATATCATCAACTAACAAAACGTCGATATCCCTATAACGGCGCTGGAATTCCTTTGCTTTATCGTCACGGATTGAGTTAATAAATTCGTTTGTAAACTCTTCACTACTTACGTAACGAACTTTTGAACCAGCAAATAATGTTCGGGTGTAATGCCCGATCGCATGTAACAAGTGAGTTTTTCCAAGTCCAGATTCACCATAAATAAATAATGGGTTGTAAGCCTTAGCCGGTTGCTCTGCTACAGCTCGGGCCGCGGCGTGCGCAAATCTATTTGATGATCCTGGTACAAAAGTGTCAAAAGTATATTTTGGATTTAACCGGCTGCCTTCTTCGGAAGTTCTTGGCGCCGGTGCCGGGCCACGACTTGCTTGTGGTGGAAGAGCTGGGTTTGGATCTGACTGCAATCCGACCTTTTCAATATCGGCATATGTTGAGTCAGCTAAATCATCAGTAGCTTCATCATCAAGGTAGGGCGCAATTGACTCATCAACAGTTACTGCTAAACGCATTTCTCGACCTAAAGTTGCCGACAGGGCGTCACAAACAATTGGACTTAGTCGACTCTCCAAAACATCTTTAGTGAATTCGTTTGGCGCGGCAACTAAGGCAGTGTCCCCAACAATTCCAAGGGGCCGAGTAAGGGTCACAAATGCCCGTTGCTGAGGAGTTAGGGCGCCAGCAGATAGTGAATCTAAAGTCCTTGTCCAAACATCATTTAGATCTATGTCTTCCAAGGCACACCCAATCTCAAAGTAATTAAGACAATCCAAATCGGTCAAAACGCCGCGATTTCCGCAGTTTAAATGACTCTTATCCTGTGGATATCTACGGCGGGCGAAATTTCCCCTGTGGATATCCTCGGACTACGCAGACTATTACCTGTGGATACCTGTTGACAAGTTGTTTTCCACAGGAAGTTAAGGGCTCGGGCGAGTTTGACCAATACCCGCAGTTACCCGTATCTTTAAGTACTTAATACGTAGATCGATAAGCATTTCGTCGAATGTTCGCGAGGGTCAACTTTCGCGGATATCCGATGGCTAATCGCCCGAACCCTAGTTCCTGGAGTGTCAATCATGACAAAGCGCACCTATCAACCAAATAAGCGTCGTCGCGCAAAAAAGCACGGTTTTCGTAACCGCATGAGCACCCGAGCCGGCCGTGGCATTCTTGCCTCCCGTCGCGCTAAGGGTCGCGCCAAGCTATCTGCTTAACCTGACAAACGGTTATCTAAAATGCTTCCGGCCTCGGCGAGGTTGCGTAAGTCATCTGAAATCTCGGCAGTAATGAAGTCGGGCACAAGGTTTTCAGCGAAATTGGTGGTTTTACACGTGGCAAGCGGACCTACTGAGCAATCTAAAGTCGCTTTTGCTGTTGGTAAAAATGTGGGAAATTCTGTAATTAGACATCGAGTAACTCGTCAATTACGCCATGTAGTGACCCCAGTTTTACCAAGATTTCCAAGGGGCTCGCATGTGGTTGTCCGGGCTCTACCAGGTGCGGCTACAGCAACCTTTGCCCAGCTCACCGAAAATCTTGAGTTTGCTTTAACGAAAGTTCCAAAGTCATGAAACAGATATTCGTAGCAGGGAAACATGTCTGGGACAAAACTTTTGGCCGCGTCTTGACCTTGTTCTTGGTTGGATTAATTCGAAGTTATCAAATCCTCTTGAGTCCTAGAATTGGCCAAGTATGTCGTTACTACCCGAGCTGTTCCCATTACGGCCTGGCAGCAATTAAAGTTCATGGCGCCGGTAAAGGTAGCTTGCTGGCTGCTTGGCGCGTATTGCGTTGTCACCCCTGGGCAGCTGGCGGCGTGGAATTTATTCCAGAAAAAGGACATTGGTCCACACGAGAAGTAATTGAAACTTCAACTAACAATGATAGGCAGGTTACAGGCGTATGAGCCTAAATCCATTGGTTTGGCTGGAGACTCTAGTTAGTTGGGTTTTAATTAAATTCCACTCGTTAACTTCTTCGACCTTCGATCCAGACGGCGGCTGGGCTTGGGGATTAGCTATCGTCTTGCTCGTTATTTTGATTCGAATCATTTTGATTCCGCTGTTCGTTAAGCAAATTAAAAGCCAGCGCAACTTACAAATAATCCAGCCGCAAGTTAAAGAAATCCAAAAAAAGTACGCAGGTGACCGCGAGCGCCAGTCCCAAGAACTAATGAAGCTCTACAAGGAAACTGGCACAAACCCGCTTTCAAGTTGCTTACCAATCTTGGCCCAAGCCCCAATTTTTTACGCACTTTTTGTGGTGCTCCAAGGCATTGCCCAGAGCCGGCCAAAAGGTGTACTTACTGATCAATTAGTTGAATCAGCGAGAAACGCCACGATTCTCAATGCCCCAATTTACGGCACGTTGATGAACCGCGACGAAACCTCAGCGCCAAGTTCAACGTTCGTGGTAACTCTGATTTTGATCGCGTTAATGACGCTCACAACATTTTTAACGCAGCGGCAATTGATCGTAAAAAATACTGCGCCAGATAATCCAATGGTGAAGCAGCAGAAGATTTTGCTTTACGTTTTCCCAGTGATTTTTGCTGTGACCGGCATCAACTTTCCAATCGGAGTTTTGTTGTACTGGTTCACCACAAACGTTTGGACTATGGGACAGCAGTTCTATGTAATTCGCAATAGCCCACAACCAGGAACTCCAGCTTTTGAGGCTTTAGAAACTCGCCGAGCCAATAAAAAAGCTGGTAAAAACCCGCAACCAGCACCAGAAATTGAACCGATACCAGAGGCAAAAGCCATCCGGCAACAGCCTAAAAAGAAGCCTAAAAAGAAGCGTTAAATGTTTCACGTGAAACGCTCAACACAATTAACAAAGCTCTATCCGAACACTCCTAAGAAATACTCTTCCAACAAAGAAAGGCCATAACATGACTGAAAAACTTTCACTACTTGAGCAAGAAGGCGAAATCGCCGCAGATTACCTAGAGGCATTATTAGACATCGCCGATTTCGATGGCGACATCGATATGGATGTTGAAAATGATCGCGCCACAGTAAGCATTGTTGGCGCAGACCTTAACCAGTTAGTTGGAGAAAAAGGCGCAGTCCTAGAGGCGCTGCAGGAGCTAACCCGCCTGGCAGTTACTCGGGAAACTGGCGAACGCTCCCGGCTAATGCTTGATATTTCTGGATACCGCGCCGAGGTAAAAACCAAGCTGATTGAAGTGGCTAAAACCGCTGCTGCAAAAGCCCTGGAATCAGGCGAAGAAGTGGAACTAAAGCCGATGAACGCTTTTGAGCGCAAAGTCGTTCATGACGCAGTTGCCGAAGCTGGCGCGAAAAGCATCTCTAAGGGCGAGGATCCAAAACGCCGAATTGTGGTACTCCCTGCCTAGTTTCATGTTTCACGTGAAACATTTAGCGAAAGATTAAGTCTTTGAAACCCATAACTGAGGCATACCCAGCAGCGGCCGAAAAACTTACTCGGTTCGCGGCTTGGTTAGCCGGCGCTGGCGTAGAGCGTGGATTTTTAGGTCCCCGCGAAGTTGATCGAATATGGGATCGACACATTGCTAATTGCGCAGTTGTTGAGGAATTAATCCCAGAAAACTCTCGCGTTTTTGACATTGGAAGTGGCGCTGGGTTGCCAGGGTTAGTTTTGGCAATAGTGCGCCCAGACATCCAAATAGGGCTAATTGAGCCATTAATGCGGCGTTCGCAGTTCCTAGAGGAAGTAGTTATTGATTTAGGAATCGCCAACCAAGTCAAAGTCATCCGCGGCCGAGCTGAGGAACTTAAAGGGCAAAGTGCGCCAGTTGTCACCGCCAGGGCAGTTGCCCCACTTGGGAAATTACTTACCTGGGCACTGCCATTAACCGCCAAAGGCGGGCAGATTTTGGCGCTAAAAGGCAGCTCGGCAGCCACCGAGATTGCCAATGCGGCCGATGTATTAAAGGGGCGAAAAGTAGAGATTTTGCTATGTGGCCAAGGATTAGTTGATCCACAGACCACAGTAGTTCGGGTAACCACCTAGCAGTTCCGTTGGTGTGTGCTCTACGCTTAGGACTCGAATCAAGTTAATTTCTGGGTACCAATCGAGGTTGGCAAAATGGCGTATGCCGAAGAGGAAGACACCCCACTTGCAACAGCTGCTGCTGCTGCTGTTTATGTCCGGCGTGGGTTAAAAGGTACTTTCGCCAAGCCAAAAACAACTCGAGTTATCACTATTGTTAATCAAAAAGGTGGTGTTGGTAAGACCACCTCAGCCGTTAATTTAGCTGCCGCCATGGGCCTAGCTGGGCTAAATGTCTTGGTAATCGATCTGGATCCACAAGGAAATGCCAGCACTGCTTTTGGAATTGATCATTACGAAGATGCCAGCGGATCCTTTGATGTTTTACTTGACGGGGCATCAATTGCAAGCATGATGACGCAAGCTCAAGGTTTTGATTCACTTTGGGTTTTACCCGCCACCCTGGACTTGGCTGGCGCAGACATTGAACTTATTACGACGGTAGCTGAGGGCAAGCGACCATTTCTGCTGAAAACTGCGCTATCCCAATTTTTAGCCGATCACGAGATGGATTACATCTTCATCGACTGTCCGCCAAGTTTAGGACTTTTAACCATCAACGCCCTGGCAGCGGTTAAAGAGGTACTAATCCCAATTCAATGCGAGTTTTACGCGCTCGAAGGCGTACAACAATTGTTGCGAACCATCGAATTCGTGAAAGAACGCATTAATCCAGAGCTAGAAGTCAGCACGATTTTGCTGACCATGTATAACTCAACAACGAATTTATCGTCCTCAGTAGTTGAAGAAGTACGGGGATATTTCGGGAAAAAGGTATTAGCCACAGTGATACCAAGATCTACTTATGTGGCAGAGGCGCCGTCATTTGGCCAGTCAGTTATGACTTATGACCCAGGCTCAACCGGGGCAGTTGCTTACCTAGCGGCGGCTCGAGAAATCACAGAACGTAAAGCGAAGGGATAGCTAATGGCTAAGCGACAAAGTTTAGGACGTGGCCTAGGAGCACTTATTCCAGATGTTTCACGTGAAACAACGGCCAAGAAATCTTCGGTTAAACCGGCTACAAAATCATCAGCTGCCCCGACTAAGGCGAGTAAGCGACCAGCTGCGTTACCGCCAAAAAAGGGTGCAACAAAGGGCGCAGCAGCACAAAAGCCAACTAAGGCTTCTAATGTAAAACCTAAAGCGGATAACCAGCCACCAGCGCAACCTAAGGCGATCGCGGGCCTGACATTTGCCGAACTTAGCGTGCGCTCGATTGTGCCAAATGCACAGCAACCGCGCCAAGTATTTGATGACGAAGCCCTGGCTGAGTTAGTCCACTCCATTAAAGAAGTCGGATTACTGCAACCAATTGTGGTGCGTCCTGCCCCAGGGGGACGCTATGAACTAGTGGCTGGTGAGCGTCGTCTCCGGGCTACGAAAAAGGCGGGATTTAAAACGATTCCAGCCCTAATTCGCGAGACTGCAGATGATCAGATGTTGCGGGATGCGTTGCTAGAGAACCTGCATCGCGCCGCTTTAACCCCACTGGAAGAAGCTTCTGCTTACAAGCAACTCTTAGAAGATTTCGGTGGCACCCAAGAAGAGTTAGCCACCCGGTTGGGACGATCGCGGCCACAGATTTCCAATACGCTTCGACTACTTAATTTGCCGCCCGCAGTGCAACGCCGAGTTGCTGCTGGGGTAATTTCCGCAGGTCATGCACGCGCTTTACTTGGACTCAAGGATCAAAGCGCGATCGAGAGATTAGCTAATCGCATAGTTGCTGAAGGTCTGTCAGTGCGAACCGTGGAAGAGATAGTTTCCTTGGGCCAAGATGATAAGCCAGTAAGTAAGACCACCAAGAAAACTGCTGGCAAGATTAGTGCTCCTGGCCTTAAATCGATTGGTGATCGACTTTCTGACAAACTCGATACGAGAGTTACAGTTACGCTTGGTCGCACGCGCGGCAAAGTAATTATTGAATTTGCCACGCTAGAAGATCTCCAAAGAATCGTTGATGTAATTGATCCCAAAGCGCGCGGGATGTTTGGCGAGCCAGTTAAATAACGATCATTAAGTACTAATAAGGAAAGTGACGTGGGTCACATTCCTTATCTAACCAATACGCGGAGCTAAAATCCTTGTGATTGCTGAACTTAAGCCAGCCGCAAGGCAATCTCGAACGCCAGGATCGGATAAAGCCAAACTATCTTTGGGACTTGTGGCGTAACCAAGTTCAACGCGAATACTAGGCATTCTGGTCAAGCGTAAAAGATCCCAAGTTTTAGCGTGGGTACGAGCATCCGTTAATTGGGTTCGCGAAACTAGCTCTTCCTGTGCAATCTCAGCCAGCCGACTGCCAGTTGCGGACCTGGAAAATTCATGCCCAAAGTAATAAGTAGCAACACCGTTAGCTGCTGGATTTGCGTGTTGATCTAGACCCAAGCCAATAATTAAATCCACATTACTTTCGTTGGCCAGCGCTGCGCGAGTGCGTTCACCATCAGTTGGTCGATTCTTTGGCCGAGTAAGTAGCACCAAAGTTCCCATTGCAGCTAAGCGACCTTCCAGCCTTGCTGCGACATCCCAACAAATATCAGCATGCGAAAGCTCGCTGCCAAAAATGGGAGTTGCTAAATCACTTGGGTCAAGCAAAATCGAACAGGTCTCTACAGTTCTGGATTTTCCAAAATTTGCGACTGTAGAAAGTTCGCGCAGATGCTCCTGGCTACCGCCAGATATAGTTCGGGCTAGCCGGTGGTAAGCCCGAAAGAACTGTGGGCCGCAAATACCGTCGACATCAAGGCCAACATTTCGCTGAAACTCGCGCACGGCTCCGTCAGTTGCTTTACTAAATATCCCGTCAACCCGATCAAGTGCAAAGCCTAATTCAATAAGTCTTTGTTGTAATTGCGCAACATCTTCACCATGTATCTGGTGCCCTGGGGTAAAACTTAAAACTCGATCGCCAACGCCCCAGCGAGCTTCCTCTAGTCTGCGAAAAGTTTGCGGACCGACTAAGCCATCGACAGTTAAGCCACGACTTTGTTGAAAATAACGCAGCGCAGCTAACAAGATGTCATCAAAAACATCTGGCGCTGCGCTTACGTTAGAACTCAAAAGTCCCAGGCGGACTAACCGATCCCGAACCTCCATAACGCCAGGTCCTTGATCGCCGATCCGCAGGATCGAAACGCTCATATGAGACTTAAATGTATTCAGCTAAATCTGATAGCAGAGCAGCTTTTGGCTTTGCGCCAATAATCTGCTTAACAACTTCGCCATTGACGTAAACATTCATAGTTGGAATCGAAGAAACACCGTAGTTGGCGGCGGTTGCAGGATTCTCGTCAACGTTTAGCTTAAGAATTGTTAGTTTGTCACCGTGTGCTGCTGCAATCTCTTCCAAGATTGGACCGATCATCTTGCACGGACCACACCATTCGGCCCAAAAATCGACCAGCACTGGTTTAGTACTCTTTAGAACATCGTCGGTAAACGATGCATCTGTTACGGCTGCGGTAGCGCCCATGATTACTCCCTTTTTGCGATTGTCTTAAGCCTAAGTGGTGGGGCATCCACAACTTAGGTTATTTATTATTTACTGTGCAGGCTTGCTAAAAAACGTTCCGCGTCAAGGGCTGCACTACACCCAGTACCGGCAGCCGTGATGGCTTGGCGATAGGTGTGATCCACCAAGTCACCGCAAGCAAATACGCCAGAAAGATTTGTTTCAGTAGATCCAGTTTTAGTTAAGACGTAGCCCGCAGGATCTAGATCTACTTGACCCTTAAGTAACTCTGAGCGTGGATCATGTCCGATCGCGACAAATAATCCAGTCACTGCAAGTTCACTTGTCTTACCGGAAGTGATATCGCGAATCGTTAAGCCTGACAATTTTGCATCACCATGCAAATCCGCAACTTCACTATTCCAAATGAAGTTAATTTTAGGATTATTGTGAGCACGTTCAGCCATGATTTTGCTGGCTCGAAGTTCACCTCGACGATGAATCATAGTTACACTTTTTGCAAATCGCGTTAGAAAAGTCGCTTCTTCAACAGCCGAGTCGCCACCACCAACGACAGCAATATCTTGATCTCGAAAAAAGAAACCGTCGCAAGTTGCGCACCAAGAGACGCCATGTCCAGATAGCCGCTTTTCATTTTCTAAACCAAGTTCGCGGTAACTTGAACCTGTCGCGAGAATAACGGAATGCGCTTGGTGCTCTTTGCCTTCACCATCAATAACTGTCTTTATTTCCTGCGTTAAATTCGCAACAGTGACATCGTCAGTAATTAGATTTGCACCAAATCGAACGGCTTGGGCACGCATATTTTCCATCAAAGCTGGTCCCATAATTCCGTCTTCGAAGCCAGGAAAATTCTCTACTTCGGTGGTGTTCATCAGCGCGCCACCAGCGGTAACAGCGCCTTCAAATACAACTGGCTTCAATTGCGCTCGAGCTGCATAAATCGCCGCGGTATAACCAGCCGGTCCAGAGCCGATGATTATTACGTCATTAATTGCCTGTGACATTGAATTCCCTTAATAGTAGTAATGGGAGTTTATCACTTTTAGATTTGAAGGATTTTACAGTTGCTTTCGCGTGGGGATGCCGATTAGCGAAATACAGTTATTTCCGCAACCCCACCCTGAAATTTACCAGAATTCGCTTTAGGTAAATCTGGCGTTAACCAAACGATCACGTAACGACCAGACAATGGTTCACTTACTAAGACTGAAGCAGTGTTTGTAGAGCCGTCAGTTTCCCCGATTTTGGCAGCAGTTGCGAAATCGGGCGCGGACGTATCTCCAATATAAATTTCGGCAATGTGGCCAGCAGAGATAAATTCCAAGTCAATTTTAGTTACTAACGTTGGGGCGCCAAGGTCAAGGATCAGCCCAACTCCAGATTTACTCATATTCGCTTTTCGATATTCCACGGTAGTCCAAGCCGTTTGGGTATCGCCATCAATGGCCAATTGAGCTAAGTCCGCATTCTCACTGTCATCGCCAAATGGGTCGTAAGTGGAAATACCTGAAATTACTGCTTTCTCACCTGTTCCCGTTGGAGCAGTAATTTCGATACTCGGTAGCGGCGCATTAATACTGTCAGCGACTGAATCAGCTGTTTTAAAATTACTCGTTAGCAGTTGCCAACCGATCCAGCCAAAAATTGCAACCGCTAAAGCAGCTACTGCAACTACTTTGAATCGACTCGCAGTGCTCCCATCCTCTGGGTGCCAAGTTACTGAGCTGGCAGTAAAACGAGTAACTCGCGCTTGCAAGTTTTCGACAACTTCAACTTCACCTACAGAAAGGGCATCAATAAGTTGGCGCATTGAGGAATATTCACCCGTTTGCGTACGCCGGTATATTTGATCAATTCCAGTTCGAATACCGCCATGAACCTCACTTGGTAAAACCAAGGTCGTATCGCTGGATGATTGAGCTGCCGGAAGAGAATCCACACTTACCAGAGGCCACATCCCGGTAACCATCACAAATAATAAATTGCCAACACCCTTGATGTCTTGCTGGACACCATTTGTTGAATCTGATCCCATCAGAGCACTGTCTAAACCAAAGCCACTGAGTCGAACATTTTGACCCTCAGAAAAAATTAAGTTGTGCGGACGCAGTCGTCCATGAAATATGTTTAGGGAATGGGCGTAGGCGAGGGTATTAGCTATGATTCCAACTTGCTTTAATGCAGTTTCACCATCAATTACTTCGCCACGTTTAACTAATAGTTGATCTAGCGACTCACCATCGAGCCACTCAAAAACAATTCCAACGTAAGACTCTAGGGAATCATTTAAGGAATCCCCAGTTATAGTTCCTGAAGAAATTACATCCAAGATTGCGATTACATCACGTCTGTCATTGGCCGCAGCGCGTTGGCACTCTTGCAATAATTTCACGCTACGCAGATCAGAAGTTGGAAGCAAAACCAGAGTCACCCAGCGTTTAAGCAATAGATCCATGGCTCGCCACATGGGAGAACTGAGCGAACTAGCGATTTGAACGTCTAGTTTGTATTGACCAGCGAAGATCCGCTGCCCGTCACTACTCATGTCGTAATTGTAGTTGGCTACTTTCGGCGCACTAAGGCCAGGACTGCCGATACTTCAGAGATTCGAAAAAGTTTCGCAAGTGCTAAATAAGAAACAGAAAAACCAGCAGCAAAACTTGCGATCGCAAGTCCAAGGCGAAGGGCAGTTATCCCAGGCTCGTTCACAATAGTTAACCGAACCAACAAGTAGGAAGCTGTGGCTGCGAGAATTCCCGCAACACTGACCCGAATTAGTAAACGTAAATGTCCATTGTTTCGAAGGGCTGTGACGGTTTTACCCACGCGCCACCAAGTAAATGCGCAAGTTAGAACGTAGGAAATCGAGTAACCGAGAGCTAGCCCAGCAACTTTGTATTGCTGTGGTAGCAGGGCAAACAAACTAAATCCGATTGCTATATGCAACCCATTGAAACCCAAGTTGATAAAGAACGGGGTTTTGGTATTTTCTTTGGCGTAGTAGCTTCGCAACAAAACATAAAATAACGAAAATGCTGGCAACCCCAATGCGAACATGGAGGCAATCGCACCCAGGGCAGCTCCTTGCGCAAAAGTAGATGCACCATATCCATACAACAGAGCACCAAGCCATGGTCCAGATACCAAAATAAAAATTGCGCTAGGAACTATCAAGGCAGTAACTAGCCGCAATGAAGCAGAAAGCTCGCTACCAAAAGAATCGTCATCACTGTCATGAGCTTGCTTACTTAAACGCGGAAGTAACGCGGTGATAACAGAAACAGTGATGATTGAGTGTGGCAACATCATCATAAGTTGAGCTTTTTGGTAGGAAGTAAAACCAACTGCAACAACGCTTGGATCAGTGGACACGAGAACGTTTGCCAAGGTCGTCAAATTTGAAACTAACAAGAAGGTAACTTGATTTACTAAGACAAAGCCAATAGTCCATTTGGCAAGATTTCCAATTTTGCTATTGCCCACATTTCTGAATTTGAAATTTGGTTTATAGCGGTAGCCAACTTTTCGTAGCGCTGGAATTAAAATCAACGCCTGAGCCATAACGCCCAGCGTGGTGCCAAAACCTAATAAATTAATTTGCGCCGCCGTAATAGTTTGCGCATTTGGGACGCCAGACATTATCGAAATAAAAATCAGTGCAGTACCGATGACAACAACGTTGTTTGCAATTGGTGCGTACATAGGTAAAGCAAATGCGTTTCGAGAGTTTAGGATCTGCGAAGCCAAAGTGTATAAACCATAAAACAAAATTTGCGGCAGACACCAGCGGGCAAACATAGTTGCGACATCAAATTCCTGCGGTGTCCACAAACTAGTCGCGTATAAATGAATTATTAAACCACCAGCGATTACCGTAAGAACCACTATCGCGATGAGTATTAAACCAACCAGGGTCAGGAGTTGGTCAGTGAATTGCTTGCCGACATCAGCATCATCTTCCATGTGACGAATCAACGCCGGAATAAATACTGAGTTGATCGCACCACCAGCAATCAATATGTAGATTATGTTCGGGATGCTATTAGCGACTGAGTAAGTATCAGAAAAAATTCCAGTTCCAATAGCGGCTACTAAGGCAATGTCGCGGATCACACCCGTAAGACGACTTGCCAGAGTTCCAGCAGCCATGCCAGAAGTTTGACCCAAAAAGGATGACACTTGCTTAACTACCGCCTATTCAGTACTTAATTGGTTAGCTTTAGCAAGGCGATTTTCCTTGCGTCGCTTAACAAAATTACCCAGCGCAAGTGCAAGTAATAACCCAAAAGCACCTAACACCAGAGTACGGGCGAACTGACTATAAGCCGCTGAAGAGATTTGGATTTCTTTACCCGCACCAAACCGCTCGCCATTTGGCGCGATTAGTTGAGCGCGCACAGTTACGATGCCAGCGCCAATTAGCGATATTGAGACTGGAACTGTAACTCGTTGACCTGGCGCAACTAATACAAGACCAGTGGGTTGCGCCGAAAACCGTGAGGCTGCTGAGCTGGTTAATTCTAGACTTACTGAAACATCGCGATCGCTAGAGTTCACAATAGTGATTGGAATTTGCGAATTTGCCTGCGGCGTAGTGATTTGCGTGGATGCTTCCAATGAAATTGCATCAAGATACTCATTTAGTAATTTTGCGTTTTGCTCAAGATACAAACTAGCCTGCGCATTAGAGGGCCAAAGGTCGGAGTAACCAAGTAGCCGAGCCGTTGTAAAACTTGCTGCCAACTCTGGATCGTTGTAGAGCGCAGAAACACTATCTGTATTTGTTTTCACTTCGTTAGAAAGTCGAAGTAAGGTGCGACTGAAGCTTCGTGAGTTAACTTTATTTAACGCGATAAAACTTTCAGCAGTTTCTTGTGCGGCAATTTCTTGCAATGGGGCCAACTGCATCCAATTGTGGTTACTTAGCTGTAAAAGTAATTCATTAAGTCCAAGACTGGAAATCTTCCAATTGGGTGGCGCCAAAACAATGATTGAGCGAGCAATTTGTGGTGACTCAGCGGTTATCATTCCTATCTCGGCCTTAATGCAGGTCGTTGCACGGAAAAAACTACTTTCAATATTTTCCATGTCCGCCAAACAATTTGATGCTGCAACATCAAATACCAGAACTTGATTAGAAGAAGATGTTACTGAGGCAGGGGTAGTTACGCGCTCACTATCATGAATCGACTCATTGGAAATAATAGACTTAATGCCTAGTTGATTTAGCAGGGCAGTTGCAGGGCGATCTGACTCACCACTTATCGGAGTGTAGAAAATCGGACCACCGGCACCGGTTTGTAAAGTTCGAGTGATAATTTCGCTAACTTCAGTTTGCTTACCAGCTCTCACCAATGCCGAGAGATCAGCATGGCCATAAGGAAGTACCGGGGCGCCAACTGGCAAAGTCGCTAGCGCAGCAACCAACTCTTTTGAGCTGGCCGTATCAGTATTAGTTACCAAGTTATTTGCCCAAGTAGAAATTGCTGAATCTACCAACCAGGAAACTGTGGAATTGCCTTGACTTCTCACCAGCGCAGACAATCTATCGGCTTCATTTAAATCTGTATTGGCATCAGATGATTTGCCGTTTGCTAAATTTGTACTAAGTGTCGTCAACGGAACCGCCAAAACTACTTTTGTAGGTTGCACGGCAGAGTTAAAAAACCACGGAATCGCGATTGCGGCACTTGGCCCGTAGTCACTCGATTGCGGGGCTAATCCAATTGCAAACACCCCAGAGGCAGCAGTGCCCAGTACTTTTTCGCCGCGAAATGTTACTTGCCAAGTTTTTGTGACGCCAGGAGCCAGATTGCGTAATCGGGCAGAGACTCCCGTTGTAGATATCGCCAGGTCGTTGAAGCTAGCGGGCTCGCTTAGCAATTCCCCGAGTTGTGTCCGGTTAGCAATTGGTCCAAAAATTGCTAGGTCCAAATTCAAGTCTGATATGTAGGTGTCGGAAGTATTTTTATATGTTCCCCGCAAGGTGACTAAGTGCTCAGGTGGTGCGGGCAGAACTTGGGTTTGAATTGGCGTGATTACATAACTAGAGAACGCAATTGGATCATTTGGCGCAGCACTTGCCGAGGTGGCGCTCAGTCCAAGGTTTGTCATTGCAAACAAAGTGACAATAAATGCTGGCAACACTCGCGCTTGTCGAAGTTGCAACCGGTTCACCACCTCAGAATACCCATAATTAACGCCGTTATTCAGGACTACATCTAGGCTAGGTGCAGTCATGAATACTTTGTCCCCGCATAGCGTTGCAGCAGGTGTGGTTACCTCGGCTGCGCGCGCGATGCCTGATGTCATGGAATTGGCCAAGGCATTTCAATCTGCCGGATTTGAGTTGGCGTTAGTAGGCGGATCAGTTCGAGATTTAATTCTTGCGAGGCCAATCACTGATTTAGATTTCACAACAAATGCAACCCCGGAGCAAATTAATGATGTTGTGAAGTCATGGGCAGACACGATCTGGGATGTTGGTATTGCTTTTGGCACAGTTGGTGTGCGCCGAAATGATTTTAAAGCCGAAATAACAACGTATCGCTCAGAGATTTATCGAGATGAAAGTCGAAAGCCCGAAGTATCCTTTGGAACCACACTTGAGGCAGATTTACTTCGACGCGACTTTACAATCAACGCGCTTGCAGTTCGCTTGCCAGAACTTGAATTTGTCGACTTGTTTGATGGCGTCAGCGATTTATCTAAGAAGTTGATCCGCACACCACGAGAACCGGAACTTTCATTCTCTGATGATCCGCTGCGCATGATGCGTGCTGCCAGGTTTGCAAGCCAGCTCGGCTTTACCCCAGTCGTAGATTTATTAATTGCCGCCACTGACATGGCGCAGCGCATAGAAATCGTGTCGGCGGAGCGCATCCGTGATGAATTCAGCAAATTAATTATGGGTGAGTTTCCTGCTGTTGGATTAGACATTCTTGATGGCACAAAACTTTCAGAATACCTTATCCCAGAGTTGCCTGCGCTCCAGCTGGAAATAGATGAACACCACAAACATAAAGACGTTTACGAACACAGCTTAATTGTTTTACAACAAGCAATCGCTCTAGAATCCACACACCTACCCCAATCACAGCCAGATCTGGTTTTGCGTTTAGCAGCACTGCTTCACGATATAGGTAAACCAAAAACTCGTAGATTCGAATCAGGTGGCGGCGTGAGCTTTCACCACCATGAAGTAGTTGGCGCAAAAATTGCTCGCAAACGCTTGATCGCAATGCGTTACCCAACCGAAATTGTGGATGCAGTCTGCCAACTAACTGAGTTACACCTGCGCTTCCATGGATACGGACAAGGTCAATGGACTGATTCCGCAGTTCGTCGGTATGTCCGAGACGCGGGAGATCATCTAGTTAGATTGCACAAACTTACGCGCGCAGACTGCACGACGAGAAATGCCAGGCGGGCAGCAGTATTGGCTGCCACATATGACGATTTGGAACATCGAATCGCGGTGCTAAGCGAACAAGAGGAACTTAATTCCATTCGCCCAGATCTGGATGGCAACGACATCATGGAGATCTTGCAAGTTCCAGGCGGCCCAATTGTTGGTGCGGCTTACAACTACTTACTTGAAATTCGCCTTGATCAAGGTCCAATTACCCGCGAAGCAGCAATTGAACATCTACTGACTTGGTGGAAAAGCCAAGAATAGTTTTAAGACGATTGCTTACGATATTTAGTGAATAGAAATATCGACAAACCGGTACTCGCACTCAGCAAAATCACAGAGTAACTTCCACCGATGTTTACATTTTCTCTGGCAGCCTCAATCAACGAATACGTAGTTATGCCAATAACTAATGCCACGTTTATCATCATGTCAAAAATAGAGAACACTCGACCACGATGTGCATCATCGATAGTACGTTGAATTGTAGTGTCGGCATTTATCTTAAGTAGTTGCCCTGCGAAACCTAAAGTGGCCGCAGCTATCCAGATAGCTGTCAGCGTTCCAATTTGGTATCCAATAAATGTCACAACGGCGCTGGTAGCAACAGCAACTGACATCGCTGCAATTAAATGTACTTGGCGATGTGGTTTTATTACTTTTGTCTCAACCGTTGCATCGGTTTTGTCACTCAATAAGAAAGTACTCAAAATTGCTGCAGTGAAGGCACCTAATGCCGCAGCGCCAGCGACTAAACCGAAATCAAGTACTGCCTGATCTGCATTGGCATTGGTGTGCCACGAGTTGCGAGAGAGCAACAGAACATGGACTGTCAATGCCCCAAAAGCCCAGCGCTGAAAAGCTACAGCAAACATACTGCTTAAAACTCGACCTGAGCGAGCCATGTATGTAAAGCCTGCAACGAGGCCCACAAGAGCATTTCGTAATTCGTCGCGCATCGCTGATTCATTAATGTCTGGCCCGAGAATGTGTTTTGGCTTAATACGCGATGCGATTAATGCAGCGATACCGGCGCAGACTGCGCCAAGCCCAACCAAGGCGGCATTAATTGTGTCTGAGTTTGAAAAGACAGTCTGTGTCGCAATTCCAAAGGCAGCAGCCAGCGCAGCAGCAGTGGTTCCAAGCGTTGGGAACAAAGCATTTGCCGGCACCAGGTCTTCACTCTTAACAACGTGTGGCAGTGAGGCCGATAATGAAGCTTGCACAAATCTATTTACCCCGAGGCTGATAAGCACCAAAATGGCAAGCAAAGTATTCGGCGAATGGCCAGTAATTACAACCGCAATTGCGAGCATAGTTACGATTCGAACTAAATTCGCTCGAAGCAAGATAGTGCGCCGCGACCAACGATCGATCAAGACGCCCACAAAAGGTCCGATAACTGAATACGGAAGCAGCAGAATTCCAAAGGCTAATGCGATCTTGCGAGGATCTGACTCTCGTTGGGGTGAGAATAAAACAAATGTGGCAAGCGCCGTTTGTAGCAAGCCATCGCCAGCTTGGCCAAAGATGCGCACACCAAGTAGTTCCCGCGCATTTGGATGGCGGATAAAAGAAACGGCGCGAAGGCCGGGAATTCTCACTTAAGTTACGCTACCGCCAACTCAAAGAAATGTTGGGCTCTAGCAAGTTTAAAAACCTGTGGGCCACCAGTTGTACTGGTGGCCCACAGGTTAGGAGGCTGCTTTTGTTCGATCTAAACAATTAGCATCGAGGTTCTAGTGCTGACTAGACACCCGCAATGCTTATTGGCGGGCAACTAGACACCCGCAATGCTTATTAGCGGGCAACTAGACACCCGCAATAAAATCTTCCACTTCTTGACGACACTTAGTATCGTCATATTGAACTGGTGGACTTTTCATAAAGTAACTTGATGCGCTCAAGATTGGTCCACCAAGACCACGATCAAGTGCGATCTTGCAGGCACGAATCGCATCAATGATTACGCCAGCTGAGTTAGGGGAGTCCCAAACTTCAAGTTTGTATTCCAAACTGAGCGGCACATCGCCAAATGCCCGACCTTCAAGGCGAACAAAAGCCCACTTGCGATCATCTAGCCAAGCCACATAGTCACTTGGGCCGATGTGAACATTGCGAGGATCGATCTTGTCGCGCAGTTGCGAGGTAACTGATTGGGTCTTGGAAATCTTCTTTGACTCCAAGCGATCGCGTTCCAACATGTTCATGAAGTCCATGTTGCCGCCAACGTTCAATTGATAAGTACGATCAACTGTCACACCACGATCTTCAAATAGTTTGGCAAGTACTCGGTGCGTGATTGTTGCGCCCACTTGACTCTTAATGTCATCACCAACAATTGGAACACCAGCCGCTGTGAATTTGTCAGCCCATTCCTTGGTGCCAGCTATGAAAACTGGAAGTGCATTGACAAAGCCAACGCCGGCATCAATTGCACACTGAGCATAAAATTTGGCTGCCTCTTCAGAACCAACCGGCAAGTAGCAAACAAGCACATCGACTTTTGCATCCTTAAGAGCCTGCACAACATCGACCGGTGCATCATCAGACTCAACAACCATGTCACGGTAGTACTTACCAAGACCGTCGTAGGTATGGCCACGCAAAACAGTTATGCCGGTTAATGGCACTTCTGAGAATTTGATGGTGTTATTTTCACTTGCAAATATTGCAGCAGAAAGATCTTCGCCAACTTTCTTGGCATCGACATCAAATGCAACAACGAATTTTACATCTCGGACGTGGTAGTCCCCAAATTGAACGTGCATAAGTCCTGGAACTTGCGCTTTTGGATCGGCGTCTTTGTAGTACTCAACGCCTTGTACCAACGATGAAGCGCAGTTACCCACGCCAACAATCGCTACTCTAACTTCACTCACTGTTTGCCTCCTAGTTGTCAGTGAATATTTCTTACGATCTTTCCTCTTACTTGTTGTTACCTTGCGCGGAGCCAGATTCGCCACTAGTTGTAGTGCGACCTGTCTGTTCGCGCGAGATAAGTTCATTGAGCCAACGCACTTCGCGTTCAAGTGCTTCTAAGCCATGTTGTTGAAGTTCCAAAGTGTATGAATCCAAACGCTCTCGGCCTTTGGATAAATTAGTTTGCAAGTTAGCTAGTCGATCTTCTAATCTGCTGCGCCGACCCTGCAAAATATGAATTCGAGTATTCACTTCAGTTTGCCCAAATAGCGACATCCGAATTGCAAATGTGTCATCATCCCAAGCGCCAGGTCCACTGTCAGCAACTAGTGAGTTGAAGTACGCAACTCCGCTGGGAGTGAGGGCGTAGGTAATTCGAGTCCGTTTTGGGTATTTGCCGGTGCCAATTTCATCTTGTTCAATCAGAAAGTCACGGGCTACTAGATTTTTCAATGTTGGGTAAAGCGCGCCATAGGAAATAGTGCTAAAAAGTCCCAGAACTGAAATCAAACGCCTACGAAGTTCATATCCATGTTGTGGTGTCTGCGCTAAAACCCCAAGGATTGCCAGCTCTAGCGCAGCAGATCTTTTGGCCATGGCTGAAAACCCCAAATAATAGAAAATTTGATGTATCAAATTGATACATCTTTAGGATACAGTTCAATCGGAAAATCGCAATACTCAGGGGTAACATTTGGAATTTGCCGTTATTCCCCGCGCTTTAAATGGGTTTAAGGTGGTCAGATGAGCCGACCAGGATCCCACCAAAGTATTTCGGGAATTCGCGCTAGTTCAGCAAGCGCTAAGGCGCCAAACCCAGTTGCCCATCCTGCGGAAGATATCGCAGACCCAGTTAGACCTCGTCAGATTTTGGATTATGTGCTGGCTCGTCGCGCGGTTTTGGAGCAGATCAAACACGATGCACTCTTGCGCGAGCAGGTATGTGACGCAGATCCATATCTAATTAGGGCTGCTAAAAATCACGGCGAAACCACCGAGCGGACCTGCCCAATGTGCGCAAAGAGTGAACTAGTGCATGTTAATTACACTTTTGGTGATGACCTAGGTTATCTATCGGGCCGAGTTAAATCTTCGACCGAGTTAAAATCAATGGCTAATGAGTACGGTCATTTCCGAGTTTATGTAGTCGAAGCTTGCACCTCATGTGGCTGGAATCACTTACACATGTCGTATGTATTAGGTGATGGCTCGCCCCGTACTCCACCGCGCGAGCCCAGGGATGTGCTGAAATAGATGAGTGGCAAATAAATCACGCAAACCGAAGCGAAAACTTCGACGAATCTTTCCGTCGTTTCGGCAGTTGTTTATAGTTGCGCTAGTTGGATTTGGGCTAGCTGTACTGGCACTTTCGGTTTCGGTGCGCGTAGCAGCTGTGCCAGCGCCAAGTGAGATTTCTGTTGCACAAACTTCGATTCTTTATTACGACGATGGCGTAACTGAACTTGGTCGACTTGGCGAAGCTAATCGGGTATCGGTCAACCTGGATCAGATTCCGTTACTTAGCCAGCAAGCAATATTGGCGGCCGAAGATCGGGATTTCTATAATCATGGTGGATTTTCTATTCGCGGAATATCCCGCGCAATCTTTACAAATTTAATTGGCGCTTCTGGCGCTGGTGGTGGCTCGACCATCACGCAACAATATGCAAAGAATGCATATCTAACGCAAGAGCGAACGCTATCAAGAAAATATAAAGAACTTGTACTTTCAATAAAGCTCGAAACGATTGTAGCTAAAGACCAAATTCTAAATGATTACTTAAACACCATTTATTTCGGTCGCGGTTCTTATGGAATTGCAACAGCTGCTAACCAATACTTCGATAAAAATGTTGTTGAGTTAAATCTTTCGGAATCCGCATTACTGGCAGCCATAATTCAGGCGCCAAATGCGCTAGCTCCAGAAGACAATATAGAGCGCTTAACAAATCGCTGGAATTATGTTTTGGATGGCATGGCAACGCAAGGCTGGATTACTGCCGAAGAAAGAAGCAATGTTCAGTTCCCAACGATCATCCCGAGGAAAGCCGCTAATACCTTTGGTGGTCCGCAAGGTTATCTGATCGAACAAGTACGACAAACTATGTTCGAAATTGGAATTACTGAAGATCAAATAAATTTAGCAGGGTTGCGAGTCATAACAACTTTTAACAAAGTTGCGCAAGATGCATTATTTGCTGCGGTCTTGGAAGAAGGACCAACTGAGAATATTGAAGGACTGCGAATTGGAGTCGCCTCGGTACGACCTGAAACTGGTGAAGTCGTTGCAATTTATGGCGGCGCAGATTATTTAGTAAATCAATTCAATAACGCTACCCAGATGATTGGACAGGCTGGCTCAACTTTTAAACCATTCACTTTGGCAGCCGCGCTTGAAAACAATGTAACGCTGGCTACAACATTTAGTGGCTTAAATAAAACCATGGTAGATAACTATGAAGTAGTGAACTATGGTGACAAATCTTATGGTGATCAAATTACACTACTCAATGCCACAGAGAATTCAGTTAACTCGGCTTACGTCGAGTTAGCAAATTTAGTTGGACGAGAAGTTGTATTCGAAGCTGCAAAGCGCGCCGGCATTCCAGCCGACACTGTTGGTATGGAACCAAATCTGGCCTTCACTCTTGGTACGACTAGTCCAAATGTTGTTGATATCGCAGCTGCGTATGCCACATTTGCATCGCGCGGCTTGCAAGTCTCACCTTCATATCTAGTTTCAGTTACCGCAAGTAGTGGTGAAGTGATTTTCAAACTTTCACCTAAGCCAGTTCAGGCGTTTAGTACTGACATCGCCGACACCGTGAACTACGCATTGCAAAGTGTCGTTACATCCGGAACCGGTAAAGCAGCTAAAGCTCTTGGCCGCCCAGTTGCTGGAAAAACTGGAACGACAAATGAAAATAAATCAGCGCTATTTGCGGGATACACCCCAGAGTTAGCAACGGCTGTGATGTTTGTAAAAGATGGACCTGATGGTCAGCCAATGAGTCTTGCTGGAACGGGTGGTCTAACTAAAGTAACTGGTGGCTCGTACCCAGCCCGAATATTTACTGCCTATATGAAGGGTGCACTTGCTGACAAACCAGTGACGAAGTTTGCACCCTTGCCAACAGGTGTGCAAAATGGCGCAAGCCCAACGAGCATTCCCTCTGTTCTCCCAACAGACTTGCCAGTTGTTGAAGTGCCGGTAGTAACCACAGTTGCAGTCCCAGATCTGACGGGGAAATCTATCTCCCAAGCACTCATCCTGTTATCTGGCGCCAGTTTAATGGGCAATTTTGTAATGAGTGACGGCACAGCTCTGCCAGCAAATACCGCAACGTTAATAGTTGTAAGTCAAAGTCTGGTCGCCAATTCTGCTGTTCCTGCTGGCACCACAGTAATAATTTCAGTTAAGTAAATACTTTCAGGCTCTAATTAATCAAGACCAAGCACTTGATCAAAAACTGTAGTTGTATTTCGGACATTACAAACTAATTTGTCACCGACTTTGTCAGATGAATCGTTGGCCCACAGCAGTGAAACATGCATGTGAGGGGGTTCAGCGAATATCAAGTTTCGCCCGCGAACACTAAACGGTGAACGCACTTTTCCAAATGCTTGGGTAAAACCCTCTGCAACTGCAATACCTCGTTTTCGAAAACTTGATCGAGGTGTTGGCGCAGCAAGTGCGACACCATGCGAAGTTCCGCCACTTACAACAATTAGCCGACCATGTCCGTTAGTTGCAACTTGCTGATACCCAACTTGGGAGGTGTTATCGAGGTCATGGATTTCCAAAATAGTGCCGCTGACTAATAGCGCTGCTGGCGCGCCGAGCCACAATGAAGTACCAACGCGTAGGTCAAAATTCATTGTGAAGTTATAGCGGACACACATTTCTTTTAAGGATTCAATATCTTGCGTGGCAACATGCGACAAGCTGAAGTGCATGGGAAAGTTTTGGGCAGTGGCGACTTCTTGGTATTTACTGAGCCAGCTCCAAATTTCCAATACTTTTCCAGACAACTTATTGCTATCGACTGCACTAGAAACTTCAGCAGTAGCACCAGTTATTTTTTTAGAATCGGCAATTGGTAAATGCAGCGTCATACCAACAACCGTAAGAGTTCCTAATTGGCTTTTAGCAATACTGGAGAACTCTGATTTGGTTATTCCAAATCGATTAAGTGAAGTCAGACCCTCCAGATAAATAAGGGAAGCCCCGGCTGTTTGCGCTGCTGCAAAATCCAAATTACTCAAAGTAAGAATTACTCGAGCAGAATTGTTTTTTAGTATTGCACTCCACTGTGCAACAGCTGATGTGTCAGCAGAATTAAAAGGCTCAAGGACAACGATCTCACCCGAGAATTTCGCAAGTGCTTCAGATAATTCCCAAACGGTTCCGATGGCAATTCGATTTAGTCCTAAGTTACTTGCTTCTTTAGCTAAAACTTCACGAGTAAATCCGTATCCGTTACCTTTTACTACAGGTACAAGTTGGACGCCGGTTGTTTGAAACTTAGCCGCCATCGCACTCAGGTGCTGGCGAAATTTGATCGCATCTACGGTTAGCGAAAAAGTCATAAGTTAACTCCGTCTCGACATGTAGAAATCGAAAGCCTTGGCCCAAGCTGGCGAAAGAATATAATCCCATTCACCTACATATTCTTGCGCGTACCCGCCCGTTCCGAGCTTGAATTGGATTAAACCGAATAGGTGATTGTCGGGATCTAAGGTGTCTGATATTCCGCGCATGTCATAAACAGCGGCGCCATCGCGTAACGCCACTTTGATCATTTCCCACTGGACCGCGTTACTTGGCCGCAATTCTCGAGCAGCAGTAGCCGATGCACCGTAGGAGTACCAAACATGATTACCAACGCGGGTCATAGTTGTAGCGGCTAGAGCGCCAACGTGATCTGAATGGCTAGCAATGAACAACGCGATCCGCTCAATGGATTCCTCCCGCATGGCAGTCCACATAGTTTGAAAATAAGTAAGTGATCGCGGCGTGAAGTTATCACGCTTAGCAGTTTCGAGATAGCAAGCATGAAAGGTAACCAGATCAGTGATCGTTCCTTGCTTTACAGTCACACCTTCTTTTTCAGCTCTTCGAATGTTTCGGCGCCACTGTTGATTGAAGCCCTCAAAAATTTGTTCCTCAGTTTTGCCAGTTAGCGCAATTTGAAAAACGTAGCGAGGTTGGAAGTCGCCAAATCCTGATGCCTCAGCTTTTTGCTGTCGCCAACCCAAGGCAGGTAGTTGTTTTAACAAATTGAGCCCACTTGAATTAACTTCATCGGGAGTAACTTCACCAATAGTTTTTACTGTGCCTTGTGCGATCACATCTTTAAGTGTTTGGGAATGCCAGCGCCGTACCCAAGTGTGTGGACCCATTTTCAATTGAAATACGCCACGCGCTTTAGCAAAAGTTACCAAGGCACTCAGTGCCATCTCAGTATCTTTTGGACTGTCCCAATTAAGATCGGGGCCTTCAGGCAGATACGCCAAATACTTTTCAACTTTTGGAACTTTACGTAACAGAATTAAGGCAGCTCCGATAAGTTCATCGCCTACAAACCAACCCAGAGATTGCGAAGTCCAGCCAGTTTTAGTTTTACCCCAAGCAGGTGTCTGCAGAAATGACACTGAGGATCGCCCAGCAATGTATGCAAGATGTCTTTCAGATGTTATTTGGCGAACCTGCACGTACTGAATCTACCTTTGCTGTTGGGGATCTTTGGGGATTTAGTTTTTACAGAGCCTGGCGCAACACAGCTAAATCAGCCGCAACACCGTCAAATGGTGTCTCAAGAACAATTGGCGCATTAGCAGTTTTCAAGCAGTGAAATATTTCTTCCATGCCAACTAAACCTTGACCAAGATTTGCGTGGCGATCAGCGCCCGAATCAAAAGTGTCGCGGCTGTCGTTGCAATGCACTAAGTCAATACGTCCAGTGATCGCAAGAATTGTTTCAGCAACGCTTCCCATATCTATCCCACCCGCATGCGCATGACAGGTATCTAGACAAAAACCAACGCCAGTATCGCCAACTGCTCCCCAAAGAGACTTGATAGATTCCAGGCGCCGGGCCATTGAGTGTTTTCCACCAGCAGTGTTTTCGATGTAAACCGGCACTTTCATATCGAGTTGATCCAGCGCCTTAACCCAATTAGCAACGCCAACTTCCGGATCGTCGCCTTCAGTGACATGGCCCCCATGCACTATGACCGCTTTCGCGCCAACTGCCGCCGCTGCATCGACATCAGTCTGTAATAGTTTTCGACTAGGAATTCTCACCTTGTTATTAGTGGTAGCCACATTGATGATGTAACGAGCATGGACATAAATGTTGATATTTGCTTTTTCGGCACTTGCCTTTAGCCCCTGGGCGCCATCTGGATGTGGGAAAACTGAGCCCTTCCACCCTTGTGGGTCGGCTAAGAAAATCTGAATGTGATCAAGTCCAAGAGCGCTGGCCCCAGCTATTGGATCATCGCCGCCAACATGTGCCCCGATTGCTAGATTTCCCATGATTTAAGGGTACTTGCCCGGCTAAATCAAGTAGCCCAGGGTTATCTGCCTTTGCTGTGGACAAGGTATTTTCAACTGGAAAAAGTACCCTAGAATAAAGGTTCTTGATCCCTCCTGCCACGGAAAGACCGTGGCCGATTAGTCCACAGGAGGTGGGTATCAGAATGCGTCACTACGAAGTAGTAGTAATCCTAGATCCCGAGCTCGAAGAGCGAACGGTAGCGCCCTCACTTGATGCGTTTTTAAACGTAATTAAGACCGAAGGCGGAACAGTTGGCAAAGTCGATATCTGGGGTCGTCGCCGTATGGCATACGAAATCAACAAAAAGGGCGAAGGTATTTACGCCCTACTTGACGTCAATTGCTCACCTGCAGCAGTTGCCGAACTAGATCGTCAATTGGGACTCAATGAATCAGTGCTTCGCACTAAAGTCATGCGTCTCGATGTGAAATAGAGGTAAGACATGGCACAAGGCGATGTAACGGTAACTGTAATTGGAAACCTAACAAGTGACCCTGAGTTACGTTTCACCCCTAATGGCTTGGCTGTTGCCTCATTTACTGTTGCTTCAACAACACGAATACTTGATCGCACATCTAATGAATGGAAAGACGGCGATACGCTGTTTCTTCGTTGCAGCGTCTGGCGTCAGTATGCCGAAAATGTTGCGGAATCTCTCACAAAGGGAACCCGTGTTCTTGTTACTGGTCGCTTAAAGCAGCGTTCATATGAAACCAAAGAGGGCGAAAAGCGCACTGTGGTTGAAATGGAAGTTGACGATGTCGGTCCAGCACTAAAAAACGCCACAGCAAAAGTTAGTCGCGTTACCAAGGGCGATAGTGGTTACAGCGGTGGCGGCAACGCAACGGCAGCGCCATCCGATGATCCATGGGCAGCATCAGCGCCCATTGGTGACGAACCACCGTTTTAATTATTAACTCATCCATCCACCTCAACATTTGTTGAACTACCATTCCGGATTGAACCGGGCTTCCTAAGGAGCACCACAATGGCTAAGCCACCAATTAAGAAATTTAAGCCGAAGGTCTGCGCGTTTTGTCGCAAAGACGCATCCGCAATTGATTACAAAGACATCCCAACCCTGCGCAAGTTTATTTCTGATCGCGGCAAGATTCGGGCTCGTCGTATTACAGGTAACTGCACCCAGCACCAACGCGATATCGCAAACGCCGTAAAAAACGCGCGCGAAATTGCGTTGCTTCCATACACCTCGACAGCGCGATAAGGAGAGCTGACTTATGAAATTAATTTTGACTCAGGAAGTCTCTGGACTTGGCGGACCTGGTGACGTTGTTGACGTAAAGTCCGGCTTCGGTCGTAACTTTTTAGTTCCGCAGGGTTTGGCAACACAATGGACTCGGGGCGGCGAAAAACAAGTCACGCAGATTAAGCGCGCGCGTAATAAGCGCTCAGTTCGAGACCTAGATCATGCATTAGAAATCAAGGCCGCTTTAGAAGCAGCTCCAATTGTGATTTCAGCGCGTGCTGGCAGTGAAGGCCGACTATTTGGATCCATTACTGTTGGCGACATCGCATCTTCGATTCGCGTTGTTGATGTAGACAAGCGAAAGATAATTCTGGCTGCTCCAATTAAGATCGCTGGGCGCCATGAAGTATCGGTTCGTTTGCACACAGACGTGCTAGCAACAGTGGTACTTGATGTTCGAGGCAGTAAAAAGTAATACTCATTATGCAAAAGTGCCCACGATTTTTCG
The DNA here is from genome assembly GCA_041192345.1 of Actinomycetota bacterium. Taxonomy (GTDB): domain Bacteria; phylum Actinomycetota; class Actinomycetes; order S36-B12; family UBA5976; genus UBA5976. The sequence continues at coordinate 30,244 of JBEEND010000001.1, forward strand.
TGGGCACTTTTGTTTTTGACATAGGTAATTTGCCACTCGGGTTTAGCAGGATTTGTAATCGTGTGCAAGAATTGGCGACATGACATCAACTATGACTTTCCATACCAATCACGGCGACATCAACATAAATGTTTTTGATAACCACGCACCTAAAACTGCAGACAAGATTCTTGGACTTGCCGAAGGCACCCACGAATGGACGCATCCAGCAACTGGCGTTAAAGGAACAACTCCGCTCTACGACTCCACGATTTTTCACCGCATTATTCCTGGATTCATGATTCAGGGTGGCGATCCACTTGGACAGGGTACTGGCGGACCAGGATTTCGCTTTGAAGATGAACCACATCCAGAATTAGTCTTTGATCGTCCTTACCTGTTAGCCATGGCTAATTCTGGACCAAACACTAACGGCTCCCAGTTCTTCATCACAGTTGCTGCAACTTCTTGGCTGAATTTTAAGCACACAATTTTTGGTGAAGTAGCAGATCAAGCAAGTCGCGATGTCGTGGATGTAATTGCTGGCGTTCCAACTGGGCAGATGGATCGCCCAGTCAACGATGTTGTTATCGAGAGCGTTACAGTTTCCAGAGATTAAATGTGACTAATACTTGTTACCGTCATACCGATAGTGAAGCTTATGTTTCATGTAGTAGGTGCGATCGAACAATCTGTCCTGACTGCATGATCAGCGCGCCGGTTGGCTTCCAGTGCCCAGAGTGTGTTGCGGCCGGCCGAGCAGTCGTTCCTAAGAACCGTTTTGGCGGCTCGTTTAACACTGTGCCAAAAGTGACTCGGTGGATTCTCATAACTTGCGTTAGCATTTTCGTCCTAGAACTTTTATTGGGTGGTGCTAACGGGTTTGCCCTGGGCTTTGGCATGATTCCAATCGCGATAGTCCAAGGTGAGTGGTGGCGACTACTAACTTCCACTTTGTTGCATGGCAGTATTTTGCACTTGTTATTTAACATGTACGCGCTTTATTGGCTTGGCCCACAACTCGAGCGAACTCTAGGCTACTTACGATTTGGTGCGCTTTATTTTCTTGCAGCTTTGGGTGGCAGCGTTGCTTCATATTGGTTTTCGCCAATTGATACCGTCTCTGTCGGCGCAAGTGGTGCGATCTTTGGCTTGATCACGGCAACCATTGTTATTGGTCGCCAGGTGAACTCGGATGTTTCACAACTTTTAGTTTTACTTGGTATCAATGTGGTTATCGGTTTTCTTCAGCCAAATATTGATTGGCGAGCCCATTTTGGCGGCGCACTAATTGGCGCTGCAGTTGCCTACACTTTCACTAAAGGCACACGCTTAAACCGAGATCGAATCCACGCGGTTGGAACTGGCGGAATTCTGGCTTTGCTGGTTTTCGCCGTTATGGCGCGCGTAATTTAGCGTTCAGCGATAACAGCGAGGCAATTTGGCTAGTTAGTTGTGCCAAGCATTTGCCGAGACTACCGAAAATACGGGTAAGGTTTAACCATGCCTAAGTCAAAGTCACGCAAGTCCAAAGAGCCCGATTACACCCCACCACCAGCTAAGGTGCCGGAATCCTTCAAAATAGGAAATCCGGTATGGCTAGTTCCAACCATGGTGACAATGTTCATTCTGGGACTGCTGTGGATAGTGGTGTTCTATTTAATCGGTAGCCAGGTCCCAGTCATGTCTGATTTGGGTAATCTGACCAACATAATCATCGGTTTTGGCTTTATCGGTGTTGGATTTGCCCTTGCCACTCGCTGGCGGTAAATAACATGGGTGTAATTTCTCCCCAGCAGTGGATATCCTGTGGATAACCAAAGGAGGGGGTTTTCCCCGCGAACTAAAACCATTCTTGTCACGATCTCGGCTGCGCTGGCTGGATTCCTCTTTGTCGCTAGTGGCATTACGGCCGATGGCACAAACATCCGCACTGGTGGCCTAGAAGATCTTCGCAGTTTAGTTTTAGATAGAGCTAATAAAGTCGCGGTACTCCAGGATGAGGTGGATACGCTCGCGCGCGAAGTCAATGACTTGTCTTTAGTAAACGTCGATCCAGTTTTAAGTTCACAAATTATTGCGCTAGAGCAAGTTACAGGATTGACTCCCGTTACGGGTTCAGCGCTGGAGATATCTTTAAACGATGCACCTCGTGAACTTGGAGTTGCATTAGGGCCAGGCATTGCGCCAGATGACCTTGTAGTTCATCAACAAGATGTGCAAGCAGTGGTCAATGCAATGTGGCGCGGTGGTGCAACTGCTGTTCAAGTAATGGATCAACGCATCATCAGTACCTCAGCCATTAGATGTGTTGGTAACACACTTTCACTGCAGGGGCGAGTTTATAGTCCACCGTTTGTAGTTACTGCAGTTGGAAACATTGCAGAACTTCAGCAAGCACTAAATGATGAATCTGGAGTTTTGCTTTATCGCGAATATGTGGATCGCTTCAACTTGGGCTTTGATGTTTCTATTATTAATCAAGTTACAATTCCAGCTTGGAAAGGTTCAATCGAACAACAGTAACTTTCCTGATTTCTAATTTGGAATTACTGGCTGTAATCCTTGCGCAAGTTCCCGGGCGTTTAAGTCACCGCAACGAACTAACCATTCAGCTAACATTTTGTGGCCACCTTGGGTAAGTACTGACTCTGGATGAAATTGCACACCTTCGATATCTAATTCACGGTGAAGAAGAGACATCACAACACCAGTATCTGTTTCGCTAGTAATTTCAAGAACCTCGGGAACGCTTTCGCGCTCAACCGCAAGTGAATGATATCGAGTAGCAATAAATGGTGAGGGCAGATTTGCCAATACACCTTGGTTATGGTGAAACACTTGTGAAGTTTTTCCATGAAGTAATTCAGGTGCTTGGGAAACTGTCGCCCCGAATACTTCTGCGATCACTTGATGTCCTAAGCACACCCCAAAAATGGGAATGATGCCACCAAGTTCCCTTACGATATCGTTACAAATTCCAGCGTCAGCCGGTGTGCCGGGGCCGGGGGAAAGCAATACGCCATCGTATTCCCGGGCTTGTTCAACGCTTACTTCATCGTTGCGCTTCACATCGACTTTGGCTCCAAGTTGAGCTAAGTATTGAACAATATTGAAAACAAAACTGTCGTAGTTATCAATAACTAGAATGCGCGTCACGAAAACCAGTCTAGATGAATTTGCTCAACTGTTAAGGCTTGGGATTCGGATTCGGATTCAAAGTAGGAGTTGGAGTTGGCGTAGGAGTTGGCGTTGGAGTTGGCGTTGGCACGATAACGGGACAAGTCAGAGTCGCAGGAATCGTAGTTCCGTCGGGACAAATGATCAACCCTGGCGCGCCTGCCACCGTAATGGTTACCGTGGTTCCTTCAAGCGTTAACTCGTTAGCGGCTGGAGTTTGGGCAAGTACAGTTCCCGGCGCCACGGCTGCATTTTCCTGCGTGAGAACTTGAACCAAGAACCCTGCATTAAGTAGGGCGTTACTCGCGTCCGTAAGACTTAAGCCCACAACGTTTGGTACCGGAGCTTTACCATTTGATACCGAAATACTTACCAAAGTTCCAATTTCAACTAAAGTGTTCGCGGCTATGTCTTGTTCTAGTACGGTGCCAGAAGGTTTATCACTTTCAACCGGAGTAACTCGACCCAAAACTAACTGGGCTTTCTCCAGTTCAATTTTCGCAGCCTCAATAGAAATTAGCCCAACCAAATTTGGAACTCCAGTTTGGTCTTTACCTGCTGAGACAATCACATTTACAGCTTGTCCAGTCTCGAGTAATTCTCCAGATGCTGGATCTTGTCCGATTATTTCGCCTTTTGGCACATTGTTATCGGCTTGTGGTGTCTGCTCGCCAAGAATTAAACCAACAGCGGAAAGTGCAGCGCTGGCTTCTTCAACAGTCTTGGCCTTTAGGTTAGGCACCGTTACAGTATTTGCGCCCGCAGGAAATAGTTTGTCGCCGATGAAAAACAATAAGGCGGCCGCGACGATCGTTGCAAGTGAAATCGCCACCCACTTGATTCCGCTTACATTCTTTTGTGGGGCAGTGGCAATTTGAACACCACCAGACTGGAATATTGGAAGCGCAGTTGTTAAATAGTCGGCTGGGTCTTGGTTCAAAGTTAAGGGCGCACGAGCTGCAATCGGCATACCTGCGATCGCGCGTTCAACATCAGAACGCATATCAGCAGCACTTTGATATCTGGAATTTGGATCTTTAGCTAATGCAGACAAAGAAATGGCGTCTAAAGTCGATGGTATAGATGGATCAATAGACGAGGGAGTTTTAGCAGGCTCATTAACATGTTGATAAGCAATCGAAACTGGTGAGTCACCATTAAATGGTGGCTTACCAACTAGAAGTTCATAAAGCACACAACCAGTGGAGTAAATATCGCTCCGGGCATCTACGACTTCACCGCGCGCCTGCTCAGGGGAAAGATATTGCGCAGTTCCCATAACAGCGCTTGTGGCCGTAACTGATGTTGCGGCATCACTCATCGCCCGAGCAATTCCAAAGTCCATTACCTTTGCATCACCGAAGGCGTTGATCATAATGTTGGCAGGCTTTATATCTCGATGAACTATGCCATGGCGATGCGAGTAATCGAGTGCGGCTAGAACGCCAGCAACCACTTCAAGTGCGCGTTCAGGCAAAATTCGAGGGCCATTGGTGAGCATCTGACGTAAAGTCACGCCATCAACAAATTCCATAACGATGTAAGGAACACTTACTTGGCTTGAACCATCCGCAATTAAATCTTCACCAGTATCGTAAATCGCAACTATGTTCGGGTGATTGAGTCCAGCAGCGGACTGCGCCTCTCGGCGAAAACGCTCTTGAAACATCGGATCACGCGCTAAATCTGGACGGAGTACCTTAATTGCAACTTTTCGATTTAACCGACTATCTGTACCTTCGTAAACCTCGGCCATTCCGCCACGACCGATAACTTGGCCAACGGTGTATCGATCACCGAGTTGCGTAAAGGTGTTCACTTAGGTCTCCTGTACTTTTTTAAATTGCATAGCGCTTCTATTCTTCCCTATCGTTTTAGTGCTGCGCGCATCACGGCTGCAGCTATTGGCGCCGCTAGCGCATTGCCACTGACTTCCGCAGCGCCACCACCGTTTTGCAGCACAACTGCCACCGCAATTTTTGCTCCATCAGCGTATGCGAAGCCAACATACCAAGCATGCGCAGGTTCACCTGGTACGTTCTCCGCGGTACCAGTTTTACCGCCTGAAACTATTCCAGAAATGCGAGCTTTAGAGGCGGTTCCATTTTGGACCACGCCAACCATCATTTCTTGTAAAATTTTTGCGTTCTCAGACTTCATAGCCCTACCAAATGCAACTGGGTTGGTATTTTGTAGCACCGTCAAGTCCGGTCCTAGTAATTGGCTAACTAAATATGGCTTCATAACAACTCCGTCGTTAGCAATTCCAGCAGCGACCAGCGCCATTTGTAGGGCGTTTGCCCGAACATCAAATTGACCAATTGCACTCATGGCAGTTTGTGGTTGATTTGGGTCCACGGGAAAGCGACTTATGGCTGCGGACATAGGAACTTCAAATTGTGACTCAAAGCCGAACTTTTTAGCTTGATCACCAATTGCAGTAGCTCCAAGCTCCATTCCCAGCCAGGCAAATGCGGTATTGCATGAAATTTCTAAGGCTTGCGCAAGTGTGAGCACATCGTCGGCGCCACAGGATTTGTTATTCCAGTTGCCAAGTTGGACATCTGTGCTTGGCAAATTTATTTCCTTAGGGCCAGGTAGTTGTGACGTTGCGTTGTACAGTCCGGATTCCAAAGCAGCCGCAGCAGTAACCAATTTGAATGTTGAGCCTGGCGGCAAAGTCATCGCCAAGGCACGGTTAAGCATTGGTTGCTCGGGATCAGCATTTAATTCTTCATAATTCTCTTGAATCTCTGCCGCATCGTGACTCGACAATAAATTTGGATCAAAAGATGGTGAACTCGCTAGAGCTAAAATTGCACCTGTGGCTGGATCAATGGCGACCACTGCGCCAGTTCGCCCATTCAAGGCTTTCATTGCAGCGCTTTGCGCTGCTGGATTAATGGTCAACCTAACGGCGCCACCCTTTGGTTCCCGATTGGCAAAAAGTTGCTGTAGCCGATCAACAAAGAAGCGACTGTCATTCCCAGCTAGAACATCATTTGTTTCTGATTCAATTCCAGTTGCCCCGTATAGAACTGAATAGAAACCAGTGATTGGCGCATATATAGTTTCGTCTGGGTAAGTCCTTAGGTACTTTAAGGCATCAAGTGTTGGAGTTGATTGCGCAATTGATTGTGAACCAAGCAATATCGGACCACGTTCGCGCGAGTACTCAGTTAAAGTAACGCGCTGATTTCCAGGTTGTCCACGCAAATCTTTGGCATTAAAAACCTGAATATAAGAAATGTTAATTATTAGTGCTAGCAATAAAAAAATAATTACTGCGGTAACTCGATTTATTTGTCTAATCATTTAGTATCAACATCTTGTCGTAAAACCAATTGGTCATCTGTAATTTCTGGTGCGCGAGCAGCATTAGAAATTCGAATCAGAATCCCAACGATTATGTAGTTAGCAACAAGTGATGATCCGCCATAAGACAAAAATGGCGTTGTTAAACCTGTTAATGGAACTAGCCGGGTCACACCACCGATAACAATAAAAGTTTGTAGTCCAATAACGGTAGTTAGCCCGATCGCAAATAGATTGCCAAAAGGGTCACGTGTTGCAACAGCAGCGCGGGCGCCACGCTCAACAATAATTGCGAAGAGTAACAAAATCGCGATAAGTCCCATAAGCCCTAGCTCTTCTCCAAGAGCCGAAGTTATAAAGTCAGTTTTTGCGAAAGGTACTAGCTGTGGGTATCCCTGTCCCCAACCTGTCCCAAAAATCCCACCATTTGCCAGGCCATAAAGTGATTGCGCTATTTGATAGCCGTTACCGTTGGCATCATCAAATGGGCGCAGCCAGACATCGAATCGAATCTGCACATGTCCAAATAATCGATAAGCGAGTGCGCCACCAACAGCTAAAAGTAACGCACCGATTAAAACCCAGGACCTACGGCCAGTTGAAACATAAAGCATCACGGTGAATAGGCCAAAGAGTAATAGTGAAGTACCCAGATCACGTTCCAATATCAAAACTAATAATGCGACTATCCAAACTAGAAATAGCGGACCAACATCTTTTCCACGCGGGATTCCAACACCCAAAATCTTTTTATGAACAAGTGCTAATGAGTGACGGCGACTTACTAAGAAACCAGCGAAGAAGATAGTGAGGGCAACTTTTGCTAATTCACCCGGCTGAAAAGTTAAGCCAAACAGACTGATCCAAAGTTGGGCACCATTAACTTCGTTGCCAATAACGGGTAGTAACGGAAGAAACAACAAAATAATTCCAGCAAAGCCCGCGGTGTAAGTAAATCGCTGCAATCTTCTGTGGTCACCAACGAATGTCAGAACGACTATGAACGCGATTAGCCCAACTAACATCCAGGTCAGCTGAAGATAAACATCTGGTGTTGGAGGTGGGCTGCCATTACTTGCGGCGCGTTGTGCTGCTGCGGCATCGAGTCGGTGAATCATGGCTAGACCCAGCATGTTCAATGCTGCAACGCTTGGCAGTAACAATGGATCTGCATATGGTGCCTGCCACCTGACAACACCATGGGTTACTAACAGCAAGACGCCAGCGCTTAACAGTGAAGTCCAGCCACCCAAGGAAGCTGCATCTGTTGAGGCATCCACCAAAATCCAAGCAAAAACACCTATTAGCCAGGCACCAATTAATAACGTAAGTTCTGCTGAGCGACGAGTTGAAACGCGATAGCGAATCAAGTTGGTACTCACTGAGTTACCTGCGGGCACCCAGGCGAACTTGGAAGCAGTTCACATAAGTCTGCACTTTTTTGCAACCTAGCCACAGCCGCTTGCGCATCTTCTAAATTTGCAGATTCAAAAGTTTGGTAAACCTGACTGTATTCAAATTCTGGTAGTTGCAAGACTGGCAAAGTAGAAACTTCAACAAGACGATACATACCACCCGCTGGAACACCTTGGAAGATTGCGACAACTTTGCTCTGGGTGTAGACACCAACAAACCATTGATTTGAAAGCCACCATAGTGCACTCGCAATAGAAATAGTGATAAGTGCCAGCGTCGCAAAAACTGGAACAAGCCATCGTGTGCTTGGGTTCGCAGCAACTGCGAGCAACAAATTATTGGGCTGATCACTTTCTTCGGGGAAATCTACTGCTGGCAATCTAGATTGGTTATTTTCATCAGCAGCAGATCCAATTAGCACTGGATCAACTTCGATACTGTCATTTACTACATCAGCCACTACTACCGTGATGTTATCTGGTGCACCTGCCGACATAGCTGCATCAATTAGCAATGTGACGGCATGAGTCAAATCAGTTGCTGAAAGACATTTTGCAATGGTTGCGGAATCAATAACTCCGCATAAGCCGTCACTGCAAAGCAGGTACCGATCGCCTACTCGTGTTTCGCGCACTGACAAATCAACTTCGACAGCGTGGATGCCATCAATGGCCCGCATCATCAAGTTTCGTTTTGGGTGGACCGCAGCCTGTTCGTGAGTTATTTCGCCAGAATCCACCAAGGTCTGGACAAACGTGTGATCCTTGGTCATTTGTTGCAGTTCATTAGCGCGGAATAGATACGCTCGCGAATCTCCCACGTGTGCCATGGCAATTCGACCTTCGCGGAGCGCAACCACTGTCATGGTGGTTCCCATTCCAGCAAGATCACGGTTGGCAGCAACTACATCGGCTATGTATTCACCGGAGGTGATTACGGCTTCTGCAAGTTGCGTCAAAACTTCGTCTGCTCCAGAAGATGTGGCAGCAGCAGAAACTATTGCCGCAATCGTAGCTGCGCTAGCGAGTTCCCCGGCTTCATGTCCACCCATGCCATCAGCTACCACCAATAAGTCAGTTGCTGCGTAACCTGCATCTTCGTTATTGCGGCGCACTCGTCCAATTTCTGAGCGCGCAGCAAATCGCAGACTTAAACCACTCATGAGCTCAATTCCATACTGGTTCGACCAATACGTAATTGAGTTCCGGGCCGTAACACTGTAGGCGCAGAAATCCGAGTGCGATCAATCCAAGTTCCGTTTGTTGAACCTAAGTCTTCAACAATCCAATGATTTCCATTTGGAGTTAATTGGGCATGGCGCGTGCTGACAAAATCATCATCCAATACGACAGTTGAATCTGGCGCGCGACCAATTGAAATTGGTGACGTACCAAGTGGTAACACAGTTCCAGTTAACGCACCTTCAACGATCACTAGTTTGGTTGAAGTTTTTCTCGAACGAAGAGTAGGGCGTTGACTTGGTTGTTTGGATGAGCGAGCGGGCGTTAGTGGCTTGGCATCACGAGGTGCTTGCAAATCTCGGCGCAGTACTGAAACTACCGTTAGCACAAACCACCAAAGTGCTAAGAGGAAACCAATTCGCAAAATACTGAGCAATAGTTCTGACATAAATTTTTCACTGACTCTTGTATGTCAAAGTAATGTTTCCAATTTTAATTATTGATCCATCACGTACGACTGTTTCAGTGGCGCGAACACCATCTATCAAGGTGCCATTGGTGGAACCTAAATCACGAACCAGTACATCTGATCCCAAAACGATTGCGCAATGTAACCTACTGACACTCGAGTCATCAATTTGAATATCAGCCTCCGCTCCGCGACCTACATTTGAAACAGATTTAGTTATTTTGAATTCTTCGCCCGTAATAGAAACTAAATAAGGACTCGAAGCTACTGCAAAGCTTGAAAGGGGAACTTGCGGTGTCAGATCGGGGTCTAACGTGGGCGCCCTTGGGGCATCAGCTGGTCGGGGCGCTGCGGTACTACGAATTCGAAATACGCCAGTTTCCAAAACTGAATCAAGATCAAAAGTGATGTGAGCGTTATCAATAGTTGTATACCGTTGCTCACTGGTGTACTGGTCTGCCAGAGCAGTCAATTCAGCACTAAGGGTTTCAAAATATGGTGTTAAGCGATCGTGATCAACTAAGCCAAGCTCGATTATAAAAATATTGGGAACCACCGTTTGCCCAGTTATAGTCTCAGCTCGATTATCGATTTCCTGCTGCAATGCAGCACCAAGCTCAACAGGCTGAACTTCGGACTTAAAAGCCTTAGAAAATGAGCCGTTTACGATTCGGTCCAAGCGTTGTTCAAGGTTTTCGAGCAAACCCATTGCGACTCCTTGGTTAAGCACTAAATGCGGGGAAATACCGGTTGGAAACTTAGCTCAATTCTACTTGAGACAACCAAACCCCACGTATTTCAAGGATCTTAGACGCGCTGACACCTTAGGCGATGAAGGCCATAACAAGTAACGCGAGAATCATCAGGCCTACTAGTGCAGCGCCGAGTTTTGAAATAAGTAACTTGTGCACGGCAGGAATGTAAGTTCCGATAATGAGTGCCAGACCAAACATCCAAAGTGGAGCGCCCACTGCAAATGAATTTTGATAACGCCAATTGATCAACCCAAATGCAATAAGTAAATAGCCAGCCCAACGCATGTTCATAACCAAAGTTTCCATAGAACAACAGTAGCGAGCGCACCTGCCAGCGTGCACTAGGAATGCCCAGGATTTGCGCTTGCCTGTTTTGAGTAATCAGGGGACTATTGAGTTATGTCTAAACCAACTTCAATCTACGATCTAGAGTTCACTAATAACCGTGGCGAAAACGTCTCTCTGGCGGATTATTCTGGTAAGCCAATTCTGATTGTGAACACCGCGAGCAAATGTGGCTTCACACCACAGTATGAAGGTTTACAAAAACTTAATGAAGAGTTTCGGGAGCAAGGACTTATTGTTCTCGGCTTTCCCTGTGATCAGTTCGGTCATCAGGAACCAGGAAATGATCAAGATATTGATGAATTCTGCAAAGTGAATTTCGGAGTGGATTTTCCACTTTCACAAAAAGTAAATGTAAATGGCAAGAATGCTCATCCGATCTTTAAATTCTTAAAGAGCAATTCAAAGAGTTTGCTTGGCGGCGCAGTCAAGTGGAACTTTACTAAGTTCTTGATTTCACCAGATGGACAGTCCATTAAGCGTTACAGCCCAAATACCACTCCAGAAATCATTCGAGCTGACGTGTTAGAGATTTTGCCAAGCTAACCCAAGATCCAATACATCAAGCTGGCCCAGATCTTTGAAGTCTTTGCACCACAGGTCGGATTGATACGTGAGTGATACCTCTAGAATTTGGGCTCTACGCTAGTGCAGTGAGCATTTCCAGTGAATTGTTAAGCCAAGTTCAATCCTGGCTTGCGCAAGACCCTGACCCAGTTACTCATGCGGAGCTCACAAAACTCGTTGCCAATTCAAACACTGATACAGATGCTCTTCGAGAGTTAGAAGATGAGTTCTCTGCGCCGCTGGAATTTGGAACAGCCGGTTTACGCGGCGCCCTTGGTCCTGGCCCAAATCGCATGAACCGGGTGACGGTTCTGCAAGCAGCTGCGGGACTAGCAAAGTATCTTGTTGCCAATGGCGAAGTCGGTAAACCAGTAGTCATTGGTTTTGATGCACGCTACAACAGCGACGTTTTTGCAAATGACACTGCGCAAGTGATGGCAGGGGCAGGTCTCAAGCCAATAATTTTTAGTCATGTGGTTCCAACACCAGTTCTTGCATATTCAATTTCACAGCTAGGCGCATGCGCGGCAGTCATGGTCACGGCAAGCCATAATCCGGCGCAGGACAATGGTTACAAAGTTTATTTGGGTGATGGCCGACAGATAGTAACACCTGTGGATACCGAGATTTCAAATCACATTAGATCTGTAGTTGATGTGCGGGAAATAAATCTTGCCACGGAGATTGAGAAGTTATCGGAAATTATTACAAAGTCCTACGTCGAGGCGATCACAAATCTGATTACTGGCGGACCAACGACAACTTCGCAACGCAGAGAAATTAAAAGTATCTACACCGCTATGCATGGTGTTGGTTGGCAAACTATAAAGCAAACCTTCTTAGCAGCTGGATTTGCGGAACCAATAGCAGTTGCTGAGCAGCGGGATCCTGATCCGGCTTTTCCTACTGTGGCGTTTCCAAACCCGGAAGAAAAAGGTGCCCTTGATCTTGCGGTAGCACTGGCGAAACAATCAGGTGCTGATGTCTTAATTGCAAATGATCCAGACGCCGATCGACTAGCAATCGCGCTTCCAACAATTGATAACAATTGGCTGGCATTGCGGGGAGATCAAATTGGTTGCCTTCTGGCTTGGTGGATTATTGAACGAAACAGTGACCAGAAACTAAAAGGCACTTTTGCCAATTCCATTGTGTCCTCGATGCTGCTGGAACAAATTGCAAAACGTGCTGACCTAAATTATGAAGCGACACTTACCGGATTCAAATGGGTCTCCCGCGTTCCAAATTTGTTATTCGGTTATGAGGAAGCACTTGGGTATTGCGTTGATCCCGAAAATGTGAAAGACAAGGACGGAATTTCTGCCGCCGCGATGTTTGTGGAGATGATGGCATTTCTTGCTCAATCAAATAGAACTCCTTGGGACATTTTGGACGAGTTGGCACTTACTCATGGGCATCATGCAACTGATCAAGTCGTTGTGCGGGTAACTGAAACAGCGCAAGTTGGAGTGGTGATGTCGGGCCTGCGAACCACTCCGCCGAAACTTCTAGGTGGGATGGTAGTTAGCAGAATTGATGATCTTGACCTGGGTTTTGGTAATTTGCCAGCTACTGATGCAATAGTCATCCATTTGTCAGGCAATAGTGAAGTTGAAAATGCTCGAGCAATCATTAGACCTAGTGGTACAGAACCAAAGATAAAGTGTTACCTAGAGGTCGTAGTCCGAAATAATGATTTGTTAGTCGCAAGACAAATTTCGGAGAAGGCATTGCAAGCTTTAGTAAAAGATGCAGCGCCGCTGCTTAATGGGGGCAACTAATGAAACGCAGTCAACTTGCGCAAATGATCGACCACACTCTATTGAAGCCCGAAGCAACCGTCGCAGATGTAATCGCACTATGCGCTGAAGCAGCTGAACTTGGAACTTATTCAGTTTGTGTGTCACCAACTTTTGTAGAAACTGCAGTAGCAAATGTTTCAAACGGTGTGAAGGTGGCAACCGTTTGTGGTTTCCCTAGCGGTAAACATGAATCCAGCATTAAAGCAGCTGAAGCAAAACTTGCAGTGCAACAAGGCGCAGACGAAGTCGACATGGTGATCGATCTGGGTAGAGCGATTATGGGCGACTGGGATTACATCCAAAGTGATGTTGCAGCAGTTCGAGCTGCCACCGCTGGGAAAGTACTGAAAGTAATTTTGGAAACTGCCGCTCTAACAAATGATCAAATCGAACAAGCGTGCCTGCGGTGTAAAGCAGCGGGCGCAGATTTCGTGAAGACTGCAACTGGATTTCATCCGGCAGGGGGCGCGGATGTGCGAGCCATCAAGGTAATGCACGACACAGTCGGCGGCGTTCTAGGCATTAAAGCATCAGGTGGAATCAAAACTGCAGAGTTTGCGCAAGAGCTAATTGCTGCTGGAGCCACCAGACTCGGACTATCTGGCTCGCGCGCGATCCTTGATGGAATCGCAGCGACTGGGAGTTACTAAGAACCCACTTGTTCGCGCAGCCGGGCATATCCGGGTTTGATGATGTGGTTGATGATATCTAGACGTTCATTGAAGGGTAAAAATGAACTCTTCATTGCGTTAACGCTCATCCATTCAAGATCTCGTAATGAGTAATCAAAAGCTGCAACAAGAGAAGTCATTTCCAAAGACATTGAAGTGTTGGACATTAATCGATTATCAGTGTTAAGCGTTACTCGGAAATTTAATTTACGCAATAAGCCAATCGGATGTTCGGCAATGCTGGCAGCTGCGCCGGTGTCCACATTGGACTTCGGGCAAAGTTCAAGCGGAATTCGACGGTCACGTACATAGGCAGCCAAGTCACCCAATGTCACAGTGCCATCAGCGTTGATAGTTATGTCGTCAATTATTCTCACGCCATGACCAAGTCGTTCCGCGCCACAAAATTGGATCGCTTCCCAAATACTTTTTAAACCGAAGGCTTCACCGGCGTGAATTGTGAAATGCGCATTGTTGCGTTGTAAATATTGAAATGCTTCGATGTGTTCGGTTGGCGGGTAGCCCTTTTCTTTTCCGGCAATGTCAAAACCAACAACACCACGATCACGATATTCAACTACTAGTTTTGCAATTTCGAGTGAAACATCTGCCATCCGCATTGCAGTAAGTAACGTGCCGATCTTGATGGTGTGCCCAGCCGCTTTGGCAGCAGCTTCACCTTGCGCGAAACCAAGTAAGACGTTGTCGATTACTTCGCGGTAAGTCAAACCTTTTGCAGTGTGTAACTCAGGGGCAAAGCGAATTTCTGCAAACACCACACCATCAGCGGCTAAGTCTTGGGCGCACTCACTTGCAACTCGTTGTAACGCGTCTGGAGTTTGCATCACGCCTACGGTATGCGCAAATGTTTCTAAATAAACTTCTAGCGAACCTTGCACAGCAGTATGAAACCAGTTAGTAAGTTCTGGTTCATTGTCATATGGCAAAGCGTTATAGCCGTGCTGCTTTGCTAATTCCAAAATAGTGCTGATGCGCAAACCACCATCTAGGTGATCATGTAGCACAACTTTAGGAATTGCTTTAATTACGGCAGGCGAAATCATTATTCCTCATCGCGATTTACAAGTTCGGGGGAAAAGGCTGGTAAGCAGATTGCAACGTAATGTGCATCTTCCTTAGTTAAGTAGCGAACTTTCTCGCCGGCTCGCATAATCAATGCTTGTCCTGCGCCTACATTGATAGTTTTACCTTCGTGTTCAACATCAATTGAACCCGTGATGACAATGGTGAATTCATCAAACTCTGGAATTTGTGCTGGTTCAGACCAACCAGCCGGTGCGTGCATAACGGCAACAGAGACATCATTGTCACCAGTTTTTACCCGACCTATGTATTCCGCAATCGATTTGCCACCAGGTACTGGGATCATTGTTGGTTCGCTAATTAGCTCAGGCATACCAAAAGAATACCTGCCCAAGCCACAATCAAAAGAATCTCAAACGAGGCGGTCGATTATGAGCGGCAAGCGTTCGGAGATTTCCTCTCGACTGCCCACTGCATAACCAGTAGTCAAAACTTCCAGTGCTGACTCAAACCGAGCTGGTTCATCGGTATGCAAAGTGAATAATTTCGCGCCCTTGGCTACCGCCTCGCCATGGCCAACATGCCACTGGATTCCCGCACCGGCTTGCACGACATCCTCTTTGCGCGCCCGGCCAGCTCCTAAACGCCAACTAGCCATGCCAACAGCTAACGCATCAAGTTTGATTAAATAACCATCACTTTGTGCGATGACATCGTGAGTTTCTTTTGCGACGGGCAACGCAGCATCAACGTCGCCACCTTGGGCGCTGATCATCGCCCGCCAAACATCCATAGCTGAACCATCACGCAGCGCAGCAGCAGGATCTTTAGTTCCCTTGGCGCCGGATGCTTCTAACATTTCGCGAGCTAAGGTGACTGTCAGTTCGATGACATCTACTGGTCCGCCGCCGGCGAGTACATCTAAGGACTCTCTTACTTCCAGTGCGTTGCCAGCAGTTCGACCAAGTGGCACATCCATTGCAGTTAAGAGCGCTCGAGTTGTTACGCCAGCATCGTTACCAATTGCCACCATGGTGCCGGCAAGTTCGCGAGCTTGCTCAACTGTTTTCATGAAAGCACCAGAACCAACTTTGACATCAAGTACTAAGGCCCCAGTACCCTCGGCAATTTTCTTACTCATAATCGAAGCAGAAATCAATGGGATAGATTCCACGGTTCCCGTGACATCGCGCAGGGCATAAATCCGACGATCAGCTGGCGCTAAAGTTTGGCTCGCTGCGCAGATAACTGCGCCAGTTTCTTTTAAGACCTCAAACATCTCGGCATTAGTAAGACTGGCGCGCCAGCCAGGAATTGATTCAAGCTTGTCCAGCGTGCCACCAGTGTGACCCAAACCTCGACCAGAAAGTTGCGGCACGCTAACACCGCAGGCAGCAACAAGCGGCGCGAGTGGCAAAGTAATTTTGTCGCCAACTCCACCAGTTGAATGTTTATCCGCAGTGGGCCGGCCCAGATCTGACCAATTCATAGTCTCGCCAGAATCGATGTAAGCCTTAGTCCAGCGCACAATCTCGCGCCGATTCATACCGTTTAGCAAAATAGCCATAGCCATTGCCGACATTTGTTCTTCAGCAATAATATTTCGCACGTAAGCGCCGACGAACCAATCGATTTGTTGATCAGATAATTCGCGCTCGTCTCGTTTGGCAGCAATAACTTCAACTGCTGCAAAAGGTTCAGTGCTCATGAATCAAGGGTATTACTTAAAGCCGATCTGTTAAATCGTGCGCACCAAAGGCATCTGGCAATATCTCAGCCATAGTTTTGATGCCACTAACTGAATCAAGTAAGCAGGTAGGACCACCATGCTCCCAAAGTAATTGTCGGCAGCGACCACAGGGCATCAATGAATTACCATGGCGGTCAACGCAGGCCACAGCAACTAATTTGCCACCACCGGTGCTAATCAAATTTGAGATAAGTCCACATTCAGCGCATAAGGCCACACCATACGATGCGTTCTCAACATTGCAACCAGTAACGATACGACCATCATCAACTAAGCCAGCAACTCCGACTGGAAAGTTTGAGTAAGGCGCGTAGGCATTAGACATTGCCTTACTTGCAGCAGCGCGTAATTCACTCCAATTAATTTCCATCAGTGGTCTTCTCCCTTGCGGTAGGGAACTCCATCAGCAGCGGGCGGCCGCAAATTTTGAGAGGCAGTTGCTAGTACCAACAAAGTTGTGATGTATGGCGCAACTTGGGCAACTTCTGGTGGGAAGGAAGTGGCCGAGAAGTAGGCACCAACCATTACCGAGCCAAGCAGTAAGAATCCAATAGCAGTGTTACGCCTGGAACTTCGCAGCATCCACGCACCTATTGCGAACAAAATAATGGAGCCAAGCAAAATCAATCCCTTAACGTTTTGATTGCCGGTATCAATTAGGCGCAAAGTGTCGATGTATCCAAACATCACAGCGCCAGCTGCCGTGCCACCGGGACGCCAGTCACCAAAAATCATCGTTGCTAATCCGATGTAACCACGACCTGCAGTATTTCCATTTCGGTAAATAGTCGATGCAATCGAAAGGTACGCACCACCAAGACCAGCAAGCATTCCGGAGAACACGACTGCTGCATATTTGTATTGCACAACTTTCACGCCAAGTGAATCAGCAGCCCATGGATTTTCACCCGCACTGCGCAATCTAAGTCCAAAAGCAGTTTTCCAAAGTAAATAACTTGTCATTACGAAAAGCAAAAGCGTAATGATCGTTAAGAGCGACATGTTATAGAACAAGCCTGCAACTAAACCTGCCAAGTCGCTTATGAAGAAGATTTCTTTTTCATGCAGCGCAGTTAGTGGCACAGCAATTGAATCCAAAGTAAAAACGGGAATCTCACCTTTTATCGGTGGTGATTGTGCTTGACCACCACCTGGCGCATTAGTAAAGAGCAAGATTGCCAGGAACTTAGTAGTCCCCAGAGCCAATAAGTTGATCGCAGTGCCAGCGATGATTTGATCCACACCAAAAGTCACCGCGGCAACGGCAAGCAGGAAGCCACCGATTGCGCCAAAAATAATGCCAGCTAGTACGCCAGCCCAAGCGCCCCATTGCCAACCAGCCCAACCAGCACCAAAAGTGCCAAGGATCATCATGCCCTCTAGGCCAATGTTGATAACACCCGCACGTTCTGCCCAGATTCCAGCAAGTCCAGCAAGTGCGATTGGCGAGGCAAATACGAGTGCTTGCGCAATTGTCACCGTGCTTGTTAAATCGCCGTTACCAGTAATGGTGCGAGTAATTGAAAGCATGGTGATGGCAGTAAAAGCTGATCCAATAAAACGACGCGACTTTAAGTAAGTCATGCTGACACCTCCTGTTTTGCAAGTGCGCGAGCGACACTTCGTTGTTCACTCTTAACTTGATTTCGTCGCACAACTTCATACGAGATAACTACGACGATGACAATTAGTCCCTGCATGATTGTGGAAATTTCCCGAGGCACACCCTCCAGAACTAATTGCCCACTTGAAACATCTAGAAACGCAACAAAGATCGCGCCAAAGGCAATCCCAAGAGGATTGTTACGACCCAACAGCGCAATCGCAATACCTATGAATCCCCACTCGGTTGGGAATTGCAGATTGTAGGAACCAGTTTGACCGAGTAAGTATGGAAGGCCAACTAATCCAGCTACTGCTCCGGAAAGCAACATTGTCGTGACGATCATGCGAGTTGATTGCACGCCACTTGTCCGGGCCGCTGATGCAGATTTACCTGTTGCGCGAAGGTCGAAACCAAACCGGGTTCGATTTAGTAAAAACCAATATCCGACACCAACAAAAATAGATATGAATAAGAATCCATAGACTTTTGTTTCTGGATCAATAAATGCGTTACCACGCAACATTCCAGATTCCGGGATTAACTTAGTACCACGAATGTTCACGCCTGTTTCGGTGCCAATGCTCGTTCGCACAATTAGATAACTGATAATTCCAATTGCAATGAAGTTCAACATGATTGTCGAAATAACTTCACTGACACCACGCGCAACTTTAAGCCAAGCAGCAATGCCAGCCCACGCAGCGCCAACTAACATGGCGGTCAAAATTGTCACAGTTATCGATGCAGCTTTTGGTAGTTGTAAATTGCTAGCAACTACCGCAGCTGCTAGGGAACCTAAAATATATTGACCATTGACACCAATGTTGAAGAGATTCATTTTGAATCCGATAGAAACCGCTAAGGCACTCAGGAAATAAACAGTTGCCAAGTTAAGCATCAAAGTCATAGCGCGCGGTGAAGTTCCGTAATTCCACATAGAAGAGAAGATAACCGTGACACTGGCGCCGATAGAGATCAAAATTATGGCAGTTGCTGCAAGAGATACGCCCAGCCCAATTGCTGGCGCAATCAAGCTGGTTGCGAGGCGGCGAAGATTCATTAGGCAGCTCTCCCGGCACCGGTCATTGCAGTACCTAGCTCTTGCGGAGTAACAGTTGCCGGATCAGCATCTGCTACGAATTTTCCTCTCAGCAAAACTTTGATGGAATCGCTTAAGCCAATGAGTTCATCAAGATCAGCGGAGATTAATAACACGGCAAGGCCAGCTTGGCGGGCATTGCGAATGTGATCCCAGATTGCGGCTTGCGCTCCGACATCCACCCCACGAGTTGGATGCGCGGCAATTAATAGTTTTGGATCGTTAGACATTTCCCGGCCAACAATTAGTTTCTGTTGGTTGCCACCAGAAAGGGCGCTTGCGTTTACATCAATGCTGGGAGTGCGTACATCATATTCAGCCACAATGCGCTTGGTGTCAGCTTTCGCACCTCGCGGATTCAACCAAAAACCCTTTGCATTCGGAGCCTTAGTTTGATGTCCTAGCATTCTGTTTTCCCAAAGCGGTGCTTCTAGTAATAATGCCTGTCGCTGGCGATCCTCTGGGATAAATCCAATTCCTAGATCGCGCCTATGACGTGTGGATTTTTTACTGATGTCTTCATCTTGAAACATAACTTTTCCAGTAGCGGATTCGATTCCCATTAAGGCATTTAAAATTTCAGCTTGGCCATTGCCTTCTACGCCAGCAATTCCTAAAATCTCACCGGCTCGAATTTTGAATGAGACGCCATCAACGATTGCTTTGCCGCCAGTTGCAATAACACTGAGGTTTTCAACAGTAAGCACAACTTGATCTTGAATAGTGTTACCAACGGATGCGGGAGTTGGTAACTCATTACCAACCATCATCTCGGCAAGGTCTCGCGCAGAAACCTTCTCAACATGGGGATTTACAGTTCCAACAGTTGTGCCTTGGCGAATGACGGTTATCTCATCAGCGATGGAAAGAACTTCATCGAGTTTGTGACTGATAAAAATAACGGTGAATCCTTGCTTCTTTAAA
Organism: Actinomycetota bacterium; assembly: GCA_041192345.1. Classification (GTDB taxonomy): domain Bacteria; phylum Actinomycetota; class Actinomycetes; order S36-B12; family UBA5976; genus UBA5976. The sequence continues at coordinate 50,347 of JBEEND010000001.1, forward strand.
TCGCGAAGCGTACTAAATAATTCTTCTACCTCATGAGGAACAAGTACTGCAGTTGGTTCATCAAGGATCAAGATATGTGCGCCACGGTAGAGGACCTTAAGAATCTCAATGCGCTGGCGATCCCCAACTCCAAGTTCGCTAACTAATACATCCGGATTTACTGCTAACCCATTTTCAGCAGCTATGTCTGAAATTAGTTTGCGAGCTTTTACAAAATCTAATTTGCCACCAGATTTTGGTTCGCTTCCTAAAATGATATTTTCTAAAACAGTGAAATTATCTGCCAGCATGAAATGCTGATGTACCATTCCAATGCCTGCACCAATCGCATCAGATGGTGAATTAAAAACTAATGCTGAGCCGTTAATCGAAATTGTTCCTTCGTCAGCTTTTTGCATACCGTAAAGAATCTTCATCAAAGTTGATTTGCCTGCGCCATTTTCACCGACGATTGCATGAACCGTTCCAGAGGCAACCTTTAGATTTATGTTGCTATTTGCGATAACTCCAGGAAAGCGTTTCCAGATTCCTTGCAGTTCTACTGCTACTGAACTTTCGCTCATGTCTTCTGACCAGGCCCTTCAAATAGTGCATTTGTATTAACCAAACTTACGACTAACCTAAATAAAAAGTGAGGCTCGGGTGGAAATAAATCCACCCGAGCCTCAATCTGTTTAGTTGTTATTCAACTGTGGTGCCAACAACAACTTCACCGGATGCGATTTTCGCAGCAGCAGCGTCAGCGGCAGCAGCGTAATCAGCAACAGCTGGGTTGGAGCTGGAGTAACCAACGCCTTCTTTGCTTAGGTCAAAGGCCTGGATTCCAACTAGTGGAGCGCCATTAACCACGGCAGCGATTACGTCGTATACAGCTACGTCAACGCGCTTCAACATGGATGTCAAAATGAAATCCTTGTATTCAGCAAGAGCCGGAACGGTGTACTGATCGGAGTCAACGCCGATTGCCCAGTAACCTGCGCCTGCGGCCTTAACGGACTGGAACATTCCAAGACCGGAACCACCAGCAGCAGCGTAGATAACATCTGCGCCATTAGCGATCATGCCGTCAGTTGCAGTCTTTGCCTTTTCTGGCACGTTCCATGCAGTGTTATCGCCAGCAGGACCCATGTACTTGGAATCGATGATGATGTCAGCGTTTACTGAGCGAGCACCTTCGTTGTATCCAGCTTCAAAAGCCTTGATTAGATCGATTTCCATACCACCGATGAAGCCAATGCGACCTGACTTGGATGCGGAGGCTGCAATTACACCTGTTAGGTATGAACCCTGCTCTGCAGCAAAGATCAATGATCCAACGTTTGGTGATTCCACAACTGAGTCAACAATTGCGAATGTTGTTTCTGGGAACTTTGGAGCAACTGCAGCAAGTGCAGTGCTGTATGCGAATCCAATAGCGATGACTGGGTTGTATCCACCATCAGCTAAAAGAGTCAAAAGTTCTTCGCGAGCAGCATCTGTTGCGCCTGCGCCGGAGTTAACTTCCTTGATTTCAACACCAAGATCAGTCTGTGCCTTTGATAGGCCAGCAAATGCAGCATCGTTGAACGATCCGTCACCCTTGCCGTCTTGGTCATAGGCCATTCCAACTTTTACAGTTGGGGCTGCAGCCTCTGTTGGCGCTGCACTTTCAGCTGCTGTTTCGCCACTTGATCCACATGCTGCTAGCGCCAATGACGCTACAGCTAGGACGGAGGCAAGTTTTACACCCTTCAACACGGAGGGCTCCTCTCATTTCGACGATGCGACATTCGCATCACCAAAGAAAAGTGTACTTTGTAGGGATTTTTACCGCGCATTCACCACCCAGTAACCCAAAAGCGTGACATATCTGTGATGAACAAGAATAGACACCTACCTCATGTGCCACATCTGCAACAAAGTTAACTCCGCTCCAAGAAATTCATGTTGAGCCAGTTAATGTTGGCACGTGCGTACATTAATTACTGATCACCCTTTGATAGCTCACAAGTTAACTGCGCTTCGCGATGAGCGAACTGATTCTCCAACTTTTCGCCGGTTAGCTGATGAGTTAGTAACACTTTTGGCTTACGAAGCCACTCGAAATATTCGGGTTGAGCCAGTTACAGTGCAAACCCCAGTTGCTCCTGCGAAAGGGGTTCGGCTCAGCGCACCTACGCCGGTTGTGATTCCAATTTTGCGCGCGGGCCTTGGAATGCTCGATGGCATGACGCGCATTTTACCGACTTCCGAAGTTGGCTTCTTAGGAATGGTTCGCGATCATGACACACTGCAACCATCTACTTACGCTGATCGAATTCCTGGCGACTTAAAAGGACGACAAGTATTTTTACTTGACCCAATGTTGGCAACGGGCGGAACTTTAATTGCCGCTATTGAATTGATGCTGGAACGTGGGGCAAACCAAATCACGGCGATCTGTTTATTGTCTGCGCCAGAAGGTATCGCAGCACTTGAAAAATCTCTTGAAGGTCGCGATGTTGATGTCCTGCTGGTGACTGCAGTTGTGGACGAAAAGTTAAACGAAAAGGGCTACATAGTTCCTGGCTTGGGCGATGCCGGCGACCGCTTATTTGGCGTGGTCTAGTTTTCCAATCCAAGTTTTAGTACTCGCTTTCCAATGACTGGTACCTAAAGCAAAACTGCGGGTAATTCACAATCGCGAGAGAATAAGAGCGTGAGCGAAATCCAAACTGATGTGCTGGTAGTTGGCGCGGGACCGGCCGGTTCTGCCGCTGCAACTTATGCTGCTCGCGCTGGTCGGGAAGTAACGCTAATTGACTCTGCAACTTTTCCGCGTGATAAGCCATGCGGTGATGGTCTAACTCCCAGAGCGATTGCTGAATTAAATGCAATTGGCTTAGAGGATTGGTTATCAGGACGGGCGCGCAACTTAGGACTTCGCGCCGCTGGATTTGGCCAAGAATTATTACTGCCTTGGCCAGGTGGTTCTCTGCCTGATTACGGTGGCGCAGCCCCACGGCTTGAACTCGATGAACAAATTATGTGGATTGCTAAAGCAGCTGGCGCAAAAGTTTTAGAGGGTCACACCGCAACTGATGTTGTTCTTGATAGCGGCGCAATCAAATCAGTAATCGTAAAAACAGATTCTGACATTGTCACTATCCATGCAAACTCAGTGATTATCGCTGATGGTGCGCGTTCCCAACTCGGTCGAAAACTTGGGCGGGAATGGCATCGTGATACGGCCTACGGCGTTGCAGCACGCGGTTATATAAAGAGTGAGCGTCACGACGATCCTTGGATTTCATCACACTTAGAGTTACGCGGTGATAAAAATGAAATTCTTTCTGGTTACGGTTGGATCTTTCCACTTGCAAATGGTGAAGTAAATGTTGGAGTGGGCACACTTGCCACACATAAACGCCCGGCTGAGGTAAACCTTCGCGCATTAATGAATACCTATGCAGATCAACAACGCGAGGACTGGAAACTTTCGGGGGACATTCGTTTGCCTTGGTCCTTCTTGTTACCAATGGGCGGGGCAGTTTCTGGAATTGCTGGAAAGAACTTCATGTTTATTGGCGACGCTGCAGGATGTGTAAACCCACTTAACGGTGAAGGCATTGATTACGGATTAGAAACTGGCCGACTTGCCGCAGAAATGTTAGATACTGAAAAAGATTTTTCTGTTGCCTGGCCCGCGCAACTGCGTTCTCATTACGGCCTAGCATTTTCAATTGCTCGACGGCTGGCTGGATTGCTAACTGTTCCAGGTCTGTTGCCAGTTGCTGGGCCGGTTGGCATGCGTTCAAAAACAATTATGAAACTAGCGCTTCGGGTTATGGGCAACTTAGTAACGGATGAGGACAGTGATTCGTTAGCTAGAGTCTGGCGAACTGCTGGTCGCTTATCAATGAAGTTTGATGACCGTGTGCCATTCCCAGCAGCGGATGTGCGGGTCTAGCTCGTAGTGGCAAGCAAATGTCGTTTTTGTGGAAAAAGCCTGCAGCCACCTTCGATCCGAAGAAATCCAAACTGGGGTGTTACCCAGTGGGAAAACGATACATATTGCAAAGGGTGTCTTGATCCAGAACTTCCAACTTGTCCTTTTTGTTTGAAACCGATCAGTGACTATGCAACAAATTGTTCGTATTGCGGTAGTGACTTGTTTGATGTGTCTTTTTAGAAACACTTATCATCGCAATAAACAGCATAAAAGAATCAATCAGCAAACTTCACAGCTGTCCCGCACAGAAATACAGTATTCGAATTATTGTTATTGGTTTCACTGCTTATCGTTAGTGCTACTACCCCATCAGCACCCATTCCCGCTGCATTGCGTGATAAGTCTGCACGAGCCTTAACAAAAGAGTCTCGAGTCATAGAGGAATTCGTTACTCTCATCATTACTGTGCCTGTGCCTATCACAACGCCCAAGACTTCCGAGATTTGTTTTCCTGCAACTTCCTGAGAGGTGACAATAAACAATTTCTCAGCGGATGGGTCTCCCTTTATCTGCTCTGTCCATTGACTTCCATCCCAATAACGCAAATACGAGACATCTGAAGGATCGGAGTACCAGCCTGGATCTGGATTTGCCATACCGCTCACCTATACGTTTGATGGCGGAGGCAATGCGCCTAAATCAACATCCGATCGATCATATTTATTGGGTCCAGGTGTGCCTTTGCTGCATAAAAAGAATAAATTTACAAGTGGAATTAATAGGAACCATCCGCTTCGGTCAGTGTCGTGCATGCGTCTAATACCTGCAGTAGTCAACGGGATAAACAGCGCGAGTTGTGCAATGGTCAATACGACTGAGTTGCTACTCATGAAGCTCGCCACCCCAACTACTAAAATATAGAATAAGTAGAAGTACCAATATTCAGGACGAGTCGCCCTACCTTTTCCGTCAAAATACTTTGAGAAGCAAGTCTTTACAGCGGTTACAAAATTCATGTCATTCTCCGATCAGGAATGTATGTACTGAGTGTTGCATATATGCAGTGATATTGCCATGATTTGGTGACCGAATAATCTGCGCAAAACGAAGTTAGTCACGGCTCTCTCATTACTGATAGAAAGCTGTTTAGTTATAACCTCGAAATTCAAAGCAATGCCGAAATTAATTGATAAATCATAAAACGAACGCTGACTTATTGTCATACTTCTGTGTCTTCGATCCCATATAGATGGTCAAAAAAGTGGGCAAAATCAAACCACCCCTTAGATTTCTTTAAAGGGGCAGCCGTATTTAGCGGAGACGAGAGGAGCCATCGTTCGCTCTATTCGAGCGAACTCTTCCCAAATCCTCACTCGTCTATTTCCGGACAGACAAAAACCCCCACCCGAAAGGGTGAGGGCCATAATGCATTCTGCAATTAGCCAATCCGATTGCAAGTGATCGCCAGCGATCACGCAATCCGTTGCGGAGACGAGAGGAACCGTCGCTTGCTGGCGCAAGCTCCTCCCAAATCCTCAAAGCTCTTCGCAACAAAAAAGGCCCCACCCATCTGGGTGGAGCCATTTTTTGGCGGAGACGAGAGGATTTGAACCTCCGAAGGATTTGACTCCTTACCTCATTAGCAGTGAGGCGCACTCGACCGGACTATGCGACGTCTCCTTGAACCTTTAGATTAACGGGTTTAAGGGGGATTGGCGAAAATCCGCGTTTGTGCCAATCGCACTAGCCCGCAAGGATTGGGTCATGTCTAAATTCGGTGTTTCCTCTTCCGTTGCCAACCTCAAGCGCGTCGCAGTTCGCACCCCAACTCGAGATGCTGATTATCAAGTCGCGCATTGGCTAGGTGCACCAGAGGAGTTAGATCTAGACGCGCTACAAGTTGATCACGCTGCCTTTGTTGAACTCCTAAGGGAACTTGGCTGCGAAGTTGATGTGCTACCAGAGGCACCGGGACTTGCTGATGCTTGCTTTGTTTATGACCCAGCTTTCACAACTCCTTCTGGAGTGATTCAACTACAAGGTGCAAAAGAAGCCCGTGTTAAAGAGCCGGCATTACTTGCTGGCGACATAAACGCTCTGGGTATGCCAACTGTTGGAGTATTAATTGGCGATGCCACAGCAGATGCTGGCGATATGTTTTGGCTGGACGATAGGACAGTTGCTATTGGTCGCACTTACCGAACCAATGAAGCAGGCGAAAAACAACTACGTGATATTTTTGCTGCCGAAGGCATCGATGTAAAAACTTTTCACATGCCACATGCGATGGGTCCGGAATACTGCCTGCACCTAATGAGTGTTATCTCACCCATTCGTGATGACTTAGCTGTTGTTTATGAGCGTGAAGCGCCAATTACTTTGTTGCAGGAACTTGCAAAGCGTGGAATTAAAACTGTTTCGGTGCCAGAGGAAGAATATATGTCACTTGCTTGCAATGTATTAGCAGTGCGTCCAGGCGTTGCTGTAATGCCATCGGGTAATCCGATTACCGCCCAGCGCCTGCGTGATGCTGGAGTTGAAGTTCACACATACAAAGCAGATGTAATAAATCGCGGCGAGGGCGGTCCGACTTGTTTGACACGCCCGTTGTGGCGCGAGAACTAAAGCGCTGCGCAAGAAAACTTTTAGGGAAAAACTTCGGAGGGTGCGTCGGTCCCCAGATTTCTTGCCGATCCCCAGGATCGGCAGTATGAAATTGGGGACGCGAGCAGAGCGTTTGACATAAAACGTTTTCGAAGAAGCGCTGACTGTGTACAGATGTGGCGAGGGAGGGAACCGTCCAAATTTTCAAATCGATTCGATTTGAAAAATTTCTCCTCCCAAATCCGAGGGAGGGACTCCACCGTTCTCGCTATTCGCGAGAACGTCTCCTCAAATCCCACCTCACACTGCAAGAAAAAAAGTAGGCCCCCGAATGGGGACCTACTTTTTTACTGCGGCGAGGGAGGGATTTGAACCCCCGGAGGCTTTTACACCTCAGACGCTTTCAAGGCGCCCGCATTCGGCCGCTCTGCCACCTCGCCAAATCGTTTTAAAAACGATCAAACGTAAGGTTACGCGAGAATTGAACTGTAGTGAAACCCGCTTAATGGCGTAGGCTTTTGCCACTAGCAATTCCCTAAAAGGAGCAAAACTGATGGCAAAACAGGTTCGCCAAATTACGCCACCAGCAATTCGAATTTGGCTAGTCGGAATCGGCGCCACTTCGCTAGCATCGGGCGCAAATGTTGGCTGGTTATGGCTATGCACCAATGTTTTTAACATGAAAGTTTTGGTTCCTACCGGATTCCAAAGCACGACATATGTTGAAGCCACAGTATTGCGGATCGCCATTGCTACAGCCATTGCGGGATTACTTGCCACGGTTATTGCCGTAGTTCTGAGCAAGCTTCTTATTGGGCCTCGTATTTGGTTTTTAGTAAGTGGTTTAGCGGTTGGCCTGGCATCTATCTATGGCGCAGTCACACTGCCAGATATTTCTCTCTCCGTGAAGTTTTCGCTAAGCGTTATGCACATTCTTGCCACTGGCTTCATTGTGCTGCCAATTGCTGAGGCACTAAAAATTCGTGAATCTGATTTACATCGCGCTGATCTTAAGTACCACGAACATTTTGATAATAAAAATGCTGCTGATGCGGGAGTAGTTACAACCTCAACTGCTGGCACGCATACTTCGAATGACACTGTTCAAGATATGAATCAGACCCAAGTTATTCCACTTGATTCCCAAGATGGTGGAACTTCAAGTTCAGATTAAAACTCGCTAGCAATTCGGCGAGCTAAATAAGGTGAGAATTCGCCAGCATACTTTTTGTGAAGTTCCGGCAATTGCCAGTCTTTGCCAGTCACAGTTCCACGACAAGATTTAGTGCTGCAGCCACAAGTGAATTCGTCATAGTCTGAGTCGTCGCAAGTTGCGTAATCAAAAGTTAATTCTTCGCCGACTGCAATGTCTCGGCGAGCTTTCAAAACTGTCGCGCCACTGAGGCTGCAACTTGGTTCGCAGGAATGGTTAAAACAATCACCTGGTTCACGGTGCTCTTGCGAGACTAGATACTGATCATCATCAACTTGAATGGCGCGATGTTGGCGCTCAATTTCTAAAGTTGCTAAGACTGAACGTGGTACTGACCAACCGCCAAAACTGCCAACGGTTTCGCCAGCACTTATTGGCTCGATAGCGAAACTTCCCCAGCCCTTTACTCCAGCGTCGTGAGCTTGCGCTTTGGGAGTCAACCAGTTCATATCCAATGAAGTACCCCTTATTCCGGTGTCCAGAGTCAGATCAAAAAACAGTTCAAATGCAGAACTGATGCTATCTGGAAATGTTGGCTAGGTACTAAATCCCAGATGAATTTTTGTCGCATCGATCATGCACCGCTTCCTCTAGGCTTAAGCCATGATCGATTTAGCCGTTTTACGCCAAGACCCAGATGCTTTGAAGAAATCTCAGGCTGCCCGGGGCGAATCGGTTGAGCTAGTTGATCAGGTTATTGCGGCAGATATTGCTCGCCGCAGCGCAGTTGGAGAGTTTGAGGCGCTTCGCACTACGCAAAAGGCAATTGGCGCCCAGGTCGCCAAAGCCCAAGGCGAGGAAAAAACCGCGCTGCTAGCTGAAACAAAAACTTTGTCAGATCAGGTCAAGGCTGCGGAAAATTCGCTCCGCGAAATGGACGCTGCTCTGGATGCGCTAGTGCTTGGACTTTCTAACCTGGTTGATCCAGCGGCTCCGGTTGGCGGCGAAGATGATTTTGTTGTCATCAAAGAAGTTGGCACAAAGCGCGACTTTGCTTCGGAAGGTATTTCAGTTCGCGACCACGTTGAAATCGGCGAACTGCTTGGCGCAATAGATATAGAGCGTGGCGCAAAAGTTAGCGGTAGCCGGTTTTATTACTTGACTGGTCCGGGCGCAATGTTGGAGCTGGCATTAGTGCAGCTTGCAATGAACACTGCGCAAAAAAATGGATTCACACCGATGATCCCGCCAGCATTAGTAAAGCCTGCTGCAATGGAAGGCACGGGTTTTCTGGGTCAAGCTGCAGAAAACGTTTATCGATTAGAAGCCGATGATTTGTATTTAGTTGGTACCGCTGAAGTTCCGCTTGCCGCTTATCACATGGACGAAATTTTAGAAGGCGATCTACCTCGGCGCTACGCAGCATTCTCACCTTGCTTTAGACGAGAAGCTGGAAGTCACGGCAAGGATACGCGGGGAATTTTTCGCGTGCACTGGTTTGACAAAGTTGAAATGTTTTCTTTTTGTCCAGTGGATGAAGCACTTGATGAACATGCGCGCTTACTTGGCTTTGAAGAAGAATTTTTACAGTTACTTGAAATTCCATATCGTGTCATTGATGTCGCAACAGGAGATCTTGGTTCAAGTGCTGCGCGCAAGTTTGACTGCGAGGCTTGGGTGCCATCACAAGAGCGCTACCGCGAAGTAACTTCAACATCGAACTGCACAACTTTCCAAGCGCGCAGATTGAAGATTCGCTCACGTGGGGAAAATGGCGTGGAACCTATTGCAACTTTGAATGGCACACTTTGCGCGGTAACTCGCACGATAGTTGCGCTCTTTGAAAATCATCAAGAAGCTGATGGCTCAGTTCGAATACCAAAAGCGTTGCAGCCATATCTTGGTGGCGCTTCGCATTTTAAGATTAAGTAAGTTTTCACTTAGAAAAAAGTATTGATAAAACTAAAGCCCCGCTGGTTTCAGCGGGGCTTTAGTTTTAATGCAGTTCTATACGCCAGCAACCTGTGGCAAGTTTGCCAACGCTGCAGCGAATCGCTCATCTGTGATTACCTCATCGCTCATGCGACCATTGAGGAATTCGTCATAGGCAGCAAGGTCGAAATGACCATGTCCACATAGCGCGGTCAAGATAACGGTTTCTTCGCCGGTCTCTTTTGCCTTTAGCGCTTCCTGAATTGCGATTGCAATTGCATGGGTTGGCTCTGGCGCTGGAACGATTCCCTCGGTGCGAGCGAACTGCACAGCAGCACTGAAGCACTCTGTTTGACCAACAGCTTGCGCGTCCATCAAACCAAGTTCGTAGATGTGTGAAATCAACGGAGCCATACCGTGATAGCGCAATCCACCTGCGTGAATTGGATCTGGAATGAAGTCCTTACCAAGTGTGTGCATCTTCATAAGTGGAGTCATACCTGCAGTGTCACCAAAGTCGTAGGCATAAGTTCCACGAGTAAGTGAAGGACATGATTCTGGTTCAGCAGCCAAAATTCGTGGACTGATTTTTCCAGCCATCTTTTCGCGTAGGAATGGGAAAGCTAATCCACCGAAGTTGGAACCACCACCAGTGCAACCAACAATCAGTGTTGGTGTGTCGCCAGCTTTTGCCATCTGCAAGAGTGCTTCTTCGCCGATTATGGTCTGGTGCATAAGTACGTGATTCAAAACTGAACCAAGTGCGTAACGAGTTCCAGGATCCTTAACCGCAACTTCTACAGCTTCTGAAATCGCGATACCAAGTGAGCCACTTAGGTTCTTTGGATCAGCAGCAAGCATCTTGCCAACTTCAGTTAACTGCGATGGTGAGCGGTGAACCGTTCCACCAAATGCTTCAATCATTAATTTGCGAAATGGCTTTGCATCAAAGGAAGCGCCAACTTGGAAAACTTCACATTCCATGTCGTAAAGTGCGCAAGCAAATGCAAGTGCGGTACCCCATTGTCCAGCGCCAGTCTCTGTCACAAGTTTTTTAATGCCTTCTTGCGCGTTGTAGTAAGCCTGTGGCACAGCAGTGTTTGGCTTGTGTGAACCAGCTGGCGAGACACCTTCGTACTTGTAATAAATTCGAGCGGGAGTACCGAGTGCTTTTTCAAGTCGGTGCGCACGAAACAGCGGGCTCGGGCGCCATTGGCGGTACACATCTAATACGCCACCTGGAATATCGATGTAGCGCTCCTGACTAACTTCCTGCATGATCAACGCCATTGGAAATAGTGGTGCGAAATCTTCTGGTCCAGCAGGTTGATGTGTGCCTGGGTGCAATGCTGGCGGCGGTGGCGCGGGCAGGTCGGGAACGATGTTGTACCACTGAGTGGGCATCTCATCTTCGGTCAAAGTGTATTTGTGAGTGCGAACTTCGTCGCTGATCTTGGCCATGATGCTCCTTAGTGAAAAGCCCGTAGAATTAATACGGATAACTCAGAACTCTAGCGACTTTTTGACATTCATGACTAGGGCAAAAACCAGGGAATTAGGTAACAATTGTGACGCGGTTAGTGGCCAGCGATCTCGATGGGACTTTCCTGCAAACTGGGGGCACAGTTTCCCCTGAAAACGTGGCAGCAATCGCTCGGGCGCATGCAAATGGGCTGGAAACCATTTTCGTAACGGGCCGCCCAACCAGATGGATGCGCCAAATTCCGGATATGACTGGACATGAAGGTTTAGCCCTAGTGTGTAACGGCGCCCTGTTAATGGACTTAAAAACCCAAGAAACTATCTATGCCGAGCTACTTTCCTCAGATTCTGGGCTTAAGGCTGCGGCGGCATTGCAAGCTCTAGATCCCGACATATCGTTCGCAGTCGAACTCGATCGACACGATGACTCATTTATGGTTGACGATAAATACCGTCCGCGCTGGGAAGTAAAACATAGTCCAGTGCCAACTGATGTGGAATCAATGTTTGGCACCGAAATTGTCGTTAAGTTGTTGGCGCGACCAAGTGATCGGATTCAACAAAATGCTGACGAATTCTTAATTGCTGCCCAGAATGCCCTGAATGGAATTGTTGATGTCACACATTCCAATTTCTTAGATCTCATGATTGAGATGAGTGCGATAGGCGTGAATAAAGGTACCGGGCTCGAAAAGTTTGCAAGAGATAACGCAATGACTGCGGCCGACGTTGCTGCAGTTGGCGATATGCCAAATGATTTACCAATGATTCAGTGGGCAGGACGCGGGGCAGCCGTTGATAACGCACATGAGTGGATAAAAGCTGCTGCTGATGAACATGTTCCTTCGAACGATGATCACGGTGTGGCAGTGTTTATAGATCGAATTATTGCTAGTTAACGCGCTTGCGCAAGTTATCTAACCAATCCTGTGGCGCAACCTCTGAAGTAATAATCTCGGTAACAACTCCATCACCACTGGCATTGTCATGGCGTGGATAAGAACCCAAGAACTTAACGTCAGCACAAATTTCGCGCAGCTTAATTAACACAGCGCCGAGATTCTCATCATCAATATGTCCAACACAATCTAGTGAAAAGAAGTAGTCACCTAGTTGTTGTTTAGTAGGACGTGATTCCAAGCGGGAAAGATCAATGCCACTTACTGCAAACTCAGTCAAAATCTTAAGCAACGCACCAGGTTGGTTGCGATGTATAAATAATGACAAAGTTGTTTTGTCATTTCCAGTTGCAGGTTGCGCATGACCTGGCTTACTAACTAATACGAACCTGGTCCAGGCGCTATCACTGTCGCCGATACTTTCCGCAAGAATTTCCAGTCCATAATGTTTAGCGGCAGCAACTGAGCAAATTGCTGCGTCATAGTTTGCGCCACTTGCCAATTCTTCAGCAGCAGCAGCAGTAGACATAGCTGGTAAAACATGAACGCCTGGAATGTTTTGCGCTAACCAATTCACGCATTGCGCATGGGCATGAGGATGAGTTGCAATTCGAGATACATTTGAAATCTGCGTGCCCACTTTAGCCAACAGTGCAAAATCAACTGGGATCGCAATTTCATCAATAATTTCTAACGGCTCGCCATGACCCAATTCATCCAGGGTTGTCGATACTGATCCCTCTACTGAGTTCTCGATCGGAACTAGAGCTGCAAATGCTTCGCCAGATCGCACCAGGTTCAACGCATGCCGCACTGACTCCGCAGCAATTAACTGCGCCTGCGCAGCAATTGGCATCTGCAGGAGAGCAGCTTCGGTGAAGGTTCCCCTGGGTCCGAGGTAGACAAATGAATTTTTCATAGAAATCCAAGATTACGCGCTTTTTATTGATTTCAATTTCACCAACAACCAAATGGTCAAGACCTCAATTAAATAGGGGTTTCCAAGGATTAAGGTAAATACTCTTAACACAACCAGCAGGCAACTTAAGTTGGCGCGCCACGAGCATGAGATTGCCTGCAATTAAGTGAGAATTACTAAGTGGATTCAACAATTTATCGACGCTCTCAAAGCGGCGCAATTTCTGGAACTCCAGAATTGAATCCTCCACAAAAAGAGATTAACGCCGAGCCGGTCTTTTCAGTTTCTACTTTTCAAGCGGGCAACATAAGTGACACAAAATTGCAACCGATTTATGTTGACAGTCCACAATTTGATCAACCTGCAAATTCAAAATCGGGAAATTGGTTTACTAATTTAAGATCTCCGTTTCCAGCAATCAAGTTGCCATGGCATAAATCACCAAAGATAAAATCAGCAAAGCGATTCCCACGTCCAGTTCGATACATCAGAAACATAGTTCTTGCGTACTTAGCGTTTTATGTTGTTCTTGGTTTTCATGCAGCAACTTCGCTAAACAAAATTCCTGCGGCAGCAAACGGCGCAATTGCCGACACTGCAGGTACAAACTGGCTTTTGGTTGGCTCTGATAGTCGCGAGGGATTAACTAAAGCTGAGCGAAAAGAACTTCGTACCGGAGCAGATGAAGGCACTCAGCGCACCGATACTTTGATGATTATTCATATCACTGATGAAGGAACGCCAACACTAGTTAGTTTGCCACGCGACTCATATGTGATCATTCCTGCTCACACTGCTCTTGATGGCATGCAAGTTACTGACAGACGAAATAAAATTAATACTGCCTATGGCAAGGGCGGCGCACCTTTATTAGTTGAAACTGTCGAACGTAATACGGGCTTACGTATTGATCACTACATGGAAATTGGTTTCAAAGGAATCCGCGACATAACAAATGCTGTGGGTGGGGTAAACATGTGTGTCCCAGCCGATGTAATGGATGAAAATTCCGGACTAAATTTGCTAGCTGGTTGCCAAGAGCTAGATGGCCGTAATGCACTGGCGTATGTACGGATGCGCTACGCAGATCCAAGAGGCGATTTGGGTCGAGTAGAACGCCAACAACAATTTTTAAGTTCTGTGATGAAAAAAGCGGCAACGCCCGCGGTATTACTTAATCCAGTAAGTATGTGGAAGTTAGTTGATGCAAGTACTGGTTCAGTCAATGTGGGCACAGGCGACTCAGTCCAAGATTTGGCAGACTTAGCAATTGCGATGCGCTCTTTATCAAATGGCAAGGGAGCACTGCTCACGGTTCCGGTCACAACTGCAGATGCAACTACTGCTGCTGGATCATCCGTACTTTGGGATGAGGTTGCTGCCCGAGAACTCTTTGTTTCTTTAGGCGCAAACTAAACCAATAAATTCTTTCAGCGCGAAACGTTAGCAAAAACGCACTCAAATGGGGACAAATCTCATAAGATTTTACGAGAGATCCCAATTAGGAGAATTATGTCTGTAATTTCGCACGTCGCCTCCCAAGAAGTCGCGCTGACGGGAACCAACTACACAACAGTTGTCATCGTTGCTTTGATTGCATTAGCTGCGCTTGGCGTTGCTGCACTTTTAGTTCGCGAAGTTCTAGCAGCCGATGAAGGCACTGACAGTATGAAAAAGATTGCCAAGGCGATCCAAGAGGGTGCATCTGCTTATCTGAATCGTCAGTTCCGCACTTTGGCCGTCTTTGGTGTCCTTGTTTTCTTCTTGCTGTTCCTGCTTCCAGCAGATACCCAAAGTGAGCGCATTGGCCGCTCGCTGTTCTTCCTAGTTGGCGCTGTGTTCTCTGGCATTACTGGCTACATGGGAATGTGGCTAGCGGTTCGTGGCAACGTTCGTGTTGCAGCTGCAGCTAATACCAGTGGTGAACAAGAAGCCATGAAGATTGCGTTTCGCACTGGCGGTGTTGCTGGCATGTTCACAGTTGGCCTTGGCTTATTTGGCGCAGCAGTTGTGGTTTTGGTTTACAAGGGTGACGCTCCAAAAGTTCTTGAAGGCTTTGGCTTCGGCGCTGCGCTACTTGCAATGTTCATGCGCGTCGGTGGAGGTATTTTTACCAAGGCTGCAGATGTTGGCGCTGACCTTGTTGGAAAAGTTGAACAAGGTATTCCAGAAGATGATCCTCGTAACGCCGCAACTATTGCAGACAACGTTGGCGACAACGTAGGTGACTGCGCGGGTATGGCTGCAGATTTATTTGAGTCCTATGCAGTGACATTGGTTGCCGCATTGATTCTTGGTAAAGCTGCATTTGGCGAGATCGGATTAGTCTTCCCGCTTGTTGTTCCAGCAATCGGTGTAGTTACCGCAGTAATCGGCATCTTTGCAGTGACACCTCGACCTAATGATCGTTCCGGAATGAGCGCAATTAATCGTGGCTTCTTCTTATCTGCAGTGATCAGCGCAGTTCTAGTTGCAGCCGCTGCCTACCAATTCCTGCCAGCAACTTTGGCTGAATTGACATCCGTTGCAGATCCAACTTTTGGTCTTGCTGATAGTACAAGTGTTAATCCGCGTTACATGGCAATCGGCGCAGTACTTATAGGTATTGTTCTGGCAGCTGCAATTCAGCAGTTAACTGGCTACTTCACAGAAACTAACCGCAAACCAGTTGATGACGTTTCAAAGTCATCGCTGACTGGACCTGCAACGGTAATCCTTGCCGGTATTTCACTCGGTATGGAATCTGCTGTGTACTCCGCACTATTAATTGGTACTGCTCTATACGGCGCGTACTTATTAGGTGGGGCCTCAGTAATTCTTGGTCTCTTTGCGATTGCACTAGCTGGCACCGGATTGCTGACAACTGTTGGCGTCATAGTTTCGATGGATACCTTCGGACCAGTTTCTGATAACGCTCAAGGTATTGCCGAAATGTCTGGCGATGTCCATGGCGAAGGCGCACAGGTGCTAACTAACCTTGACGCCGTTGGTAACACAACTAAAGCAATCACCAAGGGAATTGCAATTGCGACTGCGGTGTTTGCGGCAACTGCATTGTTCGGTGCATTCCGCGACGCGGTAACAATTGCGGCAGCAAGTTACACCGGACCTGATATGCAATACAAGGCGGTACTTGACATTGCCAACCCGGCAAATCTGTTTGGCTTATTAATTGGCGCAGCAGTTGTATTCATGTTCAGTGGACTTGCAATCAACGCAGTTTCGCGCGCAGCAGGATCTGTGATCTTTGAAGTTCGTCGTCAGTTCCGCGAGAAGCCAGGCATTATGGCTGGAACTGAACTTCCGGATTACAGTCGCGTTGTTGACATCGTGACAAAGGATTCATTGCGCGAACTAGCAACTCCGGGTCTACTTGCAGTGCTTACCCCAATCGCAGTTGGTTTTGGTCTAGGTATTGGAGCCCTCGGTTCCTTCTTGGCCGGCACGATTGCAACTGGAACTTTGATGGCAGTGTTCCTATCCAACTCAGGTGGTGCTTGGGATAACGCTAAGAAGTTCGTAGAAGATGGCCACTTTGGTGGCAAGGGTTCGGATGCGCACGCGGCAACCGTTATTGGCGATACTGTCGGTGATCCATTCAAGGACACTGCTGGTCCAGCCATCAACCCATTGCTTAAGGTTATGAACTTGGTCGCGTTGCTAATCGCTCCAGCTGTAGTGGCTATGAATTTGGAGGGTGACACTCTGACTCGAGTAGGCATTACTGTTGCGGCAACTTTGGTAATTGTTGTATCAGTAATCATTTCAAAGCGTCGTCCAATCACAGTTGGCGAGGAAGCACCAGTTTCCTAAATCTGGAATAACGCCAGATAAATCAAGTACACCCCAGCTAATTGCTGGGGTGTACTTATTTGTCCGATTAACTCAATGTTTTAACGGATTAATGGGTAATCCACAGGCAGTTGCGACTCGCTGGCAAATGCCTTCAGTTTGACAATGCCCCCACTTCATAAGGCACACTCTCGGAGATAGCGCTTTTGACTCTATATATAGAGTCTTTGGCATTTGCCGAAGGGGACCTTTTGTCGACACCACATCGTCTGGTTATCGTGGAATCGCCAGCTAAGGCTAAAACGATCCAGAAATACCTTGGTCCAGGTTACGAAGTGACTGCTTCTGTGGGTCACGTTCGCGACTTGCCCGAACGCGCCATTGATGTGCCGGCAGAAATCAAGAAGCAGCCTTGGGGCCGAATGGCCATTGACGTTGAGGATGACTTCACTCCTTATTACGTAGTTAGCTCAAAGAAGAAAGACAAAGTTGCTGACTTAAAGCGCATGCTGGCAGATGCTGATGAATTATTGCTAGCAACTGACGAGGACCGCGAAGGTGAAGCCATCGCTTGGCACTTGATGGAAATCTTGCGTCCAAAGGTTCCAGTGCGTCGAATGGTTTTCCACGAAATTACGCCAGAGGCAATCCGCCATGCTGCCGAATCCACTCGTGACATCGACATGCAGTTGGTCAATGCGCAGGAAACTCGGCGATTGATCGACAGACTTTATGGCTTTGAAGTGTCGCCAGTACTTTGGCGCAAAGTTCAAGCTGGACTTTCTGCTGGTCGCGTGCAGTCAGTAGCAACACGATTGATCGTAGAACGTGAACGTGAACGTATCGCTTACAAGCGAGCTTCCTACTGGGACATTGAAGGTAACTTTGATCCACAATCATTTAGCGCAAATTTAGTTGCGGTTGATGGCAAGAAGATTGCCCAAGGCAAAGACTTCGATACGTTAGCTCAACTTAAAGATGCAAGCATTACTCATTTAGATGAATCTGCGGCAAAAAGTTTATGTTCGTCGCTAACGGATGCAAAATTCGAAGTTCGTTCAGTAGATGATCGTCCTTACTCAAGTAAACCCAAAGCGCCATTTATGACTTCCACAATGCAACAAGCAGCCTCAGGTCGATTGAAGTGGGGCGCGCAGCGCACCATGCGTGTGGCACAAGCGTTATACGAACGCGGTTACATAACTTACATGCGCACCGATTCAACAACTCTTTCTGATACCGCACTTAACGCTGCGCGTACTCAAGCGGCGCAACTTTATGGAACTGATCACGTATCAGAAGCGCCTCGTCGCTATGACCGCAAAGTCAAGAACGCTCAAGAAGCGCACGAAGCAATTCGTCCAGCTGGAGATGTGTTTCGCACACCAGCTGAAGTTGCTGGCGAATTAGTTGGCGATGAATTCGCGCTGTATGACTTAATTTGGAAGCGCACAGTTGCTAGTCAGATGGCTGATGCTAAAGGTACAACAGCAACTATTCGCATTGGCGCAACAAGTAGCGATGGCCGGGACGCAGAGTTCTCAGCAAGTGGAACGGTAATTACGTTCCGCGGTCACATGGCTGCCTACGATGATGCAGAGGAAGATCAAGACGAAAAGAACGATGCTCGTCGCTTACCTGCGGTCAAGGTCGGCGACTCAGTAACAGCTATCTCACTTGAGCCAAGTGGTCACACCACGAATCCACCAGCGCGCTATACCGAAGCAACTTTGGTTCAAAAACTCGAAGAACTTGGTATTGGGCGACCATCAACTTATGCAGCAATTGTTAGTCGCATTATCGACCAAGGTTATGTTTGGAAGCGTGGTAGCGCATTAGTGCCACATTTCTTGGCATTCACAGTTACGAGATTGATGGAAGAAAACTTCACTCAACTTGTGGATTATGACTTCACAGCCTCACTCGAAGAAGTTTTGGATGAAGTAGCAAGCGGCAATCAAGAGCGCCTTGAAGTTCTGAAGCGTTTCTATTTTGGTGAAAAAACCGAAGGCTCAATTTTTCCTGGGTTGGCTCCACTGGTTGCGGTTTATGGCGACATTGATGCCCGCGCAATGGCATCACTACCAATTGAAGGTCACGAAGGCATAGTACGTGTCGGCAAGTATGGTCCTTATCTAGAACGCGGCGAGGGCGATACCCTGCAACGCGCAAACATCCCACAAGATTTAGCACCAGATGAAATGACTGCAGAAAAAGCCGAAGAGCTTTTCAATGCACCATCCGGTGAGCGCGAACTTGGGGTTGACCCAGAAACTGAACGAACTCTGATGGCAAAAACTGGCAGGTTCGGCCCTTACTTCACCGAAGTTTTGCCGGAGGGTTCACCAAAGAAAGAAAAGCCGCGCACTGCGTCGTTGTTCTCAACCATGGACGTGGAGCAAGTGACGTTAGAAGATGCACTTCGCATGTTTACTTTGCCGCGCGAGATCGGACTTGATCCAACCGAAGGCGAACCAATTACTTCTCAGAATGGTCGTTACGGTCCGTATTTACTTAAAGGCAAAGAATCTCGCACTCTGCCAGATGAGGAATCAATCTTTGGCTGCACTTTAGAGGAAGCATTGGCTTTATTTGCCCAACCAAAACTTCGTCGCGGCCGTGGTCAAGCTGCCCCGCCTCTTAAGATTGTTGGCGTTGACCCATCAACTCAAAAAGAAGTTGTTGTCCGCGAAGGCCGATTCGGTATTTACATTACTGATGGCGAAACAAATGCATCCCTTCGTGGCGGCGACTCAGTAGAAACTATTTCTATTGAGCGAGCATCTGACTTACTCGCCGAGCGTCGCGCTGCTGGACCATCTGTTAAGAAACCAGCAGCTCGCAAAGTAGCAGCCAAGAAACCACCGACTAAGAAGAAAGCCGCTAGTAAGAAAAAATCTGCAGCAAAGAAGGCTGTCGGAAGCACCAAAGTAATTAGTGGCGCAGCAGCAAAAAAAGCAGCGGCAAAAACTAAGACTGGTGTGGGAAATGTGGCGGCAGAATCTGACGTCACTCCAGTTGGCTAGGGTTTACTTGTGAGTAACGGATTCTTTATTGCCATCGAGGGCGGCGAAGGTGCAGGTAAATCTACGCATTCAAAGCGACTGGCGCAATACCTCGAATCCATAGGTCATGAAGTTGTTTTGACGCGAGAGCCTGGTGGCACTCCAACGGCTGAGAAAATTCGAAACATTTTGTTGGACCCAGAAATTACTGACATGCCAGACCACACTGAGGCTCTGTTGTTCGCAGCTTCTCGCGCCGATCATGCCGCTAACTTAATTCGACCAGCACTAGAGCGGGGCGCAACAGTTATCTGTGATCGTTATTTCGATTCCTCGGTTGCCTATCAAGGTTATTCGCGCGGTCTTGGTGCGGAAAAGATTCGCGATTTAAGTCTCTGGGCAACGGATAACTTGATTCCTGATTTCACAATCTATTTAGATGTGCCTGCTGAAGCTGCGCAACAACGCATGGATGGTACTGATCGAATGGAAATCCAATCTCGCGATTTTCATGAGGCAGTCCATCAAGCATTTCGAGAGATCGCTGCCGCCTCGAAGTTTCCAAACGTTTTAATTGATGCCACCGCGCCCAAAGATGATGTTGCGGCGGCTGTTCAGGCAGCGGTTGCTGGAGCATTAGCTTCTCGATGAAAGTTTTTGATTCCTTAATTGGCCAAGAACAAGCGGTGCAAGAAATGCAACGGGCCACAATTGATGCTGCCAAACTTTCAATTGGTGAACGTGGCGATGCCATGACCCACGCCTGGTTAATCACCGGCCCACCAGGAAGTGGCCGAAGTACCTTGGCTTTGGCCTTTGCTGCGTCATTAGTTTGTCCAAATGGCGGTTGCGGCGACTGCGTTGATTGCCGCAATGTCGCAGCTGGCATGCATCCTGATGTGGAACACATAGTTCCAGAAGGCATAGTTTACAAAGTAAGTGAAACGCGAAGTTTGATAGAGCGCGCAGCACTATTGCCTACACGCTCAGCCTGGCAGGTCATCGTTGTGGAAGACGTAGACCGGTTTCGTGTTGATGCTGCTTCGACATTATTAAAAACTCTTGAGGAACCACCCCCACAAACCGTTTGGTTGCTATGTGCGCCAACTGTTGATGATGTTTATCCAACAATTCTTAGCCGTTGCCGCCACGTTTTGCTCAGTACGCCAACGCTGTCTGCCATTGCAGAACAATTAACTTCGCGATTTGGCATTGATCCGGCAATGGCGGCATTTGCAGCGCGCGCAGCTCAGGGGCATATCGGGCGCGCTCGAGCCATTGCCACTGACGAAAGCGTTCGGTTGCGACGAAAGCAAACTCTTGAAATACCAACGAATCTTCGAGCAGTAAGTTCGTGCTTTGAATTGGCTAACCAGATTGTGGTTAGCGCAAATGCTGATGCGGATGCAATTGTGAGTCCACTGGATGAACAAGATGATCAAGACATTAGGACTGCTTATGGCGAGGGCGCCGAAGGTAAGGGATTGAAGACGGTAGAGCGGCAAATGAAAAGTTCGCTTAAGACTTTGGAAGATCGCATTAAAGCGCGCCGCCGCCGAGTTGTAAGTGATCAATATGATCGCGTTCTCTTGGATTTAACTGGGTATTACCGAGATGTCTTAGTCATTCAATCGGGCGCCAATGTGGAATTGATCAATGAAGAAATCCGAGAAGCAATCCAGCGGGTGGCTAGTGTGTCCGATGAATCTGCCACATTGCAACAGATTGCGGCGATCACTGAAACTCGGGATCAAATTGTGGCAAACGTTAACCCATTAAACGCTTTTGAGTCACTGCTGGTAACACTTCGGGATCCAAAGCTAAATGCAATTGTTGGTTAGTTTTCCAAACCATCAACACTGGATTAGGGTCAAGACAGACACATTTAGGGGACTAGTTGCGTAAATTTCTTGCCACAATCACAGTAGTTTCACTTAGCATCATTGCTGTAGTGGGTTATCGGCTTACAACTGAACCGCCAACTAACTCGAGCCCGCAAAAGCCAGTTGCAAGTCCAGCTGCAACGGTTGATGCCGGACTTGAGTCTTATTACGCGCAGACTTTCGAGTGGTCAGATTGCAGTGGCGGATTTGAATGCTCTACTTTTGCTGCTCCCATTGATTACGCAAACCCTGAAAACGGCAACCTTAGTATTTCAGTCATCAGAAAAGTCACAACTGGAAAATCACTTGGATCACTAATTCTCAATCCAGGCGGTCCAGGCGGTTCTGGAATTGAGTACACAACTTATGCTGAATATGTTGTAAGCACAACACTTCGGGAGAATTTTGACATTGTTGGATTTGATCCACGGGGTGTTGGCGCAAGCACTCCTATTGAATGCTTAGACGACGAACAAACTGATGTTTACGTGGCATTGGATGGTTCGCCAGATAATCAGACAGAGATTGATGATGCGATAAAGATGTCACAAGATTTTGCGCAAGCGTGCGCCACGAAATCTCCAGATCTTTATAAATTTGTTGACACTGTCAGTGCGGCGAAAGACATCGACATCCTTCGGGCGTTGTTGGGTGATGAGAAACTCAATTGGCTTGGTAAGAGTTATGGAACTTTCCTTGGCGCTACTTACGCAGATTTGTTCCCAGACAAAGTTGGACGGATGGTGCTTGATGGCGCGATCGATCCTGGGTTAACAAACGAGTTGCTTTCTTACGGTCAAGCAATGGGATTTGAACTCGCCCTTGCAAGATTTGTTGATGACTGTGCAACGAGATCAGACTGTCCACTTGATGCAAGTGGCGCGGCTGGAATTTCAGAAGTAAACGATTTGCTAGCTGAGCTTGATGCCAATCCAATTATTTTGGACGACGGTAGGGAATTCACCCAAGCCATGGGAACTCTCGGCGTTGTTGGGTCTCTCTATGACAAGAGATATGGTTGGCCCGACTTGCGAACGAATTTAACCGCAGCATTTGAAGGCGATTTCACTGGGCTTGCAACCAGTGTTGATTACTACACAGGCCGTAATGAAAATGGAACTTATAGCGACAACTCCAACGATGCGATTGCCGCAATCAATTGTCTGGATCGCGCAGACCGAGCAAGTGTGGAACAAACAATCAAGTTAGCAAAGAAGTGGAAAGTCGATGCTCCAAGTTTTGGTGAGTATTTAGCCTGGAGCAACGTGGGTTGTAGTTTTTGGAAAACCCCTGCAACTGGTGTGGCAAAAACTATCAGCGCACCAGGCACCCCAACTATTTTGGTAGTTGGCACAGTCAATGATCCGGCAACGCCATATGAGTGGTCGATGGCCTTAGCTGACCAGCTTTCCTCTGGAGTATTGCTGACACTCGATGGCGATGGCCACACTGCTTACTTCCAAGGATCAGCGTGCATAGATGAAGTTGTAGATAATTTCTATTTAACAGGAGAAGCAGAATCCGGAATCATTTGCACTGATGGTCCATAACTTTGCCGCAATAACACAGCAAAGCTAGAGGCAATCGGTGTATTAGAATTACAAGTAGGCAAGCAGAATCGGAAACTGATTAATGGAAATTGAATTAGAAATCAATCGTCGAAGTTATCGACAGACTGCCTGGATCCTTGTCGTCGGCGGCATTATCGGCATATTTGCCTCCATTGAATTAATAATTCAAAAGATTGCAGTCCTTAGCGATCCCGATTTTGTTCCCAACTGTGACATAAACCCAATCCTGTCTTGCGGTTCAGTGATTAGTACGGAACAAGCTTCATTATTCGGATTTCCAAATCCGGTCCTAGGTGTTATTGGATTCACCGTTGTGATTATGTTTGGCGCATTGTTGTTTATCGGTGTTGAGCTACCAAGATTGATGTGGCTGGGATTAAATTTTGGCGCATTAGCCGGAATGGTTTTTGTTATCTGGTTAGTGAGCCAAAGTCTCTATGTAATCGGCGCGCTTTGCCCTTGGTGCATGGTGGTTTGGGCCGTAACAATCCCAATTTTCTGGCAAGTAACTACTGATAATTTGTCCAGCAATAAGTTGAGCCTGGGTAAGAGCCTGTCCGAAATCATCGTCACTTTAAAGTGGATTTTAGTTGCGGGTTCATACTTGATAATTGCTGGTCTGATATTTATTCGCTGGTCTGATTTCTGGCTTAATTCTCTGTAGCAAAAATCTCTAATACAATTCAAGTCCGCATCAAATGATGCACGCCACCTTAGCTCAGGGGTAGAGCAACGCACTCGTAATGCGTAGGCCCAGGGTTCAAATCCCTGAGGTGGCTCTCTAAAAACGTTGCTATTGCTAGAGAGTATTACGTTTCGTGCGACGCAATGAATCGATTCAAACTCCCTGTGTACAGAATGCGTACATTCTATTCGGAAGTAATGTACCCCTCGCCCAAGAAACGTGTTACCTTTAGGCAACGTTTCTTAGATTCTTAACCTATGTCAACGTGGTAGAAGTTACCTCCTCGCTGATCTGTCTAGATTCATCATTGAGTCAAAATTTGGCTCGGTGGCTAACGATCTTTTTAGGAGGAACTCAGAATGAAAGCAAAAAAATTAAGCATCATTTCAATAATTATGGGTCTTTATCTTGCTTCGATACCAGCTGCAGTTCAAGCAGCAGCGCCTCTTGTATTGACCATCAGTAATTGCGATATTTTAACTGTCAATGCAACGTTAAAATCTGACGTCATTTGCCCTAATACTGTTGACATTGATAGTGCCAATATCACTCTTAATCTCAATGGCTACACCCTAAGCACATCGAATGGTGATGTCATAAATGTCATTAAATCAGGGTTTACACTCACCGGTGGAACAATAAGTGTTAATAATGACAATACCCATGGTGTTTTTGCCAACGAGGGTTTTTCTACGCTTAATATTTCAAAGGTAAATTTTGTTGACGTGTGCGTTTGCAATACCAAAGGAATGTATATAGAGAATGTAGCGCAAGCAAATATATCTAACTCAAAATTTAGCAATTTGATGTTTGGTCTTAACTCTGTGTATTCAAATGTGAATCTTTCAAACTCCACATTTGACTCGAACTACCAAGGCTTCTATTCACAATGGGGCAATGTCGTTAATATCACAGGAAGTTCATTTATCAACAACGAAGGCATAGGAATACGCCAAGATAATGCAGGAAGCTTTAATGTCTCGAGTTCCAAAGCTGATAACAATTTAATTGGTATGGCACTAGACCCAAATTACGTCGGCGTTGTCAACATAAATAGTAGTTTTGCTCGAAACAACGACGTTACTGGAATTGTTGTTAGCAACGCTAAATTTCCTGGAAAAACAAGTTCAATAATAAACTCAGTGGCTTCTGGCAACCGTGGTGGCATGGGCTTTTTTTTGCAGTATCCTGGAAGTTTTTCTCTTAAAGGAAATCTTGCAAATAACAACTCAATTCATGGTATTTATGTAACAGCTAGTACCGATTATCCTGGGGCGGGTCTTTATGTAACTGGCTCGTATAATTCCGCCAATTTTAATGGTGGAAGGGGTCTGTATGCGCAATATCCGGTCGCCGGAACTGGAAATACTGCCACAGGTAATACTTATGACAGTTGTCTTGGCTTCGTCTGTAAGAAATAGTTGAGCAACTATTTTAACTCTCTAAAATGAAATAGGGCTGGGACTAATCACCTCAGCCCTATTTTCTTGCCACGACATCCGTTACTTTTTCAAGGCAAGTAGTGGATCATCCTCATTGAAAACTTTGACTCCTTAGCTTTGGTTTGTCTGCCTCCTCTGCCAACTTGGGAGAGTGCCTATCAACGGTCAAGGCATTTGTTTGATATTCAAACCAAGCCACTAAGTGCGTACATTTTGCGTACAACGTAGTCATACATAGGGTTTTCTAACCAGATTTAGATCGTTAGAGTTCTTCTTTGTTTGCAACATACTTAGAGATAGTGCGACGTAGATGGTTCTCTCTGCATCGTTCTCGTAATGCGTAGGTCGTGAGTCCGATTCTCACAGGTGACTCGGTACTTACCTACTATAAATTTTGTTTAAAGAATTCAACCGATCGTTGCATCGAAAGCTCCCATTGCGGTCCAAAGGAGTGCTGCTCACCTTCGTAAAGATGTAAGGTTACGTCTTTGTTGAGTGCCTGCATTTGAGCCGCGGCCCGCTCTGACCAAGCAACCTTGCAGGTTTCATCACTCGTTCCATGGTGAATCATTATCGGGTCATCGATCTTGTCGAAGTAGTTTTCTGCTGAAATCCCGGCCCAAAACTCTGGGGTATCTTCCGGGCTACCAAATCTCTCGATGATTGGGTTTCCAACTGCTGGCATATCTCGGCCCCATTTATTGAAGTTATCAACGTAGTTAGCGCTCACTGGTGCATACAAAACGATCGCATCGTATTCATTTGGAGCAACAGTCGCAACGTTGTAACCGATACCACCACCCATTGATCGACCAAGGTAACCAATCTTTTTGGTATCAACTTGGGTAAGCCCAGATGTCTTCAATGCTTTTGCTGCTGCAATTACATCGATGGTGTAACCAAGTCGCAAATTATTTGAGTTTTCAGGATCATCGTCACTACCTGCATGATTTCGATAGTCGGTGTGTAAAACGATGTAACCCTGATTGGCGAGATAATCCTGCTCGCGCTTTAGTCCACGCCCTGATGTGTAGATATCAGTATCTATGTAGCCATGTCCCAGCACCAGGGTTGGAAAAGGTCCATCACCTTTCGGGATGTTCATGATTCCCGAGATAGTGAATTCATTCGCTTTATAGGTAACTGGATACCTGGTGTAGTTCGCAGTGCTTCCGATCGCATCGCCTACCACTAGGTCGCTACCAACTATTTCTGTTTGCATTAGCGCCGGTAGAGATACTGGATCAAAAGTTTCAACTGGCAACGCAGAGGCCGTAGCAGATTCACTCGGTATAGCGCTGGTGCTTGCGGACTCATCTGTGTTTGAGCAACCAGCCAATGCAAGTGAGCTAACAATAACTAGGGAGATCCATCTGCACTTCACACTCTTAAAAGTAAGCGACATTTAAAGAATTTGCAGACTTTGGCTAAATTCCGCGGCTAGTTACTTATGTTCAGCGAAGTTTCATAGTGTTGAGTGATGCGCAACACTATGAAACACCTTCAATGTTAATGTCTATGTGTGGGCAAAGTCAGCGAGCAAATATCGAATCTTGCTAAATCATTTCTGCCCAAATCACAAACGAGCGCTGCTAAATACAGGGAAACAGGTCTGTTTGATGACCAATGGTACGCACGGACGTACCTTGGTGATAAAACCAAGAAGAACCTTTCCTGGAGTCACTTTCTAACAATTGGTTCGTCACTTGGCTACGATCCGAGCGTGTTTTTCGATACCGACTGGTATTTGCGTACAAATCCTGAAGTTGCTAAATCAGGTAAAAATCCTTTTTTACATTTCCTAAAAGCTGGCTGGAAGCAAGGGCTTGATCCAAACCCACAATTTAGTGTGAATTACTACCTGATCACTAATCCTGACATTAAGAAATCGGGAATGAATCCTTTGATTCATTTTGTTCATTTTGGATTTTCCGAAGGGAGGCTTCCATATAACAGTTCTTGGCCACCAGAGGTAATACCTTGGACACTAGCTTCACCATTTATCCACCAGTCAGCGCTAACAAAGCCAGTTAACAGCACCGCATTACTAATTCCGGTTTACAACAATTGGCACATGACGGAACGATGCCTAAAGTCAGTATTTCGGTCAAGAGATGCATCTAAAATAGATGTCTACATCATTAATGATGGTTCAACTGATGACACACTCGCTCAACTCGATCGTTACCCGCAAGTCAAAATTATAAACACACCGAAAAATCTTGGATTTACTAAAGCTTGCAACTTTGCCTTCGACACATTGCGTGAATACAAGTACTTGTATTTGTTAAACAATGACACAGAAGTCCAAGATGGATTTTTAGACTTCTGTCTTGAGGTGAAAGCAGCTAATCCGAAAGCTGGTTTAGTAGGTAGCACCATACATTTTCCCGATGGAACAATTCAAGATTGTGGCTTAATTGTTTGGAGCGATGCCTTAGTAAGTGGTTTTGGCCGGGGATCTAAACCAAGCGGAATCGAATTTTCTTTCCCTAGACAAGTTGACTTTTGCTCAGGTGCTGGATTTCTTATTGACAATAAAGCACTCCAAGCTGTTGATTTTTTCGATGAAATTTATGCACCTGCATATTATGAAGACACAGACCTAGCATTTAAAATGCGAAATGCAGGTTATGAAGTTTGGATTGCGACAAATTCTAGAGTATTTCACTACGAGGGAATTACTCATGGCAGAGATGTTCGAACACTTGAACTTGTAGATTTAAATATGGAAAAATTTCGAAACAAATGGTCTGATGTTCTTGTGAATCATCCAACTTTCTCAACAAATAATTTACAAGTTTTTAAAGCGGCAATGCGACTGAGCGGAATTGGTGGCCCTGCTTGCATTATGTGTAAGGCCGTGATTTAAAGACTCTCCGCTAGATTCCGCGACTAATTCGCGCCGCATCCAAGATCGCAGAGTGTATGCCTCGGCTGCTAATCGCGTCACCAATGCGAAATAGCTGGAACTTTCCATCAGGATTTCTAACCGAAGTCTGTGGCTTGCCATTGATCATCGCCTCGATCAATACCTCGCCACCATTGGAGGAAAGTGAAACTAATTCATCGTAGACATCTGAAATCGAGGTCGTGCCAGTTTCTGCAACTACTGCTGTTACAACGCGAGACTCTTCCCATGTTTCGTCTTCCATACCGAGGTAAGCCGTGAAAGTGCCATCAGAGTTGTTTTCGATTCGATTTAGCTCTCGCAGAACTGTGAACCTAACGCCCAGTGCAGAAAGTGACTTAAAGTAAGCCGAAGCCACCATGCCACCAACATCAGTTGCCATAGTGCGCTCCGGTGTTACAAATTCAACTTTTGCTCCAGAACTCGCTAGATTTTCTGCCAAATCCAAAGCTTGATTTCCACCATGATCGTCATAAATTAAAACCTCACCGGATAGTCGCTTTGCTCCAGAGAGCACATCCCAGCTTTCAATTACATGTTGACTCCCCGGAATTTCTAAAGCCTTTGGCATCCCACCAGTTGCAACAATGATCACGTCAAATTCAGACTTTGTTAATTCAGAACTGTCAACATAACTATTTAGTTTCACGGTTACACCAAGGCGCTTTAGTTCCTGGGTTCGCCAATCGATAATTCCTTGCAGATCTCTGCGTCGTGGCGAGCGAGTCGCAAGGTTAACTTGTCCGCCGAGTGAATCGTTCGCCTCAAACAAAGTGACCACGTGACCCTTTTCAGCCAGAGTTCGCGCGGCTTCTAGGCCACCGGGACCGCCGCCAATGACTGCGACGTTCTTAGTTTTTGTTGCAAGTTCAATTTCCTGCGGTAGCTCTAACTCGCGTCCAGTTGAAGGATTATGAATGCAAAATGCCGCACCCGCGGTGTAGATGCCATCGATACACATGCTTGCGCCAACACATGGTCGAATCTGATCTTCCGTATTGTTAGCGATTTTTGTTGGTAAGTATGGATCTGCAATCAGGGCGCGCGTCATTCCAACCAGATCAAGTAATCCAGCTTCAATGGCATACCTTGCTGTGGGAACATCAGCAATCTTTCCCGCATGCATCACAGGGACATTTAGTTTTTGTTTGATCTCACCGATAAGTTCTAAGTGCGGCGCAGAAGCCATTCCCATGATCGGAATCATTCGAGTTAGTCGGGAATCTGAATCAATCGAACCACCGAGCGCGCTGATTAGATCAACACCACCATCAATAATGTCTTGCGCAACAGTGAGCAATTCGCCCGTACTCAGGCCATTTTCGCGCAGTTCATCAAAGCTCATGCGTGCACTGATTATGAAGTCTTGCGGAACTGCTGCGCGAATTGCCTTGATTACTTCAAGTGGATAGCGCATTCGATTTTCATGCGAACCACCATATTCATCGGTTCGATGATTCCAAAACGGAGTCATAAAGGAATCCAGATAATGTCCATGAATCATTAAGTCGATACCATCCATGCCGGCTGCGACACAACGTTGCGCCGCCAGGACATAGTCACTCTTGATTCGATCTAAGTCCCAGTCCTCGGCTTCTTTGGTGAAAGATCGATGCGCTCGTTCCCGAACTGCGCTGACTGAAATTGTGGGCAGCCAATCACCTGAGTAACTGCTACTACGGTGTCCTAAGTGAGTGAGCTGAATCATTACTGCCGCGCCATGATCGTGCACTTCATCGGTAAGTAAGCGCAGCCAATGTTCGGTTTCATCTTTCCAGAGCTGCAGGTTTCCAAAGGCTGGCGCACTTTCTCGGCTGACTATCGAGCTGCCGCCAATCATGGTTAGACCTACGCCACCTTTAGCTTTGGCAACGTGATAAGCGCGGTATCTATCTTTCGGTAGGCCATCTTCACCATAGGAAGGTTCGTGTGAGGTGCTAACGATGCGATTACGAAGCGTCAGGTTCTTTATGGTGAATTGAGTTAATAGCGGGTCAGAACTCATGATTCCTCACTCTTTTGAGAAAAGAATACAAGCAAATAGTCTTTGCCTTAGGCACTAGCAGGCGTAGCCTGAATTTATGAGCAATCAAAGAGCGAATCGGGCACTTGGTCTTGTTGTAGCTGCTATTTCAATCGTGGCCTTAATTGCAGTTTTGGCATTCAAGGAAACTACTCCGCAGCTAGATGCCAACACTCCAGAAGGAACTGTGCAGCAATACTTACAGTCAGTTACGACACGTGACTTTGATTCAGCAATCACATACTTAGCAATCGACACTAAGTGCAAAATTGAAGATTTTGACCAGGCTTACTTTCAAGATTCAATTAGAATCTCACTTTCTGATACATCGATCACAGGTGATTCAGCCTCTGTAAAAGTGAGTATCGAGAATTCAAATGGTGATCCCTTCGGTGGCAGCTACACCGAATCTCAAGCTTTTCGTTTGACCAAGTCCGACAGTGGGTGGAAGATCTCCGGAATTCCTTGGCCAACTTATCAATGTGGTGGGGAGTTCAAATAAATGTCTGCCATCCTGTCAGTTATTCCACTGCTAGTTATTATTGCCATTGCAGTTTTGGTGGTTCGAAAAATATCTAAAAAAGGTTTAAGTACGAACTCTACTGCGCAACCTGTTCGACTCTTTTTCCAATATGCGTTAACTCTTGGGCTTTTCATCACGTTTGCTGTTGGCCTCGCCGGGCTACTTGGAAGATTGCTTGGTGCATCAAAAGATGTTGTAGCGGATCAAAGTTCACTTGCCAGCAATTTGGCATTTGTGGTGGTAAGCGGTCCACTACTTGCTTGGTTACTTAATTGGCTTAGGAAATCAATTGCTCGCAATCCATTAGAAGCAGCAGGATTTATTCCCACATTCTTTGCCACATTAGCCGCAATTATTTCGTTGCTTGTTTTCTTATCCTCAGCAATCGCCGTCTCATACAACTTGATTGATGGCGCTTCTGCTCTTGGGTATACCAGTGCCCGAGCTATCGTCTGGGGTTTCGCATTGATCGTGGTGTTACGAATATCGAATTCAGTAATCCCTAAGGATGATTTCCGAATTCAATACTTCGTAGGCTCCCTAATCACCGCGATCGTCGCAATTGTTGGCTTGATTAAGGTATTCGCGAATTTGTTATCAGTAATTCTTTCGCAACCAATGTTCCTGGGAGCTCAATCACCAGCATTGATATCGACCCGAGACAATTCACTTGATGGTTTCGGAACTCTGGTAATAGCCGGCTCACTTTGGTTTTACTACTGGATCAAAAATGCGAATACCAAAACGAACGACAAGATGTGGCTTACGTACGTATTGGTCGCTGGCGTAGGCGGCAGCTTAGTTCTCGTGCTTACTTCGTTGACTGTAACGATTTACCAAACTCTGGTCTGGTTCATTGGTAATCCGGCATCTCAAGTCACATCCGAACACTTCAAGGGCCTTCCAAGTTCCACGGCCATCGCCTTCGTGGGCTTACTTGCGTGGTGGTATCACAAATCGCTTTTGCCACTGAATTCTCAGAGATCGCAAACTCACCGAATCTACGAGTATGTCGTGGCTGCCATTAGCTTGTTGACAAGTACGGTCGGCATATCCATCATCATTGTGGCAATTATTGAGGCATCTACTAGATCGATAATTGTGGGCGATGATGCAACCAACACTTTGCTCGGCGCAGTAACCGTAATTCTGGTCAGTGGCCCAGTTTGGGTACGGTTCTGGAATCGAATCCAAAGCTTTGCAAAAACTTCCGGACAAGAGGAGTTGACGTCACCAGTTCGACGGATTTATCTGTTTTTGTTATTTGGCGTAGGTGGCATCGTGGCCATTGTTTCTTTGATAACCGTCGTATTCCAAATTTTTAATGGAATTCTAAGTTCAAATTTTGGTAATTCAACATTAAATGAAATGCGATTCGCGCTGGGAATCTTAATTAGCACTGGCATTGTGGCCGGGTATCACTGGGAAATTTACCGACATGAAAAAGATGTTGAGGTTTCTTTTGGGTCCATAACTAAATCAGTTTTGCTAGTTGGGCCAACAAATCCAGAATTTGTTCACGCTCTCAAGGCAGCAACTAGCGCAAAGATCACATTCTTAGAACGCACAGACTCAGGTGACCTAGATTGGCCAACTGATCATATTATTGAATTAATTAATCAAAGTAAGGATCGAGACCTATTGGTTTTGCTTGAATCGACCGGAGTAAAGGTAGTACCTGTAACTCACTGATCTGCGGAATGTAAAAGGTTAGGTAGTCGAAGTACAAAGTTTCTATCCGCAATGCTTCCTTCTTTGCGGTGAATACTTGTTAGCGGGTCGCGGCGTTGGTAGTCATTAAATGCAAGTATTCGCGACAGCCCTGCCATGTCAGCCAAGTCCAGCCTTTCAAGATCTGGATCCACCAAGCCATCATGGTTTATGACTGTGGAAGTTATGTAGGCGGTTTCGCCATCCACTGCGAATTCTAGAATTCTTGCTTGCTGCGGCCAATCGATTATGGAAGCAGTGTTAATTTCTGGCAACACTCTTCCTTCGAAGCCAACGTTCAAAATGATTTGATTCTCATGCTCATGACCATTTATCCAAACCAAAACATTCTTATGACTCATCAGTTTGGCTAAAATTTCAGGGCCCAATACTCGGCGCTCGGCGCCATCGGGGCAGTAGTCATTGATGATTGCAGGACTTGGATGATGTGAAGCTATTACAACGTGTCGATCCGAAAATTTCACCAGTGTGGATTCGAGCCATTGCAATTGCGACTCTGAAATCGAACCTTCAAACCCCCCATGATGATTCACGGTATCTAGAGCGACAAGAATGAGCTCGCCAACTTGGTGGGAATAGTACGCGGTTCCGTCTGTAGCATTCTTTTCCGTGAAACCGTGACCAAGTGGTTTGGATTTGGAATCTAGATGTAATTCAGCAAATTTCCCTGGCGAACTTAATCTGCGTGCGGGGTCTGGAGTTACATCTTGGGTAGGAGAGTCTGCTGTGTGAATGTAGCGAGCTGGACCAATCGTTGGAATTGCTTCGATCACATCTAATGGTGTTTGCTCTGGAGCGAGCCCAACAATTCTCTTGCTTCCGATTGCTAGTTCGTTTAACTCAGCATCTGGCGCAACCGTGCCTTGCAGCAACGCATCATGGTTTCCATGCACACTGAGCCAAGGGTGTTTTAGCCCAGTTGTTTTGAATGGTTTGCGAGCGGCTGATAGTAGTCCTGGAACATTTGGGTAGCCAAAATGACCAGTAGGTAAATCAACTCTGCCCGCTTCATCACTTTCAGGATGCCAGTATCTTTCATCCCAATCTGAATCCGAATCTGAGCCAACCCAGTCACTCTTTGAACGCCCACCTGAAGGATCAACTTCCTGACCGTCCAGCAAGTTTAGGTACCATTCCAATTCGTTTAGCTGTCCGTTATCCGTCACATCTCCCGTTATGACAAGTGCGTCAACAGGGCGTTTACTAATAGGCCCAACTTCGATTCGATTAAGTGTTTTAATAAATGCTGCCGCTACCTGCGTAGTAAGAATTTCCCATGGCCGGTAAGTTCCTACGTATCCCAAGATTGCCCGGTAAGCAGAGTTGGGATCAAAATAGCGATCTAAGTATTCCTGTCGTGCGGGCGACTCCGCATCGCAAATGTGCCAATCTGATGAATGCAAAATTGTTGCAAGTGTTTTAGCATTTGGACTAGGTCGATCTCCAACGTATTCTTCCCCGGCAGTGACTTTAAGCGCTCTAAAACCAAGTTCGTTTGGAGTATCGGGGCCAATAGTTGCCTCAGTGGTTAAGTTTGAGTGATTCATTATTCCGAATTTCGTAGGTGTGACCAGTCTTTTTG
The DNA here is from genome assembly GCA_041192345.1 of Actinomycetota bacterium. Taxonomy (GTDB): domain Bacteria; phylum Actinomycetota; class Actinomycetes; order S36-B12; family UBA5976; genus UBA5976. Next base: position 84,394 of record JBEEND010000001.1, read on the forward strand.
CCGTTTACTGATTTGGCGTAAGCCTTACCAACCGCTTTAAGTGTGACCTGATCAAAGCCTGGGAAATATGAGTGGTAGCCAGTTGCTTCCACTAACACGCTTGGGCTAACAACATTGATTCGAATTCCGCGAGGCATTTCAATTGCGGCTGCCATCACAAAAGATTCAAGTGCGCCGTTGGCAACAGAGGCTACTGTGCCGGTTGGAATTGGGGCTCGAGCCAGAATCCCAGTAGTTAATGTGAATGAGCCACCATCATTCACAAATTCGATACCACGGCGAACCAATTCAATTTGGCCTAGGACTTTGTCTGCGATTCCAGATCTGTAATCTTCAAGCGTCAATTCGGTAATTGATTTGAATGGCACTTTTCCAGTGGCTGCAATCACAGCATCAACTTTGCCAACTTGCTCGTACATTGCAGCAATTGAGTTCGGGTCTGTTAAGTCAACTGATACTTTGCCACTGCGGGAGGCCTGGATGATTTCATTCTCATCAGATAACGCGGAAACGGCTCCAGAGCCAAGTAGTCCGCTGGCTCCAACTATCAGAATTTTCATTGTGGTCCCCTAATCAAGGTTTGATAATCGAGCGTATCGCAGGGTTGTGGACAAAAAATGAATAACTTTAGATCCAGCATCTAGGTTTGATAGATGTTTGAATTTGCGCCACTTGTAGTTTTGCTAGTTTTTGGCTTTTGGCTTTCAATCATCGACATCCGTTCACATCGACTGCCAAATCAAGTTGTTGCGTCAATGACACTAATTTCTTTTTCAATGCAAGCGCTGATAGCACTTACCCAATCACAGCTTGATCGTCTTATTGCTGCATTGACAACTGCCCTTGTTACCACTTTGGTCTACCTTCTGCTCTATGTATGTAGTCGGGGATCCATGGGAATGGGTGATGTGAAGTTTGCATTTCCGTTGGGTTTAGCCATTGGTTGGTACAACCCAGAGCAATGGCTGCCAGCAATATTTATCACTTTTTGCTTGGCTGGCCTAGTTGCCCTGGCTGGAATTGCATTTAAGCGAACTTCCTGGAAATCTGCGTTAGCCCTTGGCCCATGCATGTTTGCTGCTTCTGGATTTGTTTGCTTAATGAGCAATTAGTATTTCGAGCGCATAGATCTGAGAAGATATCCGTGTAGCTATTTGAATTGGATGCAAATGAATCGAAGTTGTGACGCAGTTGTAATTGGCGCCGGCGTGATCGGATCTTCAGTTGCTTACGAACTTGCTCGCAAGGGCTTGAATGTAATTGTCGTTGATAAAGCTGCTGCCCCAGGACTTGGTTCAACTAGTTCCTCGAGCGCCGTAATCCGATTTAACTATTCAAGTTACGACGCAGTCGCCCTGGCTTGGGAGGCATTCCACTGTTGGAAAAACTGGCAGACTCATTTAGCTGCGCCGGATAATGAAGTAATTGCTGAGGTTCGAAATATTGGCGTCTTAATGATGAAAGTTCCAGTTGTATCAATTCCCCGCACGCAAGAACTGTTTACTGCAGTTGGAATTGCACATGAAGTAGTTGGCGCGACGCGCATGCAAGAAATAGTTCCAGGAATTGATACCGGAAGTTATTGGCCGCCAAAACAGATTCAAGAAGATGCATTCTGGGATGAAGCGACGCAATCAATTGAGGCTATGTATACCCCAGAAGGTGGATATGTTAACGATCCACTCCTTGCGACAGTCAACTTAGCAAATGCCGCAATGAGGCTCGGCGTGGAATTCAAATTTAAAAAACAAGTAGTAGAAATTCTAAAATCTGATGGTCGAGTTTGTGGCGTTGAACTAAGTGATGGCGAACAAATTGAATCTCCAGTTGTAGTAAATGTTGCCGGACCTTGGGCCAGCGCAATAAATGAATTAGCTGGCGTTGGTTCCGACTTCACAGTTTCGGTTCGTCCGATGCGCCAAGAAGTTCATCACGTTGCTGCGCCAACGCAATTTGATAACAACCCAATCATTGGAGATTTGGATTTAGGCGTTTATATTCGCCCAGAATCTGGTCATGCCTTCTTAGTTGGTGGGACAGAACCAGAGTGTGATGAATATCAATGGGTAACTGATCCTGATGATGTGAATATGGTTCGCACGCAAGAATTATTTAACGCGCAAGTTACTAGAGCAGCAAGGCGCCTACCAGATCTGAAAGTGCCATCAAGTGCCAGCGGTGTGGTTGGCGTTTATGACGTGTCATCGGATTGGACACCGATTTATGACAAAAGCGAGTTGCCGGGTTATTTCATGGCTATTGGTAGCAGTGGAAACCAGTTCAAGAATGCTCCGACAGCTGGTCGCTTAATGGCACAGCTCATTACTGAAGTGCAAGCGGGCAAGGATCATGATTTGGATCCTGTTGTTTACCGCACTGAGCATACAAAGCAAGACATAAATCTTGGAACTTTTTCTCGCAAGCGAGCCCTGAATGAAAATTCATCGGGCACCGTAATGGGCTAGCTATTTAATGCGGGAATAGCACCCATCGAAATAACAGCAAGTCCAAGTTTTGTTAATGCAACAGTTGCTTGACCCATTGTGCTTTGCGCGCCAGCGGCAGCGCCAAGTTGTTGGCCACTTAGGTTTCGGTGATGAATTGATTCCATAATGACTGCAAGCTTGAAACAAGCTAGTGCCACGCATTCATCCAGATGCGAAATGTCGAAACCAGTTTTAGAAACATAGTGCTGGACTACTTGTTCTCTGGTCCAAAATCCAGGACCACTTGTGACTTCCTGTGCCACTGGAATTTGGTTGCGCAATGTGTCGCCCGCTTGGCTCCAGTAAACGAGTGAGATGGCCAAGTCAGAAATAGGGTCGCCAAGAGTGGACATCTCCCAATCCAGAACAGCAATAATCTCGCTAGTTTTAGGATCCAAAATTACGTTATCTATCCGATAATCACCGTGCACAATGGCGGAAGGCAAGTTAGTTGGAAGTTTTGAAATCGCACCTTCAAGCCAAGTATGGAGCTCTTCTATCTCTGCTAATTCCCGAGTTTTAGTTAATTGCCATTGCTCACCCCAGCGCTTAACTTGTCGCTGCAAATAACCCTCAGGACGACCTAGTTGATCCAGTTCGGCTGCTACAGGATCAACGCGATGAAGATTTGCCAGAGTGTCAACTAAGTTTTGCGAAATCTCACTTGCTTGAACATTACTCAACGACATTGCAGTTTCAGCAGACTCGATAACCCGACCATCAACAAAGTCCATCAACATAAATTTTGAACCGATTATTGTTTCGTCATCGCAGAAACCTTGTGCCTTGGGTGTTGGAAAGGAAACAGAATTTAAGCCAGATAAAACTCGGAACTCTCGGCCCATGTCGTGCGCCGATGGCATGATGTGGCCAAGTGGTGGTCGACGTAACACCCAACTTGAACCGCTAGCATCGGTCAACTTATAGGAAATGTTTGAACGCCCTCCGGCTAACAAAGTTGTTTGCAACTTAGCGCTGTCATCTACTCCAGAAATGTTTGACGACATCCACTGCAATAGCGAATCAAGTGTTAACCCAGTAGGGTCGGTAGGACTCAAGCCCAGTCCCCAGGCAACTTGCCAGCCTGTGAGTGACGCACGGAACGCCGCGAGATTGACCAGCGATGAACTTCTGAAGGACCATCGTAAATTCGAAACGGTCGGATGTCTCGGAAAATATGTGCAATTGGAAGTTCACTTGAAGTTCCTTTTGCACCGCATAACTGCATCGAACGGTCAACAATTCTAAATGTTGCCTCGGCAACGAAAGTTTTTGCAATCGATGTCTCCGCGCGGGCTGGCAAACCTTGGTCAAGAACCCAAGCAGCCCGATGAATCAAAGCGCGGCACGCGGCTATGTCAATTTCATTGTCGGCGATCATCTGTTGCGCCATACCAAGTGAGGCGAGTTCGGTGCCAAACATTGGTCGTGACGCTGCGTAGTCAACAGCAGATTCGTGTGCCCGACGCGCAGCGCCTAGCCAGCGCATGCAATGTGTCAGGCGAGCGGGACCTAGACGAACTTGAGCATTTACAAAACCCTCATCGATCTGGCCAAGCACGGCCTCATCTGAAACTTCACAGTTCGTAAAGTCCACAACTCCATGCCCACCCGTAAAAGCGCTATCTAAAGTGTCGAGACTGCGAACCACTTTCATTCCAGGATTATCCGCGCCAACTAAGAACATAGTTGCGCCACCAGACGTCTTTGCCATCACTATTGAAAATGCCGCGCCATCTGCTCCAGTTATGAGCCACTTGTTTCCATTAATAACCCAACCTGAGCCAGACTTTTGCGCTGAAGTGGAAAGTAAATTGGGATCTGCGCCAGCACCTGGACTTGGCTCGGTCATTGCAAAGGAAGACCTCACTTCACCTTTAGCCAGGGGTGCCAGATATTTAGCGCGCTGGGCTGGTGTTGCAATTTTGTTTAACAACAATATGTTGCCTTCATCTGGCGCTGCGCAGTTAAGTGCAGTTGGTCCCAACAAACTGCGACCACTTTCTTCCAGGATTACAGCTTGCGCACAATGATTAAATCCATGACCACCAAACTCTTTTGGCGCAGTGGGAGCAAAAACATTTGCTGCTCGAGCTTTATTCTGCAACGTGATTCGCAAATCTGGATTTATTCCGTGTGAGTCTGGATTTAATTCTGGCTCATGTGGAATAACTTCAGCATTAATGAAACTGCGAACGCGCAATGCGAACTCTTTAACTTGTGGGTCTTTATCAAACTCGTAACTCATGTGCGCAATCCATAACACTAGGTCTCTTTCCCTAGATCTTATCTTCAGTTATGCTTAAAGAAATTGCTACTGGCCAGTTAGGGTTGCCTCCAAATGACAGATTCCTCACCAAAAGGATCACTGACTTTTGAAGCGCTTACACGGTTACGCGATGAAATCATTCAGGGGAAAATTCGTCCCAATGAAAGATTGATTGCGGCAGATTTAGCGGAGCGATTAAACACCTCGCGCACGCCAATTCGAGAAGCCCTGCAATTACTTGAGGCTGAACAGTTGGTAGTTGCAGCAAAGCGTGGATATGTGGTCCGCGAACACACTAAAGAAGAAATTGTTGAGATTTATGAAGTCCGCGCTGCCCTTGAGGGAATGGCGGCTCGATTAGCAGCCCAGAAAACTGGCACCAGCGCTTATAAGGAAATTGAAGCAATTGGAGCTCATAGGGACTCATTAATTGCCTCGAATGATCGCAAACTTATTGTTGATTTGAATGATGAATTCCATGCTGCCATTTTTTCGGCCTGTGGCAATTCCAGACTTGATCGAATTAACCGAAGCAATAGTCAGCATTTTTTCAACTATCGAATTTCTGAGTTGTACACCAAAGAAGAAACCAAGATCTCAATTAAAGGTCACGCATTAATTCTCAAAGCAATTAAAAATCATGATGGAGATCAAGCAGACTCCGCTGCGCAAGAGCATGTTCGGGAAGCACTGAAAGTAACGCTACTTAAGTTGCGTTAAAAACGATTTAAGTATTGCCGTTTATAGTTATGCCACCATCAACAACGATGGTTTGGCCAGTTATGTAACTTGAGTCCGCGGACATCAAGAATTTAACTACTTTTGCAATTTCACTAGGCTCAGCCAAGCGCTGTTGGGGAATTCGAGCAGTCAGAGCTGCTTCCGATAGCCTGCCGTCTTTAATGCCGCCAGCCACCATCTCGGTGCGAGTCCAACCTGGGGCAACTGCGTTCACGCGAATGTCGCGGTTAGCCCATTCCAAACCAAGAGTTCGAGTCAAACCTTCAAGCCCAGCTTTGGCTGCGGTGTAACCCGCGCGGCCAGCAATCCCAACGCTGCCAGCTATTGAGCCAACATTAACTATTGTGGCGCCAGCAGATTTAACTAAGTCAGAGTAGGCAGCTTGGCTGCATTTGAAAACGCCACTTAAGTCAGTATCGATTACGGTATTCCAATCGTTCTCGCTTAGGACTTCTGATTCATCGCGAATAATTACGCCAGCGCAGTTGATTAAGGAATCAAGAGAATCGAACTCAGTTCGCATCTCGGTAAAAACTGCATCTATCGAAGCGCGATCACGCACATCCATGACTTTGCCAACTGCTTTTCCAGGCCCTGTTGCTAGTCCTGCAACGGCGCTGGCAATAGCAGTTGCGTCGCGACCGGTAATAACTACATTCCAACCATCGCTGATTAGCTCTTGGCTAATTGCTAAACCAATTCCTTTAGCGCCACCAGTTATCAGAGCAGTTTTCACAATTAGCTACTTGCGGTAACTGCGAACAACAAATGGCTCCATAGCGATTTCTGGGGTGCGACCAGCAATGATGTCCACTAGCGCAGCACTTGAACCACTTGCCATAGTCCAACCCATGTGGCCATGACCAGTGTTGTAGTAAAGATTTTGGTGCTTCTTACCTTTACCAATAATTGGAGGACCATCTGGTGTCATTGGACGCAAGCCAGCAGTCATTCGGCCGCCATCCCAATCAGCAGCATCTGGCCAAAGTTCCTTAGCCGTTGAACGAATAGCTGAAAAATCTTCTGGTTTGTGTGACATATCAAAACCGGAAAATTGCGCAGTGGAAGACATCCGCAATTGATTACCCATAGGTGACCAAGCAACTAGCGTTTTTTCATCGACGCCGCCAAGTTCTGGCGCAATGGATTTGTCTTTTAGATCAAAAGTCATGGAGAAACCCTTGGCTGGATAAACCGGAAGGTCTTGCCCAACAGTGCGAGATAGGAACGGACTCCAAGCTCCCATAGCCAGCACGTAATTGTCTGCGGAAAGAAGTCCTTGGTCAGTTTGCAGCCCAATAACTCGATCACCATCAGCTACGAATGATTTTGCAGTAACACCAAGCTTGAACTCGACGCCTTTGCTAAGGAGAAGATCCGTTAGTTTCTGAGTGAATAACTCAGAGTTTCCGCTGCCATCATTAGGTGCATGAATTGCGCCCGCTAGTTCAACCTTTGAGTTTGCAAAAGCAGGGTCAACAGCCGCCAGACCCTTCATATCTAATTGCTCAAGTTTTTGACCATTGTCAGTTAGTAATTTCATCTTGCCCATACCAAGTTCAAGTTCAGCAGCGTCTCGGTAGAGATAAAGCAAACCCTTGTCGACACCTTGGTAGTCAATGCCTTCAGCAAGTGCAATCTCATCTAATTTGGTTTGACTGTAATCACATAAGTGCATTTTGGCCAAAGTGTTAATTGCAGCGCGCTCGGAAGTGCACTCTCGCATGAATTGTAAACCCCACCATAAAAAGCGAGGATTCAAAGTTGGTTTAACACGTATTGAAGTCTTTTCACCAAGCAATGATTTAAATAGCATTTTTGGAGCAGCTGGTGATGCCCAGGCAAAGCAGTGTCCGGGCGCAATTAGTCCAGCGTTAACCGAGGTCGCTTCCGATCCAACTGAGTTTGCCTTATCTACAACAACAACTTCATGACCTTCTTTAGAAAGGTAGTAAGCAGTTGTTACGCCGACGACTCCGCCACCAACAACGATTGTTTTCACGCTGACTCCTAAGTTTTTCTACTTGAATCTATGGCTGATTAACCGTTATGGCAAGGCTGCAATTGCGGTAACTTCAACGACTAGTCCTTCAATTAGTAACCCACATACGACAGTTGCGCGAGCCGGACGGTGATCTCCAAAGATTTCAGCCCAGGCCCTGTTGTATTCCGGCAAGTGCGCTAAGTCCGTTATGTATACCGAAGTAGATGCGATGTCATTTAAGGTCGCACCTTTTTCTGCAAGGATCACTTTGATTCGTCCTAGGATGTGCTTGGTCTGCTCATATGGATCATTTGGAGCAACGACGTTTGCCTCTGGATCGAGCGATACCTGTCCGGCTACAAAAACAAAACCATTTGCAACTGCGGCATTTGAGTAAGGCATGATTGCTGGGCCAAGTGAACTTGGATTGAATGTTTCGACGTTGCTCATTATTTTCCTTTTTGTTTCCTAGTTAGATCTAGACGATTCCACTGTAACTACGTGGAACTGTTGCGTTGTAGACATAGTTAATAAAGTTTGCCCAATCAAAGACGGGTAGGCCCGTGGCTTCTTCGATTGCCTTACTATACGGTGGCAAGTCGCTGCACTCCAACATAAATGCCCGGATGGCAGGATCACGCTTGATTGCATCTTTAGCAGCCTGGACAGATTCCATTCGCATTTTGTCTTCATCAAGAGTGCCTAATTCTTTCAAAATTACATCGTTGAAATGGTTGTAGGTTTCCATTCCTTGAATTGTTAATCGTGATGAATCAGTTATCCCTGCATTAGCAAGCAGGCCATCAGTGAGTGAGGCTGAGTTAGCAGTCAAAATACCAATGTGATGTTTGCTACCTAACATGTTTAACAACATTGGAATTTGCACCAAGCTCGTTAAGAAAACTGGAATGTTTACTTGACTAGCCACAAACTCTTGAAAGCCAGCCATAAAACCACAGTTGCCAGTTATCGCTCGCACACCTTCAGCTTCAAGTTTCTTGGCGGCGTCAGCCATAATTTGCGCATAATTTTCACCATTGCCACGCAGCACTTCCGCGCCGGAAACACCCTTCACAGATTCATAACGAACAGGAAAAGAGAAGGTCCCTGCGTTATTCAAATCACCTGGAATAAAAGGTATGTGCCACTCCGCACACAACATGCCAATTGCGTAACCGTAGGCAACTTGCCCCGTTCGAGCTTGGTAGATCACGGTGCCTCCCAAAGGCCCTTTTTGAATGCACTATTGCATGCAGTAATCATTCTTTGGCAAAAAAGTGCACAAGTCAAGGCTTTTACAACTTGCCAATGCTGGTTGGGGCGTGGAATAGTGCACACATGAGCATCTCTCGCTTCTTGCCAGACTTCGCCCCGATTGCGCCCTTTAGCCGCCTAAGTGAATCGGGAATTCTGGATTCTGGCTCGGCTCCAATGTCTGATGCTGCGGTAATTGAGGCGCTTCGCTACATGGTTTTAACTCGAGTTTTTGACGACAAAGCAACAAGCATGCAACGACAAGGTCGGTTTGGAACTTTCTCTTCCGTTCGGGGGCAGGAAGCTTCTGTTGTCGGCGCAGCGACGGCGCTGGATCCAAAAAGAGACTGGATCGTTCCGCAGTATCGCGAATTTCCAGCCTTGATTCGTCACGGTTATCCAATGGAAAACTTTGCGCTTTATTTCATGGGCAATCCAAAAGGTGGAACTATTCCGCCGGAAGTAAATATGTTGCCGATGCAGATTTCTTTAGCTGCTCAAATTCCACAAGCAACTGGATTGGCCTGGGGATTAAAGATGCAAGGAGGTGAGGGAGTAGTCATTACCTTCTTTGGTGATGGCGCATCATCAGAAGGTGATTTCCACGAAAGTCTAAATCTTGCAGGAATTGTTAAAGCGCCAGTAATTTTCTTTCTGCAAAACAATGGTTGGGCAATTTCAACTCCGCGCGAATCACAGACTGCCGCACGTTCATTTGCAGAGCGCGCGATTGGTTACGGCGTTGAAGGCGTAATTGTCGATGGCAATGATTTACTTGCAGTCCACGAAGTTACCGCTAGCGCAGTGGCAAAAGCTCGCGCCGGTGGTGGACCAACATTAATTGAATCTGTTACCTATCGAACCGGCGCACACAACACAGCTGATGATCCGTCTAAGTACATCGATCAACAAGAACTTGAGAAGTGGCAACAAAAGGATCCAGTTGTTCGGATAGAAAATTATCTGCGCAGTAAAGGTATTTGGAATGAAGAGCTTGCCAAGGAGATGCACGATAGCTGCGCCGAACAAGTAGATGCTGCAATGAATATCGCGCGTAACACCCCGCTTGCAACAAGTGATGCGCTATTTGATCATGTTTACGCCGAGCCACCACAGCGGATGTTGGATCAACAAGCTGATTGGGCCAAGCGCAATGGCGGCGTCTTATGAGCGAAAAAACAATGATTGAAGCAATCCGCGAATGCTTAACGCAAGAAATGCAAGAAGATAGCCGAGTTGTTGTAATTGGTGAAGATGTTGGCGTTCTTGGTGGCGTATTCCGCGCGACTGATGGACTGCAAGCTAAGTTCGGCAAAGATCGCGTTGTCGACATGCCACTTGCTGAAGGTGTGATTGTTGGATCAGGAATTGGATTAGCAATTAGTGGACTGCGTCCAGTTATTGAATTGCAGTTCCTTGGCTTTGGTCATCAAGCTTTTCATCAAATCGGTCAGCAAGTTGCGCGGCTGCGATATCGATCACAGGGGCGACACTCCTTACCTTTAGTTATTCGCTCACCATTTGGTGGTGGCGTGCGAACCCCTGAACTTCACTCTGATGCATTTGAAGCTTTCTACACCCACACCCCAGGCTTGAAAGTAGTTGCACCCGCGACTGCTTATGATGCAAAGGGGTTACTTGCAGAAGCAATGGCATGTGATGATCCAGTGCTATTTCTGGAACCGCTAAAGGGTTACCGCTTAACAAAAGATGAAGTTCCCGATGAGCGTTACCGAGTCCCGCTTGGCAAGTTGCGGATCGCGCAAGTTGGTACGGATGTAACTTTGATTGCTTGGTCGGCTGCAGTCAATGTTGCCCAGCGTGCCGCAGATGAATTAGCAGCCCAAGGCATCAGCGTGGAAGTGCTCGATTTACGTTCGCTTAATCCCTTGGACATACCTGGCATCAAAGAATCCGTAAGTAAAACTGGTCGAGTCGCAATCTTGCACGAAGCTCCATTAACTGGGGGATTTGGTAGTGAACTGGTGGCAACTATTCAGCAAGAGTGTTTTTATGATTTGCAGTGCCCAATTATTAGAATCTCTTCACCAGATACTCCATACCCACTTGGTGGCGTTGAAGATTTATACATTCCAGATGTTGATCGAGTTGTTTCGGAAGTTGGCGCCTTGGCCAGGACCAGCGCATGAGCCAGATCGTTGATTACAAACTTGCTGACGTCGGCGAAGGAATCGCTGAAGCAGAAGTAATTGAGTGGCTCGTAGCAGTTGGCGATCTAGTCAGTGAAGATCAACCAGTAATTGTTGTTGAAACGGATAAGTCTCAAATTGAAATCCCAGCTCCAGTCTCAGGAAAAGTGATCGAACTATGTGTCGTTGCTGGTGACGTACTTGCTGTTGGATCCTCTCTGATGAAAATTGAAGCAAGTGGTGAAGTTTCCAATGACATTAGTGCGCACGCTTCGCCAGCAACTCCGTCTCCAATCGCAGTAACGACAAACGATAAATCAGATTCACCATCGACACCCGGCTCGCGTGCGACAAATGTTCGCCCGCTTGCCAGTCCAAGCACGAGGCGACTAGCTGCCAGCCTTGGTGTGGTATTGGAGGATGTTTTAGGTTCAGGACCAAACGGTCAGATTACTTTCGAAGATATTCAGGCTGCCAGTGCAACAGCAGAACCGACTACATCTCCAAAAGTTACGCCAATCGTTTTCGGACCGGGTGTAACCGTAATTCCACTTCGCGGTTTACGCAGGCAAATTGCTGCCAGCATGTCCCAGGCGCTAACGATTCCGCACATTTTGGAATTTAAGGAAATAGATGCCACAGCATTACTGGCTTTGCGAAGTGACTTAACGAAAGATTTCGAGGCGCAAGGACAAAAACTTTCTGTGACGCCTTTCTTAATGCGCGCTTGCGTGCTGGCACTTGCAAAACATAAAACATTTAATGCTCGCTTTGATTCTGAGGCTGCGGAAATTGCGCAATTTGAAAATGTGAACTTAGGTTTTGCAACTGCAACCGATGATGGGCTAATTGTTCCGGTGATTCAAAATGCCCAGAATCTTTCAGTAAAAGAACTTGCGCAGGAAACAGATAATTTAGTTGCCTTAGCAAAATCTCGGAAAGCATCGCTAGCGCAACTAAGTGGTGGCACATTTACGCTCACTAATTTTGGCTCCTTTGGCACTTGGCTCGGAACCCCAATTATTCATGCGCCAGAAGTTGCTATTGCTGGCTTTGGTCGAATCACAGAAAAAGTTTTAGCAGTTGACGGAATTCCAACAGTGCGGATGGTTTTGCCGATAGTTGTTGCCGCTGATCATCGGGTCAATGATGGCGCACATTTGGGTGCATTTGTTTCTGAAATTGCAGACTTATTATTACGTCCACTCTCACTCCTAGAAAATAAGTAGGTAGTCGTGGTCGTTGGAGAAATGCCTTCATCAGTTGACTTACTTGTCATAGGCGGCGGCCCTGGTGGGTATGTTGCAGCAATAGCCGCTGCGCAATTGGGACGCAGCGTAGTTTTGGTTGACAGCAATGGCGAGGCCGGCTTGGGCGGCGTGTGTGTAAACGTTGGCTGCATCCCGTCTAAAGCGTTAATTGAACTCGCACATGCGACACACAGCATTACTGATTGGGCAGCGCGTGGTATGAAAATCTCCGCGCAACCAAGTGTTGACATGAAAGATTTTCAAACTTGGAAAAATGAAGTGGTGACTGGACTAAATGGTGGCGTTCGACAATTACTTAAAACTGCCGGTGTTGAAGTCCGACAAGGCTTTTTTAGATTTACTCGCAAAGATCAAGGTGTTCTAGAGTTTGGCGAGGCGCCCCCAACTCACATCCAATTTAATAACGCCATCATTGCAACAGGTTCTCGCCCCACCATGATTGCCGAATTACCACATGACGGCAGCCGCATCCTAGATTCATCAGACGTGTTGTCACTGGAGGTTTTGCCAAAAACCATTGCGATTGTTGGTGCTGGCTACATTGGCGTGGAACTGGGCACTGCTCTTGCGCAACTTGGCTCGACAGTTTTCATGATCGAGGCTGCCGATCGAATTCTGCCAGCACTGCCAGCAACATTAGTTGCGCCAGTTGCCCGTAGGCTCGCAGAAATTGGTGTTGAAGTCCGCACAAAAACTACAGTTGTCTCAGACGATGGTAAATGTCTGACAGTGACAACTGACGGTGTTGCTTCACAAATAGCTGTGGATTATGTTGTGGTGGCAATTGGTCGCACGCCAAACACCGATGACTTGGGTCTTGAAGTAATAGGCGTTAAACCGAATGCTCGTGGAATTCTAGAAGTTGGCGCAGATCTTTTGGTCACTCCGAAGATCGCAGCAATCGGAGACATTACGCCGGGACCCGCGTTGGCACATAAAGCAAGCGCTGAAGCTCACGTTGCAGCTGAAGTTTTGAGCGGTCATGCAGCGCGCTTTGATCCAACTGCAATCCCAGCGGTAATTTTTAGTGATCCAGAAATTGCTATGACTGGACTAACGCTGGAAGAAGCAAGCGCAGCTGGTTACTCAGCGCAATTTGCCATGTTCCCAATGGCAGCATCTGGACGGGCATTTACTTTGGGCGACAAAGCTGGTTTTGCACAATTGGTTCACACAACAGATGGCGTTGTTTTAGGCGCTCAAATTGTTGGACCCCGCGCCTCGGAATACATTGCTGAAGTTACTTTGGCAATTGAAATGGGCGCAAGTTTGCAAGATTTAGCTGACACCATTCACCCACATCCATCGATGAGTGAGACTTTGCCCGAAGCTGCTCGTGTGGGCCTGGGTTTTCCAATTCATGTTTCACCAAAACGTCAACGTAATAACTCAGAAGGGAAGTAACATATACAAATGCGTATTACCGAAGCCGACAAGAAGTTCCTTAAAGCTGACATTGAGGTACTTAAGGCCCCAGAACTAGATTCCCCGCCAGCACAGCGATTACCTGAAGTAATCGAAACCGTTTCAAGGATGTTGCTCGAGATCGAGAAAAACGGCATTGATGCAGTCAAGAAGTACTCCCGTGATCTTGATAAGTGGGATAAAGATTTTGAACTTAGCGCTGCTGACTTAGCAAAAACTGGTGACACTTTGTCGCCAGAACTACGCAAGGCACTAGAAATTGGTTCAGAGCGCACCAAGATGTTTGCAGTTGAAACTCGTAAGCACCTGGTTGATTTCGAATTAGAAACAACTCCAGGTGTGGTTCTTGGTCAGAAATATATTCCAATCGAGCGCGTTGGCGCATACTTACCTGCTGGTAACTTCCCAATTCTTTCCTCTGCATTCATGACGGTTGGGGTTTCAAAAGTTGCTGGCGTACCAATGACGATGGCTTGCACACCACCGATGTCAGAGTCTGGCGGTAATCCTGCTGTGCTTTACTCGGCATACCTATCTGGTGTTGATCGCACATTTATCATTGGTGGCGTTCAAGCATTAGCAGCTATGACTTTTGGACTACTTGGCGAAAAGCCAGTGGACATTCTTGTTGGCGCTGGAAATGCTTATGTTGCGGAAGCAAAGCGTCAACTTTTTGGTCGCGTTGGAATTGACTTACTTGCTGGTCCATCGGAAGTTGCGGTTATTGCCGATGACACTGCTGATGCCCGGATGGTTGCTTGCGACTTACTTGGTCAAGCAGAACACGGCATGCAGTCTCCAGCCTCACTTGTTACAACATCTCGCGAATTAGGTATGGCAGTTATTCTGGAAGTGAAGCGTCAACTCGCAGAACTTTCTACGGAATACATTGCCGGCCCAGCTTGGCGTGACTATGGCACGGTTTATTTAGTTAAGACTCCAGATGATGCCATTGAAGTTATGGATACTTTGGCGCCAGAGCACTTGGAAATCTTGACTGGTGACAATGACTATTACTTAAAGCACTTGAAGAACTATGGCTCACTGTTTATCGGAGAATGGTCCACAGTTTCTTACGCTGATAAGGGAACAACTGGAACTAACCACGTGCTTCCAACTGGTGGCGGCGCTAAGTACACATCCGGCTTGTCAGTTGGTCGTTTCTTAAAGCCAGTTACTTACCAAACCTCAACTCGCGAATCCACTATGCAAGTTGCTCCTCATAACTCAGCAATTGCAGGGTTTGAGGGTATGTCCGCTCATAAGGCAACTGCTGACCTGCGAATTGAGTTACTAAACGCTGGAAAGTAAATCCAAAAACTAAAGCCCGCTCTCAGATTTGGGAGCGGGCTTTAGTTTTGATTCTTATAAATCGATTCGAGTTCCGATTGTTATTACTCGGCCATAAGGCAGCCCATAGAACTGAGTTGGCGAAACTGCATTTCGGTGCAAGATCTCAAAGATGTTCTCAGTACGTTTTCCTAAATTTCCCGCTTCAGAAGCTAAGAAGTGACGCTCAGATAAATAGTAAGTTGCCGTTTCTTCAACTCCACTTGTCAGAACTTCACGTTGTAATACCTCAGGAATCACAATCGTTTCCATGTACCCGGAGAAAATTGTTACTAAGCAAAGGCGGTCAGTTATGTGATCCACCAAAACTGGGGTGTTACTGATCGGCTGAGCATCTGATTTTACCGTGACAACAATTACGGATTCAGGTAAAGAATGCATGATCGTCACGTGTGAGATTAAAGCTGACGGAACAACTTCAGCTGGTGATGCTAAGAAAATTCCAACTCCTGGAACCATTGCGATCTCGCCTGATTCACATCCAGCATATATTTCTTGCCAAGTTCGACTGGATTCTCGCATCTTTCGATTAAGCGCACGATTGCCTGCGCGCCAAATTAGCATCACTGCAAGGATCAATGCGCCTAGTACAACCGGAACCCAACCACCATCGAAGAATCTGCTTGCAGTTCCAATTAAGAATGCAATATCCAAGGATAAAAAGATGGCTGCCAGTGGCACGATTTTCCAAAGTGGCCATTTCCAAACTTGTCTCGCCACGATGGTAAACGCAATTGTTGTTACTGACATAGTCCCTGCAATCGCAAGCACGTATGCACTGGCCAGGGCAGAGGACGATTTAAATGCAATAACCAATGCGATGCTGGTGAAGCCAACTAGCCAGTTTGCAATGGGGACATAGATTTGTCCCTCTTGATCGGCATTAGTGTGGCGAATTGTGAGTCGAGGGAATAATCCCAATTGCACAGCCTGTCGAGAGAGTGAGAACACTCCAGTTATTAAGGCTTGGGATGCAACGATAGTTGCTGCGGTGGCAACAATTACCAAAATTAACGTCGTAGTTTTATTTGGCGCAAGTGCAAAGAATGGATTTGAAATTGCCGCTGGGTCGTTCATTAAAACTGCTGCTTGGCCCAGGTAGCTCAACACCAATGCTGGTCCAACAATTATTGCCCAAGCAATCCGAATCGGCTTTGCTCCAAAGTGTCCCATGTCGGTATAGAGAGCTTCTGCTCCTGTTACCACAAGAATGACAGCTGCTAAAACAAAAACCGAATGCAAACCATGGTCTAGAAAATATTGAATTGCATAAGTTGGCGAAAGTGCTTTCAAAACTTCAGGATGTTGCAAAATTCGGTAGATACCCAGAGATCCAATTAGCGCAAACCAAACAAAAGTAACTGGACCAAAGATTTTACCTATGGTGTTAGTGCCGCGAGATTGCACGGCAAAAAGAATTGCAAGAATGAAAACGGTAGCTGGAACGGCTACTACCGCTAAATCAGGATTGATAAGTGCGAGCCCTTCAGTTGCCGAGAGCACACTAATGGCTGGTGTCAGTACGCCATCGCCGAAAAGCAGAGAGGTGCCAATAAGCACCAGAATCAAAAGTGCTAAATGTTTCCTAGATTTAGGGGAGCGGATGTGCTCTGGCATTAATGAAAGTAATGCCAGCATTCCACCTTCGCCTTTGTTATCGGCTCGCATTACGAAAGTTAAGTACTTGAGTGAAACTACGAGCATCAAGGCCCAAAAAATCATGGAAGCTATTCCAAAAATTTGATCCGGTTCAGACCCAGAGATTAAAAACGTCTGTTTCATGGCATAGATAGGGCTCGTGCCAATGTCGCCGAACACTACTCCGGTGGCTCCAAGCACTAGAGCGGGAGTTCCAGCTTTGGTTGCGTGATTAGAGTTTGCTGCTTTTTTGCCATTTGGCTTGAACATCTAAAATCTCTCGGTACATCGGTGCACTTGGGTGAGCACGCTCTTTATCTTAGACAACTGCTGGGAATGGTTTACTCATCTGGGGCTTTCGCCACTTTTAAAGACTGGATTTTTGCGGGACGAGTCGGGCTCATTAGTAACTCAAGTTCAATTAGTCCAGATTCACCTGAAACGAGCCACTTTCCATGTGCTGGCGTATTTGAAGTCATACTGCCAGCCACCCGAGTAACACCAGAACTACTAAGCACAATGCGAGCAATTGCAGCGGCTCGCTCCAAGCGTGGCTGATCAAGATCCATATTGCTAGCAAAGTTTTCATCTGCAATCTCGTCATCCCATGCAGTTATCAACTTTTCTACTAATGACATAGCAGCAGCAGTTTCCTGCCAAACATCAGATTCAGTTACAACTTTTGGCACTACGAAATCTCGAACAATCATGGCAAGCGCCTCACTTGCAGCAAAGACCATTGGCGCATAAGTGCGATTACCCAGTGCCACAATTCCCCAACCAGATGCTGGATGCCATCGCATGTGGGAACCAAAGCCGGGGTAGCCGCCACTGTGCGAAACAAAGCGACCCAAGATCGAATCGTCGTCGACCATCAGCCCAAAAGCATATGAAGTAGTTATTGACTTGATTTTGTTTGCATAATCATCATGTGACGCAGCGGTACGAGCATGTCGTTGCGGTTCTTGCATTTCGCGCCGACTCCAACTTTGCAGTGGATGAGTCGAAGATTCATTCCAAGCGGATTGAAAACCAGTAACCCATTTAGCAAGGTCGGCAACACTACTCAGTAACCCACCCATTGGGCTAAATGCTCCAGGAATAGTTAATGGCTCAGGCACAAAACCCGAAGCAAATTCTGCGTAACCTTGTACAAATTGCGCTGGCACCACATTTGATTGATGAAATGTGGTCGAAGACATTTCTAGTGGTGCGTGAATTTCATTTGCAACAAACTCCAAATAATCAACGCCACTAGTCACCGTAATGATCCGACCAAGAAGCGCGTAACCGAGATTTGAATACTCAAAACCCATGCGAGGTGCTCGAGTGAAGGAAAGGCCTTGGCTTACCAAGTCATCAAATGCTTCGATTTCCAAACTTTCTTGGCGATCGCCCCAGGGATCATCTGTTGGGAATCCCGCATTCATAGTTAGTAAATCGCGAATTGTAATTACGTGCCCAAATTCTGGGATTCCAATGCTGTCGGTCCAAGGCAGATACGTAGTGATGTCATCATCTAGTCGAAGTAGACCTCGATCGCGAAGCAACAAAATTGCCATTGCAGTAAAACTCTTGGTCATGGAAGCTATGCGAAAAACACTTTCTTGCGTCGGAGTGTCCCGAGAATCAATTACTGTTTCGCCGAATCCATTGAAGTGAATTAGCTCGCCATCCTTGATCAAGCCATAAGCAATTCCCGGGATATTCTTATCAAGTTTGTAACTAGAAAAGCGTTGGTCCAGCAAATCGAAGATATGTTCGTAATCCATACTCTCCATATTGTCACTTTGTACTCTGCGTGCATGCACGCAATAATTAAGTTCTGCGATGGCAGCGTTCTTCTCGTAGATTTATGAGGCAACGTTAACTAAGGAGAAATTACAGTGGCGACAAATGCGTTACAAGAACGCTTTGGCACCAGATTTCGCCGCATCATCACAAATACCGAAGATGGTGTTCCACCTTGGATGGCAGCCGTTGAGTCCGGGCAAACCCGAGGACTATATCTCCCGCACGATGCACCATGGGTTGTTCATGGGGATGTCGCCACTTTAATCGGTGGAATTCGCGCATTATTAATGCAAGCTCTCCATCCAGGAAGTCTCACTGGAGTTGAACAACATTCCAGATACGAGCACGATCCACTTGGTCGTCTGGCGGGAACCACCAGGTGGTTAACAATTGCAACGTTCGGATCCGCTGAGGCCTTGGAAGCTGAGTCAACTCGGGTAAATCGCATGCATGATCACGTAAAAGGTCAGTATGTGACTGGTGCTGGTGTTACTAAAGATTACAAGGCAGCTGATCCAGATTTACTTGCCTGGGTACACATCGCTTTTACTGATTCATTCTTAACGACACATGAGCTTTTCGGCGAAGAAAAAATTCCCGGTGGAGCAGATGAATACGTTTCCCAGTGGTCAAAATCTGTTGTGCCACTTGGACTCACAAACGCACCGATGTCTCGCGCAGAATTAAAGGCCGAAATAAAAAGATATAAAGACGAGGGAATTCTTTCGACGAGTGAAACCACTAAGCAAGTTGTGGAATTTATTCGTAAGCCGCCGTTATCGCGCGCTGCGCTAATTGCGTATGACCGAATGTTTGATGGCGCAGTTGCTTCGATACCCGCAGACTTACAAGCAATGCTTGGGCTTAAGGGCAAGAGTTTAAATGTTGCCGGCCCGATAACTCGTGGCTTGTTGCGAGCCATGCGCCTAGCTCTTGGACCAATTTCGCCATTGGAAGTTGCTGCGATTTCGCGCTTGAAGCGCACTGGCGATCTTCCACCAGAGTTCACTTCACCAAAAATATAAAATTACATTCTTAAGTAAGAAGCGCCGTTGAAGTCGAGCACCGCTCCACTTGCCCACAACGAATCTTTCGAAGCCAAGAAATAAATAGCACGTGCTAATTCATCCGGCTCAGCAACGCGACCAAATGGACTTTGATTACGAATTTCATCCCCAGTTGGACCATCAAGTAAGACTGCTGCCATTTCGGTATCCACAAATCCAGGAGCTAATGTTGTTACGCCAATGCCTTCGGGTGCAAGGGCTTTGGCAATTGATTGACCAAAGGCAACAATTGCAGCTTTACTTGCGCCGTACGCCGGACTTACTGGTTCACCGCGAAATGCGCCACGAGATCCAACGTTTACGATTCGAGAATCACCATGACGTGGCATGTGTTGCAGCGCGCACCAAGTCACGTTGGCTGCGCCAACTAAATTAATGCCTAAAGTATCAGCCCAAGCCTGCTGCCAAACTTCATAACTTGAAGACTCAATTGGGTGATCAAAAAATACCCCCGCATTATTAATCAAAATATCTATCTGACCAAATTCTTTTGCCACTTGATCGACCATGGTTTTAATAGCAGCAGCATCTCGAAGATCTGCCTGCACAACAATGTGCCCAGTTCCAGGAAGGCCAGCAAGAACTTCTTTAGCTAGATCGCCATTAGCGCTGTAATGAACCGCAATGCGATCCCCTTGTGTTGCAAAGTGCTTTGCAATGCTGGCACCAATTCCGCGTGAACCACCGGTTACTAAAACGCTACGTTGATTAGTCATACCGAGAGCGTACTAAATTGTGGCGGTATCAATGACGAAACGGTAGCGAACATCACTAGCTAGCACCCGATCGTAAGCAGCATCGATTTCACTGGCTGCAATGACTTCGATGTCACTTGTAATGTTGTGCTCACCGCAAAAATCAAGCATTTCTTGAGTTTCTTTAATGCTTCCAATGTTCGAACCCGACAGGCTGAGCTGGCGATTCATTAACGAAAAACCATCAATTGCGTATGGCTTTCCTGGTGCCCCAACGACAACGAGTGATCCCCATTGCCGCAAGATGTTGATGTAGCGACGAAGTTCAATGTCTGCCGAAACAGTGTTGATGATGATGTCGATGGTGTTAGACAATTCTTTTAAGGCAACGCGGTCACTGGTGTCAACGAAGTGATGAGCTCCCATTGCCAGCGCGTCTTCGCGCTTGCTTGCACTGTGACTTAAAACCGTAACTCGGGCTCCCATTGCGACAGCGATCTTTACTGCCATGTGTCCTAGTCCACCCAATCCAAGCACTGCAACATTTTTGCCCGGTCCAGCGTTCCAATGGCGAAGTGGGGAATAAGTTGTGATGCCTGCGCAAAGCAGTGGCGCAGTACCGGCGCGATCTAAGTGAGCTGGAACTTTCAAGGCATAGTCCGCTTTGACCACAATGTTCTTGGAGTAACCACCGTAGGTAGGTGTCACGCCATCGCGTTCCATACCGTTGTAGGTGTACGCTGAGTTATCAAGGCACCAGTGATCGTTACCGTTTAGGCAGTATTCACACTCGCCACATGAATCAACAAAACAACCAACACCAGCGATGTCACCAACCTTGAACTTTTTTACATCTGTGCCAACTGCAACAACTGTGCCGACAATTTCATGCCCAGGCACCATGGGAAACTTGGCAGCGCCCCACTCTTCTTTAACTTGGTGGATATCAGAATGACAGATTCCGGCAAATTCAATGTCAATTGAAATATCGTTAGCGCCGACATCGCGGCGCTGGAACTCCCAAGGCTCAATTTTCCCGTTTGGTGTTAAGGCTGCGTAGCCCTTGGTAATTGTCATTGCTGCTCCTGAAGTACCTTTGCGATTATTTCCGCAAGTCTATCGAAGCAAAAATTAATTGCCGTTAGAGGTTAAAGCCTTCGTGCTGCAAAAGCTTGGCCTTCAATTCAATACCGAAACCATAACCGCCTAACGCACCACCTGTTTTAACTACTCGATGACACGGCACAATTGGCGCGATCAAATTTGTTGCCATTGCAGTTCCAGCAGCGCGAACTGCTAACGGCCGACCAGCTTTCGCAGCCAAGTCAGCGTAGGAAATAACAGTGCCACCACGAACTTTGCGAAGCGATTTCCAAACTGCTTGGGTGAACTCGCCACCAGGTTGGCGAACTTTAAGGGCGTTGAAAGCATCCACATCACCAGCGATCCAGTCATTTACGATTGCGCTAACACCAGCAAGTTTTGAATCGGACTTAAATTCAACAATGCTTAATTTGTGCCCAGACTTCTTTAAGAATTTTGGAATGTCGCTAAACGCTGCGCCGATTACTACGGGTTCCTTACTGACATCAACAAAGGTTGCAATTGGTCCCCATGGAGTTTTGATTTCGTAACCCAACACTGAATTCATAACTACTGACCTTTGCGTTCGATGAAATCCCATTTGTTGCCATACTTATCGGCGAACACGACGACCTTGCCAAATTCCTCGTAACGTGGCTCTTCGGTGAACGCAATATTATGTTTGGCCATGCGGGCATAGTCGCGATCAAAGTCGTCGGTGTAAAGAAAAAACATGACTCGCCCACCAGATTGATTTCCAATCGCTCTGCTCTGCTCTGGTGACGCCGCCTGCGCGAGTAACAAAGCTGCGCCTTGATTTTCATCAGGTGCGACAACAACCCAACGTTTAGTCTCAGACATCTTGGTGTCTTCCACCAAAGTGAATCCAAGTGCGGTTGTGTAGTAATCGATTGCTGTGTCGTAGTCATCGACCACAACGGTGATCATTCCAAGGTGAGACATTTACTCCTCGAGCACACTTGCCATGCGGATAACAGCTTCTTTGATGATTTCTTTGCTGGTTGCCAGATTAAAGCGAACAAAGTCTTTGCCGACCCCACCAAAGTCAGTGCCATTACTCAAGGCAACTCTGCCTTTATCTAGAAGCAAAGTTGCAACATTTTCCTGACCGTATGCACTCAAATCAATCCAGGCTAGGTATGTGCTATTAGGAACTGTGTACTTTGCTTTTGGTAAGTGCTTCTTAAGCAACTTAGCCAGGTAATGACGGTTGTCATCAATATTTTTAAGAACTGCTCTTAGCCATGATTCACCTTGGTTATACGCAGCAATACTTGCCCACACCCCAAGTAACGAAGTACGCCACGGTGAAGCTATCGGTAACTGTAATAAGCGATCATTGATTGAAGAATTATCCGCAACTATTTGCGCACATTTCAATCCAGCAAGATTCCATGCCTTACTTGCCGAGGTAATGCAAAGTCCAGTCTCGCGCGCAGTATCGCTGACATTTAGATAAGGAATGAATTTGGCTTTGGAGAAAATTAATGGAGCATGGATTTCATCACTAATGACCAACACATTATATTTCTTAGCGAGCTCAGCAATCTTTTCTAGTTCGTCCAAAGTGAAGATATGACCTACTGGATTATGTGGATGGCACAGAATGTAAGCCTTTGCCCCAGCGGCAAAAGCATCTTCTAGTGCAGTTAGATCCAGCGCCCATTCATCGCCCATGCGCGCAAGCGGAACATCAACTACTTCACACTTTGCTTCCTTGATCCAAGTAAAAAAGTTTAAGTAGACGGGTGAATTAACTACAACTTTGTCACCAGGTTCGGTCCATAGCCGTAACACTTCCACCCCAGCAACGCCAACGTCAGTAGCCAAGTAAAACTGATCTTTGTTTACAGTCCAGTCCCAATTGCGTTTTGCATAGTTTGCAAAAGCTTGCGGAAGTTCCGGTGCAATTCCGGAGTATCCAGTATCGCTGCGCTTGATCATGTCGATTAATACATCGCGAATCGGTTTTGCAATTGGGAAATCCATTTCGGCAACCGGCAGCGGCAAAACATCATCTGGAAAAGTTCGCCACTTCGCACTGGTGCGCTTACGTAAAACCTCTAAGGAATCTGCAGAAACTCTAACCATGTTTACAGGCTAGCAATGCTTATGGCTTGATTATGGTGATACCCGGCAATGGGCTGGAGCCCAGGCCAGCAAGCGCATCGGGCACTTGTTCCAAAGTAATTGTGCGTTCCACCAAAGTGTCAGGACGTAATGTGCCATCGGCAATTTCACGGAGCATCTGTGGATAGTGCGCAGCTGACATTCCATGACTTCCCATAACTGTTAATTCACGGCTAATCACAGTGTGCATCGGAATCGTTGCCTGATCTTTGACTTCGGCGGGTGGCAATAAACCAACTTGCACGTGTCGACCTAGTCGACGTAAAGATTCAATAGCCAATTTGCTAGTGGCAATACTGCCAAGAGCGTCGATAGTTAAATCTGCGCCAGCTGGATTGAGTTTCTTAAGTTCTTTGACAACATCATCGTGAATGGAATCTAAGACATAATCAGCGCCAGCTAAGCGGGCCCGATCTCGCGCAGGATTAGAAGTATCTATTCCAACAACTGTGGCGCCGCGTGACTTTGCAATCATTACGGCAGCAAGACCCACGCCACCACAGCCAAAGACTGCGACGAGCTCACCAGCATGAACTTTTCCGACGTGCACAACGGCGCGATACGAAGTGGCAAAGCGACAACCTAACGCTGCTGCCGTTTCAAACGTCATGGAATCTGGAAGCGCTACGACATTAAAATCCGCATGCGGGATGCGAACGTACTCAGCAAAAGATCCTGGTCCGTCAAATCCTGGTTGCCATTGAAATAAGCAAACTTGTGCATTACCCGCTTTGCAATCGATGCAATCACCACAGCCGCAAACAAATGGCACAGTCACACGATCGCCAATTTTCCAATTCTTAACATCTGAGCCAATTTCGGAAATGATGCCAGCGAATTCATGGCCAGGAACATGCGGAAGTTCAGTGATATCAGAATCGTGACCTTGCCAGCCATGCCAATCACTTCGACATAGCCCAGTTGCCAGAACCTGAATGACTACCCCGTGCGGGCGAGCTACTGGGACATCACGATCGGCTAGATGTAAGCATTGTCCAAAGGCATCAAATTGGGCTACGCGCATGGAATAAGGCTAATCCAGGATGAGGTCAGTAAGTTGCTAAGTTGAATCACTTTGGACTTAACGGACAATTCGCCTCTCCATTGACCAAGTAGTTTGAAAATTGGATACTTAGAGTGCAAGGTTTCCGTGGTCATCAAGTTATCCGTGGTTAAATTGCAACTAGGAGAAATTCTTCCCCAAAGAGAGGTAAAAGAAAATGACGAAGTTATTTGCAAAATTCCAATCCTTCGCGAGTCAAGATCGTGGAGCAACTGCTGTCGAATATGGCTTACTCGTAGGTTTGATCGCTGTGGTAATTATTGTTGCGGTTCAACTATTGGGTGGAACGTTAAATGATACCTTTACAGGCGTTCAGAAATGCTTAGCAACCCCCAATGCAAACAACTGCTCATAGTACTGTCTTTTAATAAACATGCTTGACTTCATAGATCATGAGGTTAAGCATGTTTAAAAAGGGTTTAAAAAGAGCAACGCTTTTGGACAACAGGGGAGCGGCGGCAGTTGAATTCGCAATAATTTTTCCATTGCTGATCCTCTTAATAGTTTTGCTGATTGATTTTGGCCGGCTTTTCTTTGTCCAAATTAGTCTAAACGCGGCAAGCAGGGAAGCAGCTCGTTGGAGTTCGCTGTCAGTGGCTCCTTTAGACGTAGCCAATCGCACAAATGCTTCTTCACCTGGAGTTGCGGTTATGTCCTCGCTGAGTGCCTCCCAATTAGTAGTGACTTCAGTTACAACCTGTACCCCAACGCTTACCAACGAATCAACTGAGGTGACAGTAGCGATTAATTTTAAATGGATCACCCCAGGAGGACTCGTGAAGATTTTCTCACCTAATTCCACACTTGCAAACAGCGGCGGCATGCAGCTGCAAAGTAAAGGACAGATGTTATGCTCCGCTTTCTAAAACGCCGCCAATTCGCAAGATCGATATCTGATGAAGCGGGCGCCACTACTGCTATTTTCGCTATTGTTGTCCTGGTTGGGGTTATGGCAGGCACATTTGCCTTAGTTGTTGATGCTGGTCAATTGTTTCTTGAGCGCAGGGTTGTGCAAAATGTTGCCGATGCATCTGCTGGGTACTTAACTCAGAGTTGCGCCACGGGGGGAATTTGCGCACCAACGATTCCAAGTTCCTATACCGAAAATAATTCACCTGATTCGAATACTGAAATTATTGAAATTTGTGGAACCCCCGAAGGCTTTGATCCGTGCACAGATTTAGTCGGTGACATTAGAGATTGCCTCACACCAACAACTGCTTTGGCTGATTCGAATTTCGTCAGGGTACGTTCGCAAACGCTAACGATTTCTAATAAATCCGCACTGTCACCAACATTTGCTCGATTATTTGGAGCAAGTTCGGATGATGGAAATTGGACTATACGTGGATGCTCGCAAGGGATTTGGGGTGGACCTTCATCAATGAAGGTAACTACGCCACTTGCCATATCTATTTGCAATTGGGAACCACCGACGAGCTCTTCCGTAGGCACACCCAAAGTGGTTCTACCATGGTCTCTGAGTGCGAGTGGCCCGTGCTCAATAGTGGATTTGAATGGGAAACTTTTCAGCAAAGCTGGAACTCATAAAGGTGTGGCACCAGTTAGCATTCCAGGTATGGATCTCAATTGCATAGAGGGAACCACTTTAAGCGTCGGAGAAAAAATTATATATGCAAATGGTGCCAGCGCGCCAAAACTATTGTGTGACGGTATTGGCCGAAAGCTTAAATCGCTTATCACCGCGGCAGAGCCAATCTACATACCTATTTACGGTGCTTCTGAAAATGTGAATGGTAATTTAGAACTCACAGTGATTTCATTTGTGCGATTCAAGTTAACTGCGTATACCGTTAACCCACCACTCTCAACTGGATGCAAAAGCAGCAACAACTGTGACGTAAATTGGGATTCTGAGAATCCTATTTTTGACCCTGCAGATCCTCTTTATGGTGGCACGACCTGGGTTGACGCGGACGCGGCATGTAATGGTAAGGATTTATGCGTGGCGGGTGAGTTCCTAGAGGGTACACCACCTTCAGGTAATATTTCGGGAGGCTCAGACGCTCCATCACTTGGCCCTCTTGCCTTTAATTTGATTCCTTAGGAGGGTACAAATGAAAACTACAACCAGATACTTAATCATTGCCGCAATAATTGCCAGCGTAGTTGCGGTTTTGGTATTTCGCACAAATTCAAATTTAGATGAAGTTCCGATAACAGCCCCAACGGGTGTTAGCTTACAATCCGGAACTCCGGAGCCATCACCTACAGAAATTTTGGAAGGACCGCTGTCAGTACCCTCAGGAAAAATTGCAATTTCGGTTGAGCTATCTGATCCAGCTAAAGTTGGGAGTTTCCTGCGGCCAGGTTTGTTCATTACAGTTTTTAACACCGTGGCCGCCATTGAAACTGCTGGCGATATCCCAGCTGAAACTGCTGGCGATATTCCAGTTCGAGAAACGCGGGTGCTTCTCACGAAAGTTCAAGTATTAGGTATAGCTGGTTACACGGCTGTGGAAGAAGTAGATGCCACAATAACCGAAACCACAATGTTCTTGGTGACATTAGCAGTTACTCAGAATGAAGCGGAGCGGCTGGTACACGCCATTCAAACTGGAACCCTCTACTTCGGATTATTAAGCGCTGACACTCAAGTCATTCCAGGCGCTGGTGTAAATGACGAAACCATATTCTTAGGAGTAAATTAATGGCTCTTGTTTTTGCCAACAGCCCCGAGATCAACGAGAGATTTAGATTCACATTAGGTAAAGATACGCTTTTTGTTGAATCAGTTGTACAACTGGATGAATTTCTATCGGCTAATCCTGATGAAGCGTTAGTAATTGTTGGTCCAGATATCGATTTGAACATAGCCATGAATTTGGCTGAGAAGTTTCGAATATCTCGACCAAGTCTTGGAATTTTACTTACGCGACGACGCGTTGACCTTTCAACTCTCAATCTTGCCATTCGATCCGGGATTCGAGAAGTTATAAACGCAGATGATTCAGCTGAAATCTTAAGTGCCGTAAAGCGATCACAAGCACTTTCGAGTAAGTTTTCTGCTTTCGTGGATTCAAGTCCAATTCAGAAATTAGGCAAGACCATTCTGGTTTTTTCTGCGAAAGGTGGCTGTGGTAAAACAACAGTTTCAACTAATCTTTCAGAAGCATTATCTGTAACCTCTGGCGGCACCGTATGTTTAGTTGATCTTGATTTACAGTTTGGCGATGTAGGAATTGCATTGCGTATTGATCCAACTAAATCTATTTCAAACGCGGTCGAAATGAAAGATGATTTAGATAAACAGGCGTTATCTTCATTGGTAATAAATTATAAACCAAATTTCGACGTTTTGCTCGCGCCACCTAATCCTGTTGATGCCGAATATATAACTGGTGAATTATGTCGCATAGTTTTAACAGAGTTGCGTGAAATTTATGACTTTGTAGTTATAGATTCATCGCCCGCATTCACAGATGTAATTTTAGAAGCATTTGATATTGCTGACCTTCATGTGTTAATGACGACTCTCGAGGTACCGACACTTAAAAATCTTCGCGTTTCAAGTAGCACTTTGGATGAACTTGGTCTCCCGAAAAGTAAACGAATCTACATCGTGAACCAAAGTGATTTAAACTCAGGCCTCACTGTCGATGATGTAGAACGAGCTATCGGATCGACTGTTGCAATTCAAATACCTT
Organism: Actinomycetota bacterium; assembly: GCA_041192345.1. Classification (GTDB taxonomy): domain Bacteria; phylum Actinomycetota; class Actinomycetes; order S36-B12; family UBA5976; genus UBA5976. The sequence continues at coordinate 112,483 of JBEEND010000001.1, forward strand.
CGAGCGTTGCCGTTCCAACATCGGTAAATCATGGCACAACGCTCTTTGGTTCTGACCCCAAGCATCCAGTAAGTAGAGCAGTTCAGTCCTTGGCTGATTTAATACTCGATAGACCTAGCGAAATACCCGTTCGTAGGTTCCGGAATAAGCGGGGGGTCAACAAATGACTTTGGCGGATCGCTTATCAAGAAACGATGCAGCTGATGCAAAACAAGTTATTGCGGCGCAAAATTTACGTCAGATTGTGCAGGATATTGCAATTAATGACGAACAAGATATTAAGCTTCGAGTCCATGAGGAGCTAATAGAAATCTTGGGGCAGCAGCTGTATGGCGACCAGGTCGATATTGAGATTCTAGAAAAGCACGTATTCGATGCGACTACTAAAGTTTTGGGTGCCATAGATCGACCACTATCTGGTTCGGATCGCGCTCGCATGACACAGGAAATTACAGATGAAATTTTAGGCCTTGGGCCACTTCAACCACTGCTACGTGATCCGAACGTTAGTGAAATCATGGTCAACGCGTTCGATAAAATATTTGTCGAGCGTGATGGAAATATTTTTCCATCACAAATGACATTTGTTAATGAAGAACATTTACGGCGCACCATTGATCGGATCGTAAGCAGTGTTGGTAGGCGCGTCGATGAATCAAGTCCAATGGTTGATGCTCGCCTGGCTGACGGTAGCCGTGTGAATGCGGTAGTTCCACCAATTGCGCTGGACGGATCTTCGTTGACCATTCGTAAATTCAGTGAAGATGCGTTTACCAGCCGTGACTTAGTGGCTATGGAAACTATTTCGCAAAATGCTATGGACGTGTTGGCGGCTTGCGTGCAAGGTCGACTAAACATGGTTATTAGTGGCGGTACAGGTTCAGGAAAAACGACAACCTTAAACGTTTTGTCTTCGTTCATTCCAGATGACGAAAGAATTATTACGGTTGAGGATGCGGCCGAGCTTTCCCTTAGTCAACCGCATGTCGTGAGATTGGAAACTAGACCAACAAATAGCGAAGAAAAAGGGTTAGTCACAATTCGTGACCTAGTCAAGAACTCGCTTCGGATGCGGCCGGATCGAATTGTTGTGGGCGAAGTTCGTGATGGTGCGGCGCTAGACATGTTGCAAGCAATGAATACTGGTCACGACGGTTCTTTAACCACAGTTCACGCGAATACTACGCGCGACGCCCTTTCCAGAATTGAAACGATGGTTTTGATGGCAGGTATGGATCTTCCAGTAAGGGCAATCCGCGAACAGATCAAGAACGCTGTTAACGTTGTGGTTCAACAGTCAAGAATGCGGGATGGCTCTCGCCGCATTACAAAAATTAGTGAGATCACGGGTTTAGAGGGTGAAACCATCGTGATGCAAGATTTATATTCTTTTGATTATTCTGATTCAAATTCAGGTGGTGTAATAGGAAAGTTGCTTCCTACTGGAATTATGCCTGAATTCCTTGATCGTTTAGCGCAACGAGATGTGCATCTATCTGCGGAGTATTTCCGAAGATGAAGCTGTGGCTTCGGGCCTTACTAACTTCGCTTGCGCTGTTTGCGAATCCAATAGGTATCACCACTGCGAATGCAGCTTTGCCAGAAACTGTCATATTGGTTCTAGATGCAAGTGGTTCAATGAAGGGCGCCAAAATTACTTCGGCAATTGAGGCAGGAAAAACTTTCTTGAGTACGGTGCCTTCCGGTATAAAAGTTGGTTTAGTGACTTTTAACTCGAATGAAGTACTGGTTATTCCACCTACTCTGGACTTCTTGGTCTTGAGTGATGCCTTGAGTGCGGTAAAACCTGATGGTGGCACCGCTCTTTATGATGGAATTATATCTGCTATTAACTCAATTGAGTCTGGAGCAACCGCGAGAATTGTAGTGATAACGGATGGTGATGACACTGACAGTAAAGCCATACCAACTGAAGTGGTTACTGCCCTAAGTAATAGCCAAGTTTCCCTCGACGTAGTAACAGTTGGTGATGCTACCGAAGAAATTGGAATCCTTACAGAATTTGTTCAGGCAGGAAACGGCAGTTTGTTGCAGAATGTCGACGCGGCACAACTAGCAGAGGTATTTACCAAAGTTTTGGCAACGCCTACACCAGACGCAGCAACTCCTAACCCAGACGCAGCAACGCCTACACCAGACACAGCAACTCCAGAAGTGAGTGCTCCTTTAATTGTTGCGCTCACAAATTCTGAGGTAATTAAATTACTCAAGGTAGCGGCTCTCATTCTGATATTAGGGCTGCTTTTAATTGGCATTCGAATATTGAATCACAGGAGGCAAGTTCTTAAACTTGTTAAAATGCTCGATAAATATACTATGTCTTTCGTACCAACTGCAGAAGCCGTTAAAGCAAAAAAACGTACTGAATATGTACCTTCAGATCGAAACATTAAACGACCGAAACTCTTAACTTTGGGCCCTAAAAAGTCAACTCTTTTCCCGGGCATTGCCGACAAACTGGATCGTGCTGGAATTGCAATGAGTTCCGAGCTATGGATAACGTACTGGATCATCGGTGGCCTGTCTATTGCTTTTGGCTTAACAATCATTTTCAGCCCATCAGCAATTAGTGTGACCTTTTCCTTAATTGCAGTATTTTTTATCCAGAAATCTTTTTTGAAATCTCGCAACGGTGCGCGAAAGCGAGAATTTGAAGAGCGGCTGGCAGATTTCTTAACAATCATTGCAAGTGGCTTGCGAGCTGGCCTAACCTTTGCTCAAGCAATCGAATCTGCGGTTGGAGATGGATACGGCGAAGTTGAAAAACAAGTCCGTAGAGCTTTAGCCGAAGTGCAAGTTGGCTCGACGTTAGATGCAGCACTTATGAGAGTGGCCAAAAAGATGGAGAGCGACGACTTAAAATGGACAATCGCTGCCATTCGAATTCAACGTGAAGTCGGTGGGAACCTGTCTAAGATCCTCGACACTGCATCAGTCACTATCAGAAATCGCGCTGAATTGAAGCGGGAAATTCGCACTTTGTCAGCGGAGGGCAGATTGTCAGCCTATGTGTTGCTGGCACTGCCTCTGGGAATCTTTGGTTTTTTGAGCCTTAGTCGCCGAGATTACGTGGAGATTTTTTGGACAGAAACTGTTGGGATGATAATGCTTGCGGTTTTCGGAATGCTGGTGACGGCTGGTTGGTTCTGGATTCGTTCTGTAGTGACAGTGAAGGCTTAGATAAATGTCTGCGCTGTCACTTTCGCTGCTTGTCTGGGTAGCAACATTTATTTTTTTGGCCGGGGCATTATTGCTGATATTAAATCGGACAAGGAAACAATATAAAAAGACCGTTACAAGTTTACTAAATTCGTACGTGCCTACAATCGAAGAAATGTCTGAGGATGTAGCTCAGTTTTATAAGAAGAATATAATCGATGCAATTGGTGAATTGCTGATTTCACAAAGTTACCAAAAGCGTATACGCATTCGGTTGGTGGCGACGGGCAAGCAAGACATTAATGCCTATCGCGTGCTTGTTAGGCGGAAAGTAGTAGGCACCATAATTGGATTTTCTTACGGCTTACTGACTCAACTGGATGCTGGTTTGCGAGGAATATTCATAATTCTTATTGCAAGCGCTTTAGGGTTCTTTTTGCCCGATGTATTGACATTTAACACTGGATCGAAAAGATCGTTGGAACTTGATCGAACCCTACCGGATGCAATCGACATTCTGAATCTATGTGTCGAGTCAGGCTTAACATTTCAGGCTTCGATGGCACAAGTATCACTGATTCTTGAAGGTCCTATTTCCGATGAGTTCGCACGTGTCTTGCGACAAATGCAGTTAGGCCAATCATTGATTGCTTCACTGCAAGACTTATCTACTCGAAATAATAATAGTGATTTGAAACGTTTTGTTTCAGTAGTAATTCAAGCCGACAAGCTCGGTGTTCCGATTTCTACGGTACTTCAAGAACAAGCACGAGAAATGCGCAGCAAGCGGCGAGATCGGGCGCGCGAGCAGGCCCAAAAAGTGCCAGTAAAGATTCTGGGGCCAGTTATGCTGTGCTTTCTTCCCGGAATCTTTATTGTGATTCTTGGCCCAGCTATGGTTTCTATTACTCGTGCCTTTTCCGGCATGTAAAGTTCACTATGGGCATGGATGCGCTTCAGCTAGCGCCACTGCTTGTATTTTTAGTTGTCGGCGGTCGACTGTCACTAATTGATTTGCGAACCTACCGACTTCCAAATCGGCTTATTGCAATTTGTACGGCTGGAATACTCGCACTTCAGATCACCTACTGCTTTGCAATTGGAACCTTTAGTGCACTCGTACAATCTGGTCAAACTCTTGGAAAAATATTTACAGCTTACGTATTGCTCTACATATTAAGTAGAGGCCAACTAGGTATGGGTGATGTTAAATTTGCCATCCCAGTTGGATTGATCATCGGGTGGTTCCAACCAAATGCCTGGCTGATTTCATTACTAGTGACTTTTCTGCTTGCTGGGATAATTAGTTTAATTGGCCTGCTTTCTCGAAAGCTAGATAGAAAAAGCCACATTCCGCTTGGGCCCCTAATGTATGTTGGATCGTTTTTGACCCTACTTTTGGGCCGGTAGCACGCCAGTAATTGCTTAGTTATCCACAGAAGTTCGGTGGATTTTGCAAATAATTCCTTTTTAGTTATGATAAAAGTCCTTGAGTCCACCCGACTCAAGGTATCTGATGCCGTAGGTTTCAGGTGCGGTGAGTCGGGTATGACTAAGGCGAACACCCTTATAGGAGGAAACAAAATGGCTAAAGCCGTAGGAATCGACCTAGGAACCACAAATTCGGTGGTTTCAGTACTTGAGGGCGGCGAAGCCGTCGTCATTGCAAACGCAGAAGGCGCCCGCACCACACCAAGTGTTGTCGCATTTGCGAAAAATGGTGAAGTGCTAGTTGGCGAAGTTGCCAAGCGTCAGGCTGTCACCAACGTAAACCGCACGATCCGATCCGTAAAGCGTCACATGGGTGACACAAAATGGAACGTAGACATCGACGGTAAGAAATATAACGCCCAAGAAATCTCGGCACGTATTTTGCAAAAGCTAAAGCGTGACGCTGAGGCTTACCTTGGCGATACCGTAACGGACGCAGTTATTACTGTTCCGGCTTACTTCAACGATGCCCAACGTCAGGCCACTAAAGATGCCGGACAGATCGCCGGGCTTAACGTATTGCGTATTGTCAACGAGCCAACTGCAGCAGCGCTGGCATATGGATTAGATAAGGGCGACAAGGATCAAACAATTTTGGTGTTTGACCTTGGCGGTGGAACTTTCGACGTTTCACTTCTTGAGATCGGCGAAGGCATCGTGGAAGTTAAAGCCACAAGTGGCGATAACAACCTCGGTGGTGACGATTGGGATCAGCGCGTAGTTGATCACTTAGTTACCCAGTTCAAGAATTCAAATGGTGTTGATCTTTCAGCAGACAAAGTTGCGTTGCAACGTCTGCGTGAGGCAGCTGAAAAAGCAAAGATTGAATTGTCCTCTTCCCAGTCGGCAAGTATCAACCTTCCTTACATAACTGCATCTGATGCCGGACCACTTCACCTTGATGAAAATCTGACTCGTGCAGATTTCCAGAAGATGACGTCCGATCTAATCGATCGCACTAAGTCACCGTTTAACCAAGTTATTAAAGATGCTGGCGTAAAAGTTGGTGACATCGATCACGTAGTTCTTGTCGGTGGATCAACTCGTATGCCGGCAGTAACTGATTTGGTTAAGGAGCTTACTGGCGGCCGCGAACCAAATAAGGGCGTAAACCCTGATGAGGTTGTTGCCGTCGGCGCTGCGCTTCAAGCTGGCGTACTTCGCGGTGAAGTTAAGGATGTTCTTCTTCTTGATGTGACACCGCTATCACTTGGTATCGAAACCAAGGGTGGCCTCATGACCAAGATGATCGAGCGCAACACCACGATCCCAACCAAGCGTTCGGAAATCTTCACAACTGCTGAAGATAGCCAGCCATCGGTTTTGATTCAGGTGTTCCAGGGCGAACGTGAAATGGCGGCTTACAACAAGAAGCTTGGAACTTTCGAGCTAACTGGTTTGCCTCCAGCGCCACGTAACGTCCCACAGATTGAAGTTGCATTCGACATTGATGCCAACGGCATTGTGCACGTATCAGCTAAAGATCTAGGAACTGGCAAAGAACAGTCGATGACTATCACAGGCGGTGGCGCTCTTTCTAAGGAAGAGATCGATCGCATGATGGCCGATGCTGAATCACATGCTGATGAAGATCGTGCGCGCCGCGAAGAAGCTGAAATTCGTAACCAAGCTGAATCTCTAATCTTCCAGACTGAAAAGTTCCTTGAGGAAAGTGGCGACAAAGTTCCAGCAGATGCCAAGGCAAATGTTGACGAACCACTTGCTGAACTAAAGGCAGCTATCGCTGGCGAAGACATCGCAGCAATCAAGGCTGCAGTTGAGAAAGTCGCAACTGCCAGCCAAGCACTGGGCGCAGCAATGTATGCAAATTCCCAGGATGATGCCAGCGAAACAGAGGCAGCCGGCGATGACGATGTCGTAGATGCCGAAATCGTAGATGAGAACGAAAAGGTATGAGCGAAAACGACCAAGACGTAGCACCACAAGGCGTCAAGGTCACTGATAAGCGCAAGCTTGATCCAGAAACTGGAGCTCCTCGCACACCCTCGGGTGAGCAGGAGGCTCCAGTTTCGGAGCAAGAAACGCCAAGTGATCCAGTGGCTGAGTTAACTGCTGACTTACAGCGGTTACAAGCTGAGTTTGCAAACTATCGTAAGCGCGTTGAACGTGATCGGGATTTAACTCGCGATTTAGTGGTTTCAAATACTTTGGCGCAGTTGTTGCCGGTAATTGATGACATCGGACGTGCTCGCACACATGGCGAACTTGAAGGTGCCTTCAAAAGTGTTGGCGAGACACTTGAAGCAACAGTTGAACGCCTTGGGCTAAAACCGTTTGGCGAAGCTGGCGATGTATTTGATCCAACTCGACACGAAGCAATTGCCCATGAGTTCAGTGATGAAGTGACAACATCGACTTGTATCGCAGTATTTCAACCAGGATATGAATTTGCGGGTCGAATCATTCGCGCTGCAATTGTCAGTGTGGCTGACCCCACGCCGGCAACCACGCCGTAATCAATAATTTGTAAAGCAGAAGGGAGACACCATGGCTGCAAAAGATTTGTACGAAAAGGATTACTACAAAATCCTGGGTGTTTCCAAAGATGCTGATGCCTCAGCAATCAAAAAGTCCTATCGCAAACTAGCTAAAGATCTTCACCCTGATAAGAACGCTGGGGATAAAAAGATTGAAGAGAAATTCAAAGCAGTCAGCGAAGCCTACGACGTGGTTTCTGATCCAAAGCGTCGCGCAGAGTATGACGAAGCCAGGCGCTATGGCGCAGGAAGCCCAATGGGAGGTGCTCGCCGCGGACCGCAAGGACGACCGGGCGGTTTCCCAGGTGGGCAAAATGTAAATGCCGAAGACATTTTTGGCGGTGGCGATCTATCCGATATTTTTGGCGGACTATTTGGTGGCGGACGCCAACGCGGCCCACGCAAAGGCGCCGACTTAGAAACTTCCGTCACAATTTCCTTTGAAGATTCCATACATGGCGTAACTTTGCCACTTCGCCTGAGTGCTGGAAACATCTCAGCACGTCTCCCAGCTGGGGTAAAAAACGATCAGCGCATTCGACTTGCAGGAAAAGGCCAAGCCGGTGAACCAGGTGCTCCAGCTGGTGATTTATTTATCAACGTTGCGGTATCTCCGCACCCAGTATTTGGCCGTGATGGTGAGAACTTAACGGTGATTGTTCCCATCCGCTTTGAAGAAGCTGTGAATGGCGCCGACATCAAAGTTCCAGTTCTTGATGGGCCTGCTGTCACAATTCGCATCCCAGCTGGTACTAAAACTGGCGCGAAGTTTCGAGCCCGCGGTAAAGGTGTTGTGCGATCAGAAAAATCAGGCGACTTGATTGTTTCAGTTGACATTGCAGTTCCCAGTGAACTTTCACCCGCTGCAAAGAAAGCACTGGCTGAGTTCACAAGTGCAACTGAAAATTTTGATCCACGTGAAGACTTGATGCGAAAGTCTGGCAATTTGTCAGGAGTCCGAAAGGGAGCTGATGACTGAGTTTGAGCATGATGAAGAAGTTCCGGTTTACGTAATTTCAGTTGCAGCGCAGCTTGCTGGACTGCATCCACAGACATTGCGGCAATACGATCGAATCGGTTTAGTATCGCCGGGCAGATCAATTGGTCGAAACCGCCTTTATTCCTTGCGAGATATTCAACGGCTCCGAGAAGTCACAAAACTTTCCAATGAAGGCAATACGCTTTCGGGAATCATCCGGATTTTGATTTTAGAAGAGCAACTAGAACGAGCATTGAAGGAAAACATTCGCCTGCGTGAAGCAATGGGACCATCCACAGCTGTTGTGGTTTGGCGCCCGAACCGACGAGCCTAGTTATGGTTGCCTTAATCACTGGAGCAAGTGCTGGAATTGGTACATCCTATGCAAAGCAATTAGCAAGTAAGGGAACTAATTTAGTTTTAGTAGCGCGCAGTGAGAGTCGACTCAATGCGTTAGCGCAAGAACTTATTACTCAGCACAACATCAAAGTCGAAGTTCTAGTTGCTGATTTATCTGATCGATCACAACTCGACAAAGTTGCAGCCCGCGCGGCAATGGATGACGTGGAGTTAGTAATCAACAATGCAGGCTTTGGCCTAAAACAACCATTTGTTGGTGGCACTTTAGCTGCCGAGCAGAATCTGCTAGATGTCTTGGTCACAGCAGTAATGCGCATCACTCACGCAGCAATGCCCGGAATGCTCGCTCGTAACCGAGGGGGTGTAATTAACGTCAGTTCAATCGCGGGTTGGATGACGAGCGGAACTTACAGCGCGACAAAATCATGGGCAACAACATTTAGTGAGTCACTGGCAACGCTGCACAAAGATTCAAAAGTACATGTCATGGCGCTGTGTCCTGGATATACCCGAACTGAGTTCCATAATCGGGCTGAAATGGAAATCGAAACTATTCCAAATTGGATGTGGCTCGACGTTGATCACGTAGTTAAAAAATCACTTTCTGATTTCGCTAAAGGTAAACCCATATGCGTGCCAGGAGCGCAGTACAAATTCTTTAGTTTGCTAGCGCAATATTTACCTCGACCAATCGTTCGTAAACTTTCAGTCGCATCGCGCCGGCAGTCAGCCAAGTAAGTTACAGCGCAGCTAAAACTTCTTGCACTGGGTCAGTTGTCACTTTCCAACCGCGCAACCTAGATTGCAAGGAAGCTTCTTTAGCTAAGTCATTTGCATGTTCAGTAATAACAACAGTGACTGGCGCATCTGGCCAATCGCCATAATCGCCGCCAATAGATGGCATCACCGGATCAATCAATATGTAACCAACAGCTGGCCTGCGCTGGGAACGACGACTAAATCCGATAGCTGGTGCGTGAATACTCATCTCGCCGTGAAAAACCAAAACCAGCGGTTCGCCAGTATGCGAGAGTTCGCTAGCCACATGAGTAACCCAACGCATTGCTTCGGTTGGGGCGGAAACTACCAATGGCACAGCGGGTAATTTCACTTTTGCTGCCACTGTATTAATACATTGGGCTTCGGGCAGGAAAGCGATGGTTGCCATGACATAACTGTGCCACAAATAAGCATTTGTGTGACACTGACGTAATTATCAAATGGCTTGGGTTTATTTATTGTTCGCAATTATTTTCGAATTAGTGGGGACCACTGCACTAAAGCTTTCAGATGGTTTTACCAAGCTTTATTGGACCGTAGGAATGGCTGTCAGTTACGGACTTGCCTTTTATTTGCTAGCAATTGTTGTTAAGACAATCCCTTTGGGAATTGCTTACGCAGTTTGGGCTGGTCTTGGTACATTGGGAGCCTTTTTCATTTCCATTTATATTTTTAAAACGGAGGCCAGCACCTTGGCTTGGGTTGGTGTATTTCTTGTGATCGCTGGAGTCGTACTCCTCAACGCGGGTAGCACTAGCCAATAGAGCGCAACTTGTAATCCATTTGTATTGCTTACGAGTAGTTAAAAATTTGGGTCTTCCCACTCACCTTGTTGCTCCATGATTGCGCGAAGAGTCTGGTCTGCATTACTAACCACTTCAAATGTCCGCGAAATTAATTCCTGCGTAGATTCCGAACTCAACAAGTCCATTTGATCAAGTTCACCGATGGGAAGAATCCCCGCTAATTGCCAGCAAGCTTGCATCGGGTCATCACTTAGCGCAATCGTTGCACCAAACTGCAAATTAGTGAACTCGCTTGCAAAGGCCAGCAGCTGTCGCACTTTGGTTTCGAGTTGGTTCTTGGAATCCAATAGATTCTCGTCCCAAATTAAATCAGGAACGAGTTCAATAACTGCCAGCGGATAGGGATCATCCGGCAGCCAACTGGTTACCCGAAATCTTTTTGTGCCGAAAGACTCTAATCCGTAAAACTCTTCAGCGGTGCCTATGTTGACCACAGATGCGATAGTGCCAAGAGTCATACGCTTCTCGCCACCACCTACTTCATCGCCACGCTCGATAAGCACAACACCAAATTCCGGGTTCTCAGAGCCCATCAAATCCCCAAGCAGTTTTAGGTAGCGGGGTTCAAAGATGCGAAGGGGAAGTGGCATGGCTGGCATCAGCACTGACCCGAGTGGGAACATCGGCATTACCGTCATTGCGCACCAGATCCATTCGCCGTATTTGAACTGAGTTTACTTAAGGTCAAACAAGAAGTCTTTTTATCAATTGCCACGATCGTCAATGAACCCCCGAGATACCAACGAAATTTTGGCCGTTAGCGCGTTGAACTTGGACCCAAAAAACCCTTATTTTTCGGCATCCTGGGGATCTCGATTTGCACTCTAGGGGGGAGAGTGCCAACAATAGTATTAGCACTCAGACCCCTGAGTGATAACCCAAAAACTCTTGGGCTTTGGCCCTAATCGTTTGGTACAAAAGGAAAAAATACATGTCGAAGATGATCGCTTTCGATGAGGAAGCCCGTCGCGCACTTGAGCGCGGTATGAACACACTCGCAGACGCAGTCCGCGTAACGCTTGGCCCAAAGGGTCGCAACGTTGTTTTGGAAAAGAAGTGGGGCGCACCAACCATAACTAATGATGGTGTCTCCATCGCCAAGGAAATTGATCTTGAAGATCCATACGAAAAAATCGGCGCCGAGCTTGTAAAGGAAGTTGCTAAGAAGACAGATGATGTCGCTGGCGACGGAACTACAACTGCAACTGTTCTTGCCCAGGCCCTTGTTCGCGAAGGTCTGCGTAACGTAGCAGCTGGCGCAAACCCAATGGTGCTTAAGCGCGGAATCGAAAAGGCCGTTGAAGCAATCAGCGCTGAACTTCTTGCCATGGCGCAGCCAGTTAACTCCAAAGAGCAGATCGCAGCAACTGCATCTATCTCTGCAGCTGATCCACTAATCGGTGAAATGATCGCTGAGGCAATGGACAAGGTTGGCAAAGAAGGCGTTATCACTGTTGAAGAGAGCAACACATTTGGTCTGGAACTTGAACTGACTGAAGGTATGCGCTTTGACAAGGGTTACATCTCGCCGTACTTCGTAACAGATGCTGAGCGCATGGAAGCTGTTTTGGAAGATCCATACATCTTGATCGTTAACTCTAAAGTTGCTGCAATCAAAGACTTACTTCCAATCTTGGAAAAAGTTATGCAGTCCGGAAAGCCACTTGCCATCATCGCTGAAGATGTTGAAGGCGAAGCACTTTCCACACTTGTTGTTAACAAGATCCGTGGAAACTTCCGCTCAGTAGCTGTTAAGGCTCCAGGTTTTGGCGATCGTCGTAAGGCAATGTTGCAGGACATCGCAATCTTGACTGGCGCCCAGGTGATCAGTGAAGAAGTTGGCCTAAAGCTTGAGTCAACCGACATGGAACTTCTTGGTAAGGCACGCAAGATTGTTGTTACAAAAGATGAGACAACAATTGTTGAAGGTTCCGGAGATGCAGACCAGATTGCTGGCCGCGTTAACCAGATCCGCGCCGAAATCGAAAAGTCTGATTCAGATTACGATCGCGAAAAACTACAGGAGCGTCTAGCGAAACTTGCTGGCGGTGTGGCAGTGATCAAGGCTGGCGCAGCTACTGAAGTAGAACTTAAAGAACGCAAGCACCGCATCGAAGATGCTGTCCGCAACGCCAAGGCTGCAGTTGAAGAAGGTATCGTCGCCGGTGGTGGCGTTGCATTACTTCAGGCATCTGAAAAAGCGTTTGCAAAGTTAAATCTTGAAGGTGAAGAAGCAGTTGGCGCAAACATCGTCAAGGTAGCTGTTGAAGCACCACTAAAGCAGATTGCAATAAACGCTGGTCTTGAAGGCGGAGTTGTTGCAGAAAAGGTTCGTAACTTAGCACCTGGCTTTGGCTTGAACGCAGCAACTGGCGAATACGTTGACTTAATCAAGGCTGGCATCATCGATCCAGCTAAGGTGACACGTTCCGCGCTTCAGAACGCAGCATCCATTGCGGCGCTATTCCTAACAACCGAAGCTGTCATTGCTGACAAGCCTGAAAAGGCTGCGCCAATGGCTGGCGGCGGCGACATGGGCGGAATGGACTTCTAAGAAATCCATTTCCAATAAGAACAAAAAAACAAGACCTGAACCAATTGGTTTGGGTCTTGTTTTTTTATTACAGCAAGTATTAATTAATCTGCTTTTGGCGTTCCATACAACAAATCATCCGCATCAACGATCCGGTAAGAATAACCCTGTTCGGCTAAGAAACGTTGACGATGGGCAGCGAAGTCGGCGTCCACAGTGTCTCTGGTAACGATTGAATAGAAGTGAGCCGAACGCTTGTCACCCTTTGGGCGAAGGATTCGCCCCAATCGTTGCGCCTCTTCTTGCCGGGAGCCAAAGGTGCCACTGATTTGAATCGCAACACCAGCTTCGGGCAGATCAACTGAGAAGTTAGCAACTTTGGAAACTACAAGTACCCGCGTTTCACCCTCACGAAAGGATTGGAATAAGCGTTCGCGTTCTTTGACGGGGGTTGCTCCGGTAATAGTTGGCACACCGAGAAACTCGCTAATTTCGGCAAGTTGATCTAAGTACTGGCCAATTACCAAGATGTGGTCTTCTGGATGCAGATTTACCAGGTGCTCCACAACTCGGTTTTTAAATGAAGTTGTGGAAGCAAGTCGGTAACGTTCTTCTGGCTCTGCCATGGCGTAGGCCAACCGCTCGGCATCAGGAAGTGTCACTCGAACCTCGGCGCAGTCAGCAGGCGCGATGTAGCCCTGGGCTTCAATGTCTTTCCAAGGCGCGTCATATCGCTTTGGACCGATTAGGGAAAACACTTCACCTTCCATGCCGTCTTCCCGAACTAAAGTCGCGGTTAAACCAAGGCGACGTCGTGCTTGAATGTCGGCGGTGAAACGAAATACCGGAGCGGGCAATAGGTGCACTTCGTCATAAATAATCAATCCCCAGTCGCGGGCATCAAAGAGTTCCATATGTGAAAAGACTCCTTGGCGGCGCGTAGTCATAACTTGGTAAGTCGCAATTGTTACTGGTCTGATCTCTTTGCGCGCACCAGAGTATTCACCAATTTCTTCTTCTGTGAGTGTGGTGCGCTTCAATAATTCAGCTTTCCATTGCCGCGCTGAAACGGTGTTAGTTACCAAAATCAAAGTCGTTGCGCCAGCAAGGGCCATGGCAGCAGCGCCAACAATTGTTTTGCCAGCCCCACAAGGTAAGACCACAACGCCAGAGCCGCCGTGCCAAAAACCTTCAGCTGCTTCACGCTGGTAAGTGCGCAATTCAAAGGAATTTTCAGCTAACGCAATTGGGTGCGCTTCACCATCAACGTAACCGGCTAGATCTTCAGCTGGCCAACCAAGTTTTAATAAAACTTGTTTAATGTTTCCGCGCTCACTACCGTGCACCGCAATGGTGTCTTCATCGATTCGCTTACCAACTAGTGGCTGGATTTTCTTTGAATGCAAAATTTCTTCGAGTACGGTTCGATCATTTGCAGTTAGTACAAGACCATGAACTGGATGCATATGTAATTGCAATCTTCCGTAGCGAGCCATAGTTTCGGCTATGTCTACCAGCAGTGCATGCGGAACTGGGTAGCGCGAATACTTGATCAAAGTGTCCACCACAGATTCAGCGTCATGTAAGGCAGCGCGCGCATTCCAAAGCCCAAGTGGGGTGATGCGGTATGTGTGGATATGTTCTGGCGCGCGCTCAAGCTCGGCAAATGGCGCAATAGCATGACGACATTCAGCGCTTAGTTCATGGTCAATCTCAAGCAATAACGTCTTATCGCTCTGAACGATCAATGGACCTTCAGTCATCAGGCACTTCCTTCTTCAGTAAAGTTCTCTTCCAGGGCAGCGCCAGTTATCCGCGCAATCGTAAATGTTCGCACTTCATTGGTTCGTACGTCGAAAGCAGTTAAGAACCCACCAGTAATTGTGAGCGGTTCAACGATTCGTTCGCTGGTCATGCCACCCTTGTCAGCGTAACCAATCCAAACTTCTTTTCCTTTTGCTAGGGCGTCATTGAGTAAAGCCAAAGTTTGCGAAGTTGTAGTTCGCGGACCATTCGTTGAAGCAGGTTTGCTGGAGTCCACACGTTCACCGGCGCGAAGGGCCTTAACGGCAGCAGCGACCAACCGGCTGGATGGACCGGTGACTGTGACTGGAGCAGGATTAACTTTCGTTGCAGTTCGCTTGGTATCTGGACGGTGTATTAACACTGTGCCCTCGGCGCTTTCGGCAACTGGGGCATAACCGCAGGAGCGCAGTTTTTCAAGGACAATGTCTGCTGGCGAAGAGCTAACCACAATGCCAGGGGCTAGCTGACGAAACCGCAAAGTTGCTAAGCGACGATCGGCCTGCACAGTTGCAACAAGTTGTTCATCATCACAGCGTAAATAGATAGAGGCAACACCAACACGTAGCACGCCATGTTTGCGAGCTACATCCTCAATCAAATAAGTAAGTGGTTGCGGGATTGGGGTGCGGGAAAGTCCAGATAAGAAGTCCAAAATGTCATGCGCGGATTGGCCTTGATCAAGCGCGCGCCGGATTGAACTCTCAGTAAATCGATAAGTCGTTGCTGCGCCGGTTGATTCCACATCAGCAATCACAGCCATAGTTCGGCGTTGGTTTGCTGGCAAGCGACCAGGAGCTAGAGCAGTTAAATCAGCTTGCACGATTACATGATCCACGGGCGCTGGAAGTAAGGCGCCTAAGACTTTTGTTGGATCTTTTCCTTCAGCGAGTGACTTACCAAATGAGGTAATCGCGCCGAGCGCGGTAACACCCATAGTTGCAGCTTCATCTAGCACTGCCGAAACTGCAGCAGCGCGAACCATTGAAGAGCGACGCGGGCGATGCCAATCTAAATGGTCCGTCAAAATAGCCGCGCTTGTTGTTGAGCCATCAGGTAAGCCAAGGTAAATATCGAGTAAGGAAATTCGTAGCGGATTAATAAAGCCGCGTTCAACAGCAGAGGTCAAAGCGTTGGTGCGATCAGCCCCGTCGCCACCAACTACGTGCGCAGCACGAGCCATATCGCGCCAGGATTGCGCAAGTAAAGTCCAGCGTGATGCATCATCAATGCCAAGCCATCTGTCATAAGCAGCAGTTGGTAACCAACCATCGGCAGTATCGGCGCCGAGTAATCCCGCTGCGTAAGCAACTTCGATGACTAAGGCTGTTAAGTGTTCAGAGACGCGCAACAATTCCTTTGCCGCAGCTAAATCGCGAATCGCAAGTCCGCCGCCACGAAGTTGCGCTGGCGGCTCGATGGACCAAGTTTCCAGCAGAGTTTCTACCAATCGAACAAAATCTAAAGCAGCGTGCGCGCCAGTGTCATTGATGCGTTTTACATCTGCGTTACCAAGTACTGGAAAGCCACGATCAGTTTTAATTTCCTTTAACAACAAGCCATCGCGAAGTGCAAGTGAAACTTCGCGCGGTACCACAACCGAGTTGTCACTGATTGGCACTATTAGTTCTTGGGCAAGTAGCCATTCCAAAGGTGATTTAGCATCTTCAATTCGAACTGAACGATTTGCTTGGCGCATTGTTCCGGCAGGTATTGCCCACAAAAGTTGTCCCATAATTTCTCGCACATCATCGGGACCACTGGCTAATGTTTTGGCGGCAAGATTTTTCTTAGTTCCATAGTCACGAACCTTTCGGCGCGAGTCTGCAAATGAAGCAGCTAAGCCGCACGGATAGGCACCAAAAGATTCCCGCGCCACACGAACTAAATGCAATTCCTCGTCGTCACCCCAGACAAGTGCGCTAACAAGTAAACGATCGAGTGCAGCGTCAATTGCTTGCGCGTGATATCCAGTTGCCCCGGATAGTCCATCGTGCACATGAGAGCGCGCTGCTGGATCTGGCAAGGCAGCTAAAACTTCACAAACGCTTAGCTCAACATGATTAAGCGCATCAAGTGCTGAACTAACACTTGGCGAAGTGGTCGCACGAACTGCTAATTGTCCCAAGTCAGTTGGAACAGGGTGCAACAAATCTGGGCGTGTTGCGAATAAGACCTCTAATTGGGCATCAGTTCGGTGTCGCAAATCATCAGCTAAAGACCTTGGTCGAAGTTGGATTTCAGCTGTTTCAGAAGTGCGCATCTTTATACGTTACGCGCTTTTGGGTGGTTAGCGCCACTTGAGTTTTCTGAGAATCTGAAAGGTGAAATCTATCTAAATTTCCAGGTTTGGGTGGTTTAGCACTTTTCATCTAACCTTGAGTCAGGCAATCGGTTTTCGGCGGCCAAAATGATTATCCAGCGGAAGGAGAACACCGTGCCTACAGGCAAAGTCAAGTGGTATGACACTGAAAAAGGTTTCGGCTTTCTGCAAACGGATGAAGGCGAAGAAGTATTTTTGCACGCCTCGGCGCTCCCGGCTGGAACCCTAGCTCTTAAAAATGGCACTCGCTGCGAATTTGGTGTGGCCGATGGCAAGCGCGGAATGCAAGCACTTTCGGTGCGGGTAATCGAAGCACCACCGAGTGTGGCTAAAAGCGGCCGTAAAGATGCTGAAGATATGGCTATTGTGCTCGAAGATGTCATCAAAATGCTTGATGGGTACGCGGGCAACCTTCGTCGTGGCCGTTACCCAGATGACAAACAAACTGAGAAACTTGTTGCCGTTCTGCGTGGCGTCGCTGATCAGATTGATGCGTAGTTGAACACAGCAACTTCTTCGCTCGAGATTGCTCGAGCCGCGCTACTTGAATCTATTCCTGCCGACCATGTTGGCAAGGACTTGGACTGCGTTGTCGAGCCGTCACAAGATTCGTCAGTAACAATCACCAGCTATACCTTTGAGTGCACTTCAGCTGGTTATCCAGGTTGGTACTGGGAAGTTAGCGTTGTTGAAATTTCTGGCCAGAGCCAGCCAACTGTTAGCGAAGTAAATTTGTTGCCAGGTGCTGCGGCGCTTGTGCCAGCTGCGTGGAAACCATGGGCTGATCGCGTTGAAGCAGGGGACTTGGGTGTTGGCGACTTACTGCCACCACCAGAAAATGATGAGCGCTTAACAGCAGGCTTTACCGGTCTTGGAGATTTAGAAGACATTTCTGATGACTTAGCTGCGCTGCATCCGGTGCAATGGGAACTTGGATTAGGCCGGGAAAAAGTTTTAAGCACAGTTGGCCTAGAGCGGGCCGTTAATCGTTGGTTCGAAAAACTTAATGGTCCAAAATCTGCGATGGCAAAGTCAGCTCCAGCGCATTGTGGTTCATGTGGCTTCTTAGTTGCCATTGGTGGATCAATGGGTCAAGTATTTGGTGTTTGTGGAAATGAATTTGGCGCAGCTGATGGCCAAGTTGTGGCAACGACATTTGGTTGCGGCGCGCATTCATCTGTTCGCCAGGAACAAGCCGCGCCTATTCCAGTTGTGGACTTAGTTATTGATGACCTGGCTGATTCCCAGAGTGATTCCAGCGACTTACCTGATTACGTTGCCGACCCTGTTGCGGACACTAGTGAATTCGACGAAGATGTTGATCTGGACGATGCCGAGGGCGATAACGAAGATATCGCCTCAGAATTTGCTATGAAAGAAGCTGTCGAGGCAATCGAAGCCGCATCGGAATTCATGGAAATGGAAAACTTAGACGCTGATGAAGCGGAGCAAGAAATTGCAGATTTTTATGGCGATTCAGAAAGTGACACAAAAATTTAACTCAAGACGCAATTTTGCGTGTTGTATCTGACTTTGTTTCCGCAATTTAGGCAGGCTTTAGACATGGCACTAATTGGATCTCGGCGCCTTGCCGACAAAGTCCTTGACGTAACTGTATTCATTCTTGCCACCGCAACACTTGCTTACTACTCCACGCGCTACTTCACCACCAGTGCATTGGTCGTTGCTGGCGTCTGGGTGGTATTTGCTTTACTGCTATTCATTTTGATCAGGCGCTTTACCGAAGTTGGGTTCTATGGCGAACCAGTTCCCGCGCCTTATTTAACTAGCGATCCGAGCCGGTATCGCAACAATGTCTTGGCTCGAAACGTAACTTGGGCTGGTTTGCTTGCAGCCACAATTGCCTATCTATACATCGGAAATAGACTTCCGAGTTTAAGTCCCTCCCAATGGGCTTTAATAATCCTGATCTTGGTGGCCATTGGTTCGGTAGTTGCCTTCAGATTGGCAAAAGCTCAAGTTGAAGTTGCAGCAGATTACAAAACTTTCCATTGGTTTGCTTGGTTAATCGCAGCAGGCATGGCATTAGTTGCTTCCGCAACTTTGCGACCACAAAGTGATGACACAAATTATGTAAATATTTCAACTTGGATTGCCGAGCGCGGCACGATTTCGATTCGCGACACAGTTTACAGCAATGAATTTTTTGACACTAAGCCATTGGGTTCTGCCTGGGAATCAATGTGGGGAGTATTTGCATACGTTACCAACATGTCGGCGCCAACTCTGCTTTATGTGATCGCAGTTCCAATCTTGACTGCGATAAGTATTTTTGCTTTGGACCGAGGTATGCGATCGATGCATGTTCGCCATACCAATTTCGCATTAATAATCGTGAGCTTATTCCTGATATTAGATGGCGAAAACATTTTCTCGTTTGGAGTTTTCCATGGACCGCGAATCTGGCAAGGAAAAGCTTTTTTTGTCTCTGCCATGATTCCACTGCTCATTGGCGCAGGAATCGTATGGGCTAGATCTGGAAGACGAAATGATCTGATTCGTTTTCTATTAGTTGCAATTGGTGCAACGGGTCTGACAACGACAGCAACCATGTTGATTCCAATGTTCACTTTGGTAATCGCGGGCGTTGTGGGCTACCAGCGGGGGATTAAAGATGCTGGTTGGACCTCACTTGCCATGTTGGCGCCACTTTATGTTGGCCTAGCTTTCCGAGGCACTCGTAGCGAAGACAGTAATGCCATGGGACATTTGGCTTCCGACACATTAGCTTTTGCGCAGCCAGCAACAATACTTTCTGGGCAAAGCGCGCTGCCAGATCCAAATGAATTTGTGCGCTTAATGGCCGAGCCACAACTTCACGCGGCACTGTTTGCATTAGTAATGTGCTGGGGATGGTTAGGCAGCGAATCGCGAACTGCTCGCCGGGTAATTGCTGGATTGAGCTTGGTGTGGGCAATCGTTTATGTGCCACCAGTGCTAGCTGTAATTGAAGAAGTAACTGGGGTCGCGCAAGTATCTTGGCGTTTTTGGTGGCTGCTACCAATTCCAATGTTGCTCGGCGCGGCTGCATCAGCTTGCGCCGCAGGCTTGATTCGAATCACCAGTATTAATCACCACAAAAATTTGACTCTAGGTTTGGCAACTGCGCTGTTGCTTGCGTTCATTGTGATCCCAGGCAAGCCAGTCTGGCTTTCTAGTTTGGGTCAAGTAAATCAGCAGGGCGCAAGATTGATGTGGCCACCAGGTTGGAAAGTTTTCGGTGGCTACTACGAAGCGATGGAGATCTTGGATGTCATTGCTAAAGATGGCGACATTGTTGCTGCTCGCCAAAACATCGAATTCTCCATGGCTGCGACAACAGTTCGAATCCATCCAGTGTTGCCGAAAGTTTACTGGTTCCCTGAGGTCACTGGACCAGTTGGACAAGCACAGTATCTAGATCGCATTACGATTCACCAATTCACCTCGAGGAATCAAGATCCGTTTCTTCCCCCGCTAGATCTAAAGGTTTTACCTGGTGCGTTAAAGCGAGTCGGCGTTGACGTTGTTTGCTTAGATGCAGATCGACTGGATGCTATTAAATTAGTAAAAACTTTTGGTTACACCCAAGGCGCGCAAGTTGTTAAGTATGTATCTGGCCGTGGGCAATGGTGCGCTCGAATTTCTAAGTAGAGCTGGCCTTAGCAATTCGCGCAGCCCGGCGACGTGTGTAGCGGATCCCAAGTAGTCCCAGTAAGACTCCGCAAGCACAGATCCAGATCCAGTTTTCTCGACCTGAGGCTTCAAGTTGGTCGCGCATCAGCACCATGATCACGGTTGCCACAGTCCAGATAATTGTGCCCACTGTTACTGCTGTGATTCCATTTATCTCAAGTGGCTCAAGAGTAAGTTTTCTCGCAGCGCTACTGGCTTCTTTGCCTGATTCGCTCAGAGAGTCTGCGTGGTTACTCACAGGTAGAACACTAGCGTGTCGTTATGGAAACCACCACAAAAACAACTGGTACTTCGGCATGGGATCGCTATTTCCACATGTCCGAACGCGGATCTAACCTCGGGACTGAAGTGCGCGGCGGTGTTGTCACTTTCGTGACAATGGCCTACATCGTTGTACTTAATCCTCTCATCGTCGGCACTGCCAAAGACATCAATGGAAATTTTCCGGGTGGTGGCCAAGACATCGGCACGTCAATTGCGTTAGTAGCTGCTGCTACTGCGTTGGTTGCTGGCATCATGACAATTTTCATGGGTGTATACGGTCGTTTCCCAGTAGCAATTGCTGCGGGTCTTGGACTTAACGGATTCTTGGCTTTTGGCCTAGCTCCTTTCATGACATGGCCACAAGCATTCGGCTTAGTCGTTATCGAAGGCTTTATAGTTTTGCTTTTGGTACTCACCGGCTTTCGTACTGCAGTATTTCACGCAGTGCCAGATTCACTTAAGTACTCAATCGGCGCAGGCATCGGCCTATTTATTGCATTGATTGGATTGGTAGATGCTGGCGTAGTTCGTCCAGGTGTTCCACTAATTTCCTTTGCAGTATTTGGCGAGCTTGCTGGTTGGCCAATCTTCACATTCGTATTTGGTCTGATGCTGATGATCATTTTGATCGCACTTCGTAAGCGTGCTGCCATCTTGATTGGTTTGCTAGTTACAACTGTTATTGCAGTAGTACTTGAATCAACCCAAAAAATCGGCGGAGCAAATACTGATCCAAGCTTGCCGGGTCTAGAGAACCCAACAGGTTGGGGACTAACTGTCCCAGCAATTCCAGATACGATCATTGGCTTTGTGGATCCAAGTCCGCTGTTTAAACTTGATCTCTTTGGGGCATTCGGCGCGATTGGCGCATTAGCCGCAGGTCTTGCAGTGTTCTCACTGTTGCTCAGCGACTTCTTCGACACCATTGGAACCGTTACTGGTCTTGCTACCGAAGCAGATCTAATGACCGCTGATGGTGAAGTTGACCACTTAGGACCAATCCTTGTAGTTGACTCCATTGCTGCGATGGCAGGCGGCCTGGCTGGAACTTCATCCAACACCGCTTATATCGAATCAGCTTCGGGAATCGGTGATGGCGCTCGCACTGGTATCGCCAGCTTGGTAACTGGATCCTTGTTCTTGCTGGCAATGTTTATTGCACCGCTGACAAAGATTGTTCCTTACGAAGCAGCAGCTCCAGCGTTGGTGATTGTTGGATTCTTGATGATGACGCAAATTCGTCACATTCCATTTGATGATTATGCAATTGCGATTCCATCGTTCTTGACGATCATCTTGATGCCATTCACTTACTCGATCACCAACGGTATTGGCGCAGGTATGGTTTCCTACGTTGCTATCAAGATCGCCCAAGGTAAGTCAAAGGAGATTTCCGGATTGCTATGGATTATTGCCGCAGCATTCGTAATTTACTTTGGCGTGCATCCGCTAAAGGAACTCTTTGGCATGTAGGTAACACCTAATCTTTGGGGCGTACTGTGAAAAGCGGTGCGCCCCATTGCTGTGTCCAAGAGCATTTAGTTATGCCTTATCGTTGAGTTATGAATTCCCGCACGCGCCGCATCACAACGATCGTGGTCTTAGCCAGTTTTTTTATTGCAGTTGTGGCAGCTGCAGTTGCTCCTCTGGTGTAACTAGTTGGTTCGACAGCTCTTTAATGTGAAGTTTCAACTGGTCGAAGCATTGCGATCGAAATTGCAAGTGCTAAACAAATTGGAACGATCACATACGCGCCCTGAATGCCAATTTGATCAGCAAGAGTTCCAAGGGCAAAGGGCGCAACACCGCTAGCAAACCCAGTACCAATTGATAGCTTGCCGCCGCCGCGATCTGCTCGACCACCACTAGCGCGAAGTGCTCGCTCAAACCCAAATGGAAAATGCAGTGACATCCCAAGACCAGTTATTGTCAACGAAATCAACATGATCAGGCCAGAACTTGAAAGCCAGAATCCGAGGAAGCCAAAGAACGAAAGAATCAGCGCCCCACGATACAAAAACTCAGAATCAAACTTTGAAGTTAACCGCGCGCCAACCAAACGCCCAACTGACATGCCACCAACTATTGTGGCAAGAGCTGCGGCGCTTGCGCCTTTTGTCAACCCACCTTGGGTAGACAAAACTTCAGGTGCCCAGAGCAACATTGAAAATTCCATGCTGGCTGTAAAAACCAGAATCAACCAAGACCACCAGAAGAGACTTGGGAATGGGCCGGGCACGTCATGATGATCAGACTCTTCATCTGCCACAGCTTTTGGCCCATAAGCATCGGTGTGCTTGCCGCGAATTATTTCGATAATGATTACGCCTACTGCAGCAACTTGTATTCCTGGCCGCCAACCAAATCCAACTGTGACCCCAATACCAACTAATACCGGTGCCAGCAATCCAATGGAAGAAGCAATGGCATGCAGTTCACTGATCGCAGCTGGCGCTGCTTGCTTTTGTTGATAAGCCAAGTAAGAGGCTGTGCCCTGAATGATTAGGGAGCCGGCGCAAGTTGTGAACGCAACACCGATCAAAGTAAATGGTAACGATTTGCCGAGCGTGAAAAACAAAATTCCAGTAGCAAGCAAAATCGAAGCGTAGCGAAGCATTAAGCCTCGACCCGTTCGCTTGATGATCGCGCCAGTTGCCAGCCCTGCTGTTACTGAACCCACCGACATGGCGAGTGAGTGGAATGAAACGACAGTGCGCGAAAGGTCTAAGTCTTCACGCAGAAATTGCAACGCTCCGCCGAATCCAAAAATAAACCAACCAAAGCAAGTTGCTTGTAGGTATGAGATCCAGGTGGTTTTATCTCGAACTGGTCGGCGTAAGGTCACTGACTAACTGTACTTAAGTGGATTACTTGGTCAGCTGCGCGATGACGAAATCGATGCACTTAAGTAATTGCCGAACATCATTTGGCTCAACTGCGGGAAATACCGAAATTCGAAGTTGGTTACGACCAAGTTTTCGATACGGCTCGGTGTCCACAACGCCATTTGCGCGCAAGACTTTAGCAACGGATTCAGCATCAATTGACTCGTCAAAATCTATTGTGGCAACAACTTGGGAACGCTTAGCTGGATCGACCACAAATGGGGTGGCATGCACGCTGGCAGTAGCCCAGTCATAGATCGCATCTGATGATTCCTTAGTGCGAGAAACGCACCAAGTTAAACCGCCATTGGCGTTAAACCATTTAACTTGTTCATTCATCATCATAATCGTGGCAACTGCTGGGGTGTTGTAAGTCTGATCCAATCGAGAGTTTTCAATGGCAGTGACTAAATCCAAGAAAGCCGGAATGTAGCGACCCGATGCTTTGATCTCTTCGGCGCGCGCAATTGCAGCCGGCGACATAATTGCAATGAATAAGCCGCCATCAGATGCGAAACATTTTTGTGGACTGAAGTAATAAACATCGACTACAGATAAATCAACGGGTAAGCCGCCAGCCCCAGATGTGGCATCAATTAGAACTAACGCATCCGCGTCAGCACCGTTTGGTCGAACTGGTGGGATTGCCACACCAGTTGAAGTTTCGTTGTGTGGGGTGCAATACGCATCAATTCCAGCAAGCGGCGCAAACGCTGGCGCGTCACCAGGTTCAGATTTGATTACTGATTGCTCACCTAGAAATGGCGCATCAGTTGCACACTTTGCAAACTTGGCACCGAATTCGCCGAATGTCAGGAACTGTGCGCGATCCCGGATTAATCCAAAAGTTGCGATATCCCAAAATGCCGTGGTGCCACCATTACCAATAACAACTTCGTAACCAGTTGGAATTGAAAACATTTCGGCAAGACCCGCGCGCATCTGCGCAACTTCATTTTTAACAGGTGCTTGGCGATGACTCGTGCCAAGAATTTTATTAGATTTAGCAACCAGCGCCTTTAGTTGTTCTGGGCGAACTTTGGATGGCCCAGCGCCAAACCTGCCATCAATGGGCAAAAGGTCAGCAGGAATCACGATTTCGGGGAAGTTAGCCATGCGCCAAGTTTAGATGAGATCAGGCAAAGCGCGCTGCCAAGGATTCGCAACAGCACAAGCGCCTCTTGAAAAAAGAAAATTGAGTCGCCTTACACTAAAAGCTATGTATGGAAA
This sequence comes from Actinomycetota bacterium, assembly GCA_041192345.1. GTDB lineage: Bacteria > Actinomycetota > Actinomycetes > S36-B12 > UBA5976 > UBA5976. The sequence goes on from JBEEND010000001.1 coordinate 137,311, forward strand.
TCTTGGTCGCATCGGAGTGATCACACTTGCTACCGATACAAGCGTGCATCCGGAAATTCAACGCTTAATGCCTGCTGGTGTTCACACATATCCCGCGCCTATTTTGTTACCCCGCGGTGAAGTGGACGCGCAAGCTCTGGCGGAAATGCTGGAAACTGACTCGCTGGAAAATGCAGCATCAATTCTGACTTGGACAGGTGCCAAAACTATTTTGTTTGCTTGCACGACAGGCAGCTTGGTGCATGGTCTGGGCTGGGATAAGCAACTTGTTGATCGTGTTACAAAAGCATCTGGCCTTTCAGCGACCACGACCGCAACTGCAGTACTGCGAGCCTTTAAGGCTTTGAAGGTAACCAAACTCGCAGTAGTAACGCCATACATCGATGAACTAAATCAAATTGAAAAAAGTTTTTTTGAAGACAGCGGATTCGCGGTTAAAGACATAGTTGGTCTTGGTTTAACGACTGATCCAGAAATTGGCGACCTGTATCCAAGTGACGCCCTTGCTAACATCGAAAAAATCTTTGATGAATCTTGTGATGGGATTTTTATTTCTTGCACAGATTGGCACATTGTTGAGTTAGTCCCAGAATTAGAAGCTAAGTACGGTGTTCCGGTGATTACAAGTAACTTAGCTGGCGCCTGGTCAGTACTTCGGGAAATCGGTTACAGCACACCACAGCCTGAAAATGGTCGACTTTTTACGGTTTAGGTTTAACACCAAAAGCTCAAGGTGAAAGTCGAATAACTTTCCAAGCAGTTGGATCAGAAAGATCACTTGAGTCGCCAGCTTTAACAAACCGCAACCGGTCGTGCAAACGCGAACGTCGACCTTGCCAAAATTCAATTGTTGAAACTGTGATTAAGTAACCGCCCCAAACATCCGGCAGAGGCACGTGTGTGCCTTCGGGATATTGCGCTTCAAGTTCGGCCATCCGAGTTTCTAAAACTTCGCGAGAATCAATTACCAAAGACTGCGCGCTGACTATTGCGCCAAGCTTTGATCCATGCGGACGCGTCTCAAAGTAAGCGCCAGATTCCTCGCGCGAGACTTTTGTGGCTGTGCCCACTACATTTACTTGACGATGCAATGGATACCAAGGAAATGTAATGCTGACTTGGGAGTTAGCAGCAATTGCATCTGCTTTAGTTGAGCCATAGTTAGTGTAAAAAGTTAGACCGCGGGCGTCAACACCTTTTAATAAAACCGAACGCGTCGATATCACATCATCAGCATTACGAACTGCAATAACCATTGCATTTGGTTCAATCAATTCATCTTTTCCAACAGCGACAGCCTCGCTTAGCCACTTAGTGAATTGCGCCAGCGGATTGCTGGCAAGATCCGTTTCGTTTAATTGATCTTTGTCGTAGCTGATGCGCATGTCGGCTGGGTTTGGCGTATCGATACTCATGACTCAATTCTGGCGCAGATTGTCTGGGCCTGCGAGTGGTTAGAGTTGACCGGTTTGTGAGTTCAGGCACGTGCTGTGCCAGAGTGTGAGTGTGCCCAAGCTGTTACTTGACTTAACGCCGCTTCGGCAAATCCCCGCATATCGCAGACTTTTCACTGCGGTCTCAATAAGTAACATTGGCCAACAAATGGCTGCTGTCGCTGTTGGCATTCAGGTTTATGACATCACCAAATCTTCCTTTGCCGTTGGGATGGTTGGGCTATCCCAATTGCTGCCACTTATTTTGCTTGGGTTATTTGGTGGGGCAATGTCTGATTCCTACGACCGGCGAATGATTGGTTTTATTTCCGCAGTCGGTATGGCTGGCTCAAGTGTTTTGCTTTTAATCCAAGCCGTCCAAGATAACCAACAAGTATGGCCGCTGTACTTATTCGTTGCGATGTCATCTGGGTTTTATGCCATTGGAAATCCAGCGCGGCAAGCAATAATCCCGCGGATAGTTCCAACTGATCAATTGCAAGCAGCTAATTCACTTTCATTTTTAACTTGGAATATTGGATTCACTCTTGGTCCGTTACTTGGTGGCGCATTAATTGGTTTAACCGGGGATGTTGCTGTGGCATACGCAGTAGATGCCTTGGCGTTCACAGTGATGATGTGGGCCATGTGGACACTTCCAAAACTGCCACCGATGGCAGGCGCTCCAGCAAGACCAGATCTATCCAGCGTCAAAGAGGGTTTGAGATTTCTAAAAGGGAAACGAAATATTCAAACTACTTTCTATTTAGATCTGGCTGCCATGATCTTTGGCATGCCTCGTGCGTTATTTCCAGCGATCGCTTTGCTTTGGTATGGCGACTCGGCAGTTTCAACCGCATACATAGTTGGTTTGTTAACCGCCGCCCCAGCATTTGGCGCAGCGCTGTCCGCAATCTTTAGTGGACCACTGCAACGTATCTACATGCACGGAACTGCGATTGTCTGGTCAATTGTTGGTTGGGGCGCAGCGATAACCGCTTTTGGTTTCACGCGCAATCTTTATCTCGCGCTATTCTTTCTGGCGGTGGCAGGGGCTGCAGATAACATCAGTGCAATATTTAGAACCACAATGTTGCAGGTCGTGATTCCAGATGAATACCGCGGACGCTTACAGGGACTTTTCACAGTCGTAGTTGCTGGCGGTCCACGTCTTGGCGACTTTGAGGCGGGAAGTGTTGCAGCAGTGGGTGGCGAAGAGTTCTCGGTGGTTAGTGGCGGCCTAGCGTGCATTGTTTTCACTTACGCAATAGTCAGATGGCACAAACCATTTATGAAGTATGACTCGCGTGCACCGGTTGCTTAATTATTCAAAGTCGTGGATTAGTTGAGAATCCTCAGCTGATTTCTTGCCTGCTGATTTCTTGGCCGCAACCTTTTTAGCAGGCTTGGCTTTTACACCTTCATCATCCGGGTTACCTGCGGCTTGCCCACCCTTAGGCAGTTTACTTAATCGATCCAAAGATTCAAGGCGTTCAGCTGCGTGATCCACGATTGGTTCTGGATAGCCATGATCAAGTCCGCCTAAAACTTTCCATGGCTCATGGACTTCAACACCTGGAATGTGGGCAAGTTCTGGAATGTATTTGCGCACGTAATCCCCATTGGGATCAAACTTTGCCCCTTGTCCAAGCGGATTAAATACTCGGTAATAAGGGGAGGCATCTGTGCCACAACCTGCAGTCCATTGCCAGCCATGACTATTGCTGGCTAAATCGCCATCTAGTAACCATTCAAAGAAATAGTTTGCCCCTCGTTGCCATTCGATATGCAGATCCTTGAGCAGAAATGAAGCAACCACCATGCGAACTCGGTTATGCATCCAGCCTTCAGTTCGAAGCTGGCGCATTCCAGCATCAACGAATGGATAGCCAGTTAGCCCTTGACACCAAGCAGCAAACTTTTCATCAGCAGCTTTTCCAGTGTCGTACTTCATCTGGGCATAAAGCGGGTTGAAGTATTCCGTAATTGTCTCTGGACGCTGGAAAGCAATCTCGGCATAGAACTCACGCCAAGCAATTTCTTTGCGAAAAACTTCATGCCCCGAACTATCGCCAAGACGGGCAAGTAATGTGCGGGGATGAATCTCGCCCCACTTGAGCGCGATACTCAATTTTGAGGTGCCAGCTAAATCTGGCCGATTGCGATCATCGGAATAGTTCTCAATTGGTCCAGCTAAGAAAGTTTCAAATAATTCCAGCGCTGCCGCTTCGCCCGCAGTCGGAATCAAAACGCCTTGGGTATCCGGACGTGGCGGGTAACCATCGCAAGTCTGTGCGCCAATCCAATTTGGCCACTTGGCTGGATCCGCAGCAGGTGCGCGCCAACCATGTATTAACCAGCGCTTATAAAACGGGGTATAGACCTTGTAATAAGTCGCGTCATCTTTAGTCACTCGCCCTGGCGCCACCGCATAACCCGAACCTGTTTTCACAAAATCAATTCCAGATTTTTCCAGGGTTGCGCCGATCTCGTTGTCGCGGGCAATTCCGTAGCCCGAATAATCCGCAGCGCAGTGCACCGAGGTCGCTTGGAACTCTTTGGCGATAGCAGGAATCACATCTTGAGCTTTGCCATGGCGGATAACTAAGTTGCCACCAAGTGAGGCATCCAGGCTGGTTAGGGAATCTATCAAGTAAGCCTGCTTGGCCGGGCCCCAAGTTGGCCAGAGAGCGGGGTCAATTAAGACCACTGGCACCACATTGCCATCGCCAGCAGCCCAAGCCGCATCGGTTGCCGCAACTAGCGCAGGGTTGTCATGGATCCGAAGGTCTCGTCGAAACCACAACACGCTCGTCATGTCCCCAAGTTATAGCCAGGCCTTGACTCCCGCATAACCGCTACGCAGACTTTAATTCCCTCCACTTGACTAATACTAGATTTCGCTCTAAATTTAGAGCGAAGAGAGGAGGAAACTATGGATGCAGTACTAACTAAAGTCACCACGAGTATCAGTGAATTCAAAAAGAATCCAAACGAATTAGTCGCAAAAGCTGGAAATCAAGCGTTCGCTGTACTTACCAACAACAAACCAACGTTCTATGTCGTGCCGCCGGAACTTTTTGATGAAATCGCCGAAATTCTTTGGGAACGCGAAATCGCGCCGGTCATTTTGGAGCGCATTAAGAACTATGACAAGGCCATCCCGGTAACACTTGAAGAGCTAATGCTTTGAGTTACAAACTTAAATTTGACGCAAAGGCTCTCAAGGAATGGGAGGCATTGGATCATGGAATTCGTTCTAGGTGCCTGAAAATACTTGCAAGGAGACTTGAACATCCGCACGTGATCTCAGACTCCCTTTCGGGAGAACTCGCCGGCTGCTACAAGATCAGGCTGGGTGAATCGGGACATCGACTTGTTTACCTGATTAAAGAAAGTGACCAAGTCCTATTCATTTTGAGCATTGGAAAACGTGCCGACAAAGCTGCCTACCGAGCAGCGATCCTTCGAATCCTTGATTCTGAGTAGCAAAATATCCAAAATCGGCGTGTCGCCGACTGGGGTATATGTCACATGAATCGGACCACATAGTGGGACCAGAGTTGGAAAACCCACTGTTTACGTTGAGTTATCCACAGGCTAGAGCGACACTAAAAATTAATCAACTTGTCAAAAAGGCTTATAAATAAACAAAAGGTAAACTTATAGAGTCGATTCCACCCGGAACCGATCCTTGCAGGGCGCCAAGTCTCACCACCTGCCAAGGGAAATAAATCTCTGGTGAGTGTGGGGGAACCACAGGTAAGTGGTCTGAATCAGACCTTGGGGTTAAGTCAGGAAACTGACCGGCTGCCTTCCCAGAGCCGCACCCGACAGCTCACCCCACCGGCGCTGGGAGTCAAATGTCTAGTGCTAAGTCGCGCGGGTCAATCCAGCGCGTAATCTCACTGCCAAAGGGTCTTCTGGACCGCTTTGAAGCGCGCCTTGACTCTAGCCTGGATGCTGGTTTTAACCGTGCAGACGCCCTGCTAGAGCGTCAAATCCACTCTGTTAGGTATTCGCAACGCAGCCTGACCAGTGGCCTAGCCAACACAGCCAGCGCCGCGGACCGAGTTTTAGACTCCCGCATTCCCCAATCTGCATCCTCAGCGCAGGCCGCCCAAAGATTTAGTCGCGGACTTGCCAGCATGGTGCAAGCTACCGACTCGGCCCTTGACAAAAGAATTTCCGATCAGGACTCCACAAAGCTCAAAACCTCAACGCAGCGCTTCGTTTCCACCGTCAAGAAACTTGAAGTCAGAGTCGATGCCAAGTTAACCAGCAATCTGCAGGCAGTTGACCGCGCAGTTTCCGTTTGCACTAACGCTGCTGGTGGGTCATTGGCAGCCAGTGCGCGACTAGTGAAGCGGTTGGAAAACCAGACCCAGCGCAGTTTCCATCGCGCTGATCAGCGAATCACTAATGCCTCAAATCGCATTACTCATATCCGGACTAAAACTGCAGGGCTGATTTACCGCAACACGGCCCGGCTAGATCAAGGAATCGAAACCAGTTTTAATCGAGTCGATACTGGCCTTAGCCAAGCAATCAAGCACGGTGTGCTTGCGACTAATTCCGCCGTCACTGCTATGCAGGCCACATCCCAATCTCTTGATGTTGCCATTGCTAATTCAGTTTCCAGTTTTGACGCCAAGGTAACTCGTAGCGTTAACCAAGTTCAGGTCGCCACCGCAACAACACGAAACTTAGTTAATGCAAAAACCCTGGCTTTTGAACGTGTTATGGAACTTGGCATCTCGCGCATTGATTCAGGCATAGATCACGGAATCACATCTAGTCGCACTGCTAATCAATCCCTCGTCGCGCGAGCAAGCAGCGCTGACCTGCATTTGACGTCCCGCCTAGCTCGTATAGATCGCAGACTAAGTGGCGCTATCGCCAAGGTCGCCCTGACTTCTTCGCAAATCTCCGGTTATGCCACGCGCAATCTCACCAGCGCCGATACTCGTTTAACAACAGGTCTAAAAACTACCGATGCCGGCATCGATACCGCAGTAACAGCAATCGTTTCGGTAGCATCCGCAACAGCGAACTTTGCCACACGAAGTGCGCAATTAACTGATGCCACCTTGTTGCGCGGTGTGACAAAGGTTGATCAGTGCGTTGAAGTTTTTGCGCGCCAAAGCAACAAGAAATCAAGTCATGTTGGCACACGCGTAGCGCCAGCACCCGCGTGGGTTGCGGCGGGCTTAGCCCTAGTCTTGGGAACTTTAGGAACGGTAACCAGCACATCGGTAATCACGGCTGAATCCGCTCCGATTGAAATTGACAACTCCGCACAGAGCGAAACCATGGCTGCAAAGACGGTTGTTTCGCAGTACATGACGGTGCGCGAATCCTTTGCTGCTTTGCAAGCATCCCGCTCTCGCACCATTTCGACTTTAGAAACCGAAATTGCCCAAGCCCAGGTCAGAGCGCAAGAAACCACGATTGATGGAAATGCCGTTATTAACATTGCGAGCAAGTATGCCGGTGCTTCCTATGCTCGCGGTGGCACAACACCAAAGGGATTCGACTGCTCAGGTTTTACCACATACGTCTTCAGGCAAGTTGGTGTGTCACTTCCTCGCACATCTGGCGAACAAGCCGCTTGGGCAGATCGAGTTGCTGACTCAGATCGTCAAGTTGGCGACTTAATGTTCTGGTCAGATCGTGGCGGTGTGCATCACGTAGCTATCTATGCTGGCGATGGCCTGATGTGGGATTCCCCGCGTCCAGGTCGCAGAGTTGGCAAGATCAGTATTTGGGGCGATCCGTTTTACGGTCGTGTCCCAGCCGCTGCAGTTAACAGCGATGCCATCGCAGAGGTTGCCGACAAGACAGCTGAACTAGAAGAAGTAATAGCCGATGTGCCACGACTTGAAATTACGGTTGACCCAACACCCGTTGACTAAGTACCAACATTAAGTTGCACCTAAAGCTAAAAAGCGTAAATATTCAGCTTATTTTTCGACAAAAAAATTGGATCAGCTGGATTCAATTCGCTAAATCTCTATGTTTGGGATTCCAGTTTCAAGTCATGCTCGACCATCATGGTCACCAACTCTTCAAAAGAAGTCTCTGGTACCCAACCTAGGTTCGCCTTTGCTTTTGCGGGATCACCAACAAGTGATGAGATATCAGCAGGTCGAAGCAGGTCATCAGAACTACTTACGTGATCCTCCCAATTTGAAATTCCAGCAACTGAAAACGCCAAACGCACTAAATCTCGTACCGAGTGAGTTTTACCCGTTGCAATCACATAATCATCTGCCACTTCTTGCTGCAACATCAACCACATAGCTTTTACGTAATCACCGGCAAACCCCCAATCGCGCATGGCGTCCAGGTTTCCCATCACGATTGTTTTTTGTTTCCCAGTTGCAATGCGCGCTACTGATTGCGAAACTTTTCGAGTCACAAACTCAGGGGTACGCCGAGGAGATTCATGGTTAAACAAAATTCCTGAACTCGCATGAAAACCATATGACTCTCGGTAATTAATCGTCATGTGGTGCCCAAAGACTTTTGCTACACCATATGGGCTGCGCGGCCATAACAAAGTGGTTTCGCGCTGTGGGGTCTCTTGCGCCTTGCCGAACATCTCAGAGCTCGACGCTTGATAAAAGCGAGGACGCCCTTGCGCATCTGGGTGACTAATTCGAATCGCCTCAAGTAAGTTCAATACCCCAATCGCAGTAACCTGGGCGGTTTGCTGAGCTTGTTCCCAGGAAAATGCCACATGGGATTTTGCGCCTAAGTTATAAACCTCATCAGGGGCAGCAATTTCTAGCGCTCGAAACAAGGTAGTGGTATCTGTTAGATCCCCATTGATCAATTGAAGGCCAGGTACTTCAGTGGTTAGTTGAAGTTCGCGCTGTGGATCTACGGAATGGACAAGCCCAAATACTTTGTAGCCTTTTGCCAGCAACAACTCAGATAGATACAAACCATCTTGGCCGCTAACACCAGCAATAAGGGCAGAACGCATAAGTACTAAAGTATCGGACTTCTAGCTCGATCTTGTTACTTATGACTTACTTGCCAAGCATTCCATGCGCTTTGGACCATATCACGAAGTTGAAAACGACTTTGCCAACCAAGATTTTCTTTAGCCTTAGAAACATTCGCAACCAACGCAGCTGGGTCGCCTGCGCGCCTTTCCACAATCTCAGGAACAAGTTTGATCCCAGTCACATCTTGGATCGTAGATAAAACTTCAAAGACACTAGCTCCAACCCCGGTGCCGATGTTTATTGCCTCAAATCCTGGTTGCATGGATTCAACTAAATCCATCGCAGCAACGTGAGATTCCGCTAAGTCCTGCACATGCACATAGTCACGAATACACGAACCGTCAGGAGTGCTGTAGTCATTTCCAAAAACTTTTGGGGCTATTCCAGAATCTATTGCTTCAAAAACTATCGGCACCAAGTTAAATGCAAACTGGTCACCAAGTTCAGGCTGGCCAGCACCTGCCACATTGAAGTAGCGCAGCGCAGCAACTTTGAAACCATCAGAAACTGACAGTGCCTTAGAAATAATTTCGCCTTCAAGCTTGGTCAAACCGTAAGGGTTAATTGGTGAACAGTTTTCGAATTCTGAAATAGTTTGGCCAGGCTCTATTTTTGGCGTGCCATAAACCGCAGCAGAAGAACTAAAAACAAGATTCAGTACGCCGTGCTGCTTCATTGAATCAACAAGATTTTGAAACCCACCAACATTTTCTTGCCAGTAATAATCTGGGCGCTCAACTGATTCCCCGACCTTTTTCTTGGCGGCTAAATGAATAACACCTTTAAAATCATGCTTTGCAAAAACCGATTCAACTGCGCCGGCGTCGGTTAACGTGATTCTCTCGACCTCGATGCCCGAAGGAAGTCGAGCCGCAATCCCAGATGACAAGTCATCGAGCACAACTAGCTCACGTCCTGATTTCAAAGTTTCCGCAACCACGTGCGCACCGATGTATCCGGCGCCGCCAGTAATGAGCCAAGTCATAACTTAAGTCTCGCAGAAATTATCTCGAATCCCTCATGCATTTAAGGGATGACGAAGGGCAATCGACCAATAGCTATTTCTTTACGGAGCGAAATAGCCTTCTCAAGAATTTATCTCCTGTACGCAAGAATCTTGTGGTCGCCCACGATTTAGATTTGAGCACTCGTTCCAGCCCTAAAAGGACATTGTCACGTTCGGCAACGGCGCTGTCACGTTCGGCAACGGCGCTGTCACGTTCGGCAACGGCGCTGTCACGTTCGGCAACGGCGCTGTCACGTTCGGCAACGGCGCTGTCTTCAAAGAAAATAACCGGGCGTTCGACAAAATCCCAACGATTCGCGCTTCGGCAGTGATCTATGTAAACAGTAAAAAGTCGTTCGGAAATAAACCCGCTCCAACGGTATTGAAACCCCTTGGTAGGTAGCGAATCTGAAATGTCATCGAGAGCCTTTAATACTGGAAAAAGAAGCGCCACCCACTCGTTGTAGAAATCTGGGCTTCCGATCCACATGTTCCAGGGGTAAAGAAATTGGGTATTTTTCAAGTCCGATTTTGAATCAATAATTCCAAATGTCCCTTCAACACACTTATCAAATGCTAAACAAGCCACATCAAGTGCTCGCTCAAGTGGAGCATGGCAAACAATAAAATGTTCGTACACGCTAGATTTGAGATCCATTGGCTTGGGTACGACTATTTTATCTACGTAGCTGCACAAGAATTTAGCTTCCTTACCTGCACATGAGTACCGATTTTTTAAATCTTGTGTGTAATTTTGATCTTTAGGCTCATTCGGATTTAGGGAAAAAATTCTTCGGTAGTGAGTAATGCCAACTTGTTTCTTGTTTTCGAAAAATTGCCTTGCCCCAAGCAGGATAATGTTTTCCGAAAGTGATTCAGGATGGGCCACTAATCCTGAATCACTTTCGACATAATGCTGGTAACCGTGGACTAATCCACTACTTAGGACTGCACAAATTTCGAGATAAGGAGGTTCGAGTTCTCTATAAATCGGTTCTAAATGTGAGGCAACAAGAACTAAGGTGTCAACTTCATGCAGGTCTTCCATTTCACCGTCGTTCTCTAATTGCATTTATAAGCTTTTTAATGAATCTTTTTTTATGAAGATTTTCAACGCGAATTCTAGTGAACTCTGCGGCACGCTCCATCGTAAATTCTGAGAGGACATCGATGCGGGCTTGATCACCTATGCGTGATCGAAGACTCTCATCCCTACTTAGTTCTCGCATGGCGTTAGCTGCAAACTTAATGTCTGGTTGCGCCCAACGTGAATCTTCTGGGTAAGGAAATGCGTCAGCACCAACGGGAACAAGTTCAAATGGCACCAAAATTGAATTTTCTGGCTTCATGAAATCCATGTTTCCTGAGTATCCAGTAGCAATTACCGGCCTACCTAAGGCCATTGCCTCAGCTAGCGTGAGGCCGTACCCCTCGCTTCTATGAAGGGAAATATAAGTCTGACATTCGTTTAGGAGACTGTGTAGTTGTTCTCGAGAAAGATATGAATCAATGATTACTATATCGTTTCGCTCGGAGGCAGTATTCCTGAGCTGATCTTGTTGAGATTTGTTCCTGTGGCCATTTACAGTCTTTATAACTAACTTCGGCCCAGACTCCTCGGGAAAAGCCAAAACATGTGCAGCAATCAGGTCAAGTGGATTCTTGCGCTTGAACACACTGAAGTAATCGAACATAAACAAGTTAAATTCATCTTGTGCACCAATTCCAATTGCACTGCGATCAAGTTTTTCTGTGATGTTTGGAGCAACAATCGGTCCCGGAAAAACGAGTACCGGCTTCCTGGTCTGTGCCTTAATCGCGTCACGAACGAAGCTCGAGATTGCCCAGATTTCATCGACGAAGTCAAATACCGGAAAAAGATTTTTTGGAAAACTTTCAATTTCCCAAGCCCACACACCAACAAATTTGGAGTGGGATCTAAGTTCAGGTGGGAGTTGGGCTAACCAAGCAGAAAATTGATCTGCATTTACTGATCCAATTGTGACTGGATACAAAGCTTTTGAGTCTGTGAACTCAAATTCCTCATCCTGCCTTGATTCGGTTTGGCGATTGACCAGAGTAGTAACAGGAAGGCCAGAAGATATCGCTGCCCGTGCGACTAATCTGCCAAATTGTCCAACTCCAAATTCCCCTTTGAAGTAACCAGCAACGTTCACACCTAAATCTTTTGTAAGCAATTTCTTATTGACGCTATCTAAGGTGTGATCATAGATTTTAATTGTTGATTCGTTGATAACTTTTTCATCGACACCAAATTGATGTGCCCATTTCAGCATTCCAGGAGCGTCAGTGCCAGTAGCTAGTGGAAAGGCTAGTTGTAAATCAGACCTTCCCTTCCATACGTCAAAGAGAGATACGTTCAATCTCCCAGATTCAGGAATCTGACGATTTAGCCAATCTAAAATTTCGTTGGTGGATCCGGATGGAAGAGGAGGAAGATTTAAGTCCCCTTGTAAAGCAGCCATCAAGTCCGTGCGGTAGCGCCTGCGAATTTCGGGCGTCAGTCTTATGCCATCTATGAAGTTTAAATATCCATATTCGAGTGCCTTATTTGTTCCCCAGCCAAATTCAGATGCTCGCAGCCCATAACGGTCAGCAATATCTTTAACTAACGGTTCATCGGACATAACTACGCGTGGCGTGTCTGCCACGTGGCTACTTAGTAACCATGGCTTATTCGGCTTGTATCCGCTGAAATGAAAGAAACGAAGTGGATTTTTGTTTACGTAATACCCAGAATCTACTTTTGTAATGTCGCGTTCATGCAAATTCCAGTAGGCAACGTTGTAGCCGTAATCGCGGATAACAGAAAATGAGTAATAACTAGGAACAAAATCTATCCAGCGCTGATCAGTGAACAAATTGTTTTCGACATCTGAAATACAGTCATATTTCAATCGTTCGTTCCACCAGGTCAAGAACTCATAAGTTTGTGATGAGTTCTTTATAGCGATAAAGCCCAAATTGAAAATGCCCGACGACATAATGTCGTAATCAGAGGGAGATAGTCCATCTCTTGGAATCTCATGCAGGGTATGCGGCGTCAAAGCAATGTTTGCTGATTCTAAATGCTGGGGAATCTCAATTAGTTCGGAAAATACTTCGATGTCAGGGTCTAGGTAAATGGCTATATCTGAGCCGGTATCAAGTAAGTACTTTAACCCCAGAGGCTTTAGTGCAGTAGAAAGTTCGGTGACGTCGTAATAAATTGCCATTCTCATAAAAACTTCCGGCGCAAGGTCAAGATCACTTGGTTTGATAATGGTAATTTCGGGGCCTAAATCAATCGATATTCCGGGAACATCACCGTCCACTAGTAGTAAATAAAACTTTGATTCTGGATGAAATTTAAGAAAAGAGCTAGCCAAGATTTTTGCAAAAGGCAGGTAATTGGCCGCACAAATTGTCAATCCATTCATCGCAAACTCCCATCTAAACTCACATGCGCACTTCCATTGTATTTCTGAGGTAGATCTTTAGTTTTCAAAGATTTTTATCCATCATTGCCTCGTCACACTCTGCGCGAGCAATTCTTCGGGAAATTTCAGAAATTAGTTTTCCAGCTTTGGACTTAGTCATTTGCTTCGTTTCGATTTGCGGATCGATCACTTTGCTGTTGGAAGTTGTAAGTCCTTGAAGAAGTGAGTTCATTACTTCGGCGACACCAATTTCAGAAACATTCCTGCGGTCACTTTCAAAGTATTCAAATGGTGCTTGCGGACCAGTGATAATTTCAAAGGCCGGGAAGTAAGAAACATTTTCTATCTGATTAGAAACTTGTTCGGCAACCACGCGCAGTACGGATTTACTATAAGTACTAGCAAGCAATACGTGAGATTGGGTAGCTGTAGCAACAAGTGGCACTGGGGAAACGGTAATGATAAATCGCACTTTTGGATTTGATTCTCGAAGATGCTCAATAAATTTTGCAAGATCCTCAGTTATTTCTTCAACTGAAAAATTCTTAAATTCGTGCTTTTCCTCATCAAAAATTCCACTGATAGTTCCTGGGCAGGCTGGAAAGACAGAGCCATCCACTTTTGATTGCCACGCTTCAGTCAAACCCAAAGTGAACACAAATACAGTAGCTTTGTGAAATGCCGTGAGCACAGCCTTTAAATGCGAGGCTTTTAATAAATCAAATTCTGCGTCAGATTCGGCAGGGTAGGCCAGACCTGGACGAAAAGGGTCAATAACCATTCCGTCTATGTGCCAGCGATCTTCGGCGGGAACTCTTACCCCCAAAGCTTGCTCGTATAGTTGGCGTAAATGTCTTGCCGTATAGATATTTCCGTAGGCTGCTGAGAAATTTCTGTAACCAAGATTCTCTGGTAAATCTTTGAACTGAGAAGGAAGTTCCTCAGTTCTTAAATACTCAAGACCTTCCTTCTCAATCCATGGGATCAAGTTAGAAGCAAAGCAACTTCCAGCAGAAACTATTAAGTCGTCCTTGTGGAAAAGCGCGGATTTGGAATTGTCACCCCATAGAGAATCCGCATTAAAATTTCGAGAAACGCAGCGCGACCAAAAAGCCTTGTCTGTTTGTGCCAGGTAGGGATTGCTGTTCAATTTGGCACTTTCCCCTTCAATTTCCCAAGTTCTTCGATGAGTAGCATTCCGTATTTAGAATTTGCATGTGTCACATCGGAGGCACAGTATTCCGGTGAAAGCAATCCAAGAGCATCCCGTGACGCGGCGGGAGCACTGAGAAAGTTAGCCCCGAGAGTTTCGGCAGACGTGGCCATTAATCCGGCCAAGATGTTCCAAAGTTCAAGCCGCAGCGAGTCACTTGTTATAACTAGGTCATCCATTTCTACTCCGAGTGATTTGGCAATATCAGTAAAATACCTGTCTTGCAAAATACAATTTTGTATGTGCATTAACGGCTTGGGCGCCGGCCCATTCATGAGAGTAATACTTGTTGCATTAGAAAGCGAAGGAATAATTTCAGTTAATTCCTCAAAAGAAATTTTAAAAAAATCTTTGATCATAGCCCTGGGTATTGGAACCACTTCTTGATCGTAGCTATTTTCAGTCACGCCCAGAATTGTAAATTTTGGCTCAGTTTGAAACATAAAGTTCGCATTATGTTGATTTCCATTCCAAACAATTACAACATGTTTCCCACGACTTAATTCGACAACAAAATCCCAATATTCTTTGTCTCCTGGTGGCCCAGCAGCCCAATCAGCTGAATAACATACGGCGATTTCTGGCTCACTTCCGGCTTGCATCTCCGGGAGCATGATGGCTTCCAGTATTGACGCTGCGTGTGAATGTCCACAAACTATGATTTCTGCGCTGGCGTCTCCATAAAGAGCCCATTTTCCAGATTTGGATTTAAGCTTCGCCACCTCCCTAGCATAATCGCTAAATTTGAGCCGTTCTAGCTGTTACGCATTCGGCTTTAGAAAGTACAATTCAATGGTGAAACTGATTTCCCGAGTGCATGAAAATCAATTCAGTTTGCTGAGTTTTGTTGCGATTATTGGGTTAGTTGTTTCTGTTATTTCCCCGTCGCCGTTTGTTAACTTCACAGTCGTTTTCATCTCAATTTTTGCTCTATCCGGTGTTATGCCAACGAATTACAGCAACCTCCGAGTTGTTTACGCTTTTACGTATCTAGCAATTGGATTTGGCCTCTATTTAGTTCTACGAGGATTTTTGATTGCTGGTCCAATTTCAAAATATGACTTCGCAATATGCATATCTCTGCTCGGCGCCTTGGCCTTATCACCTAAATATCTTGGAAGGAAGAATGGAAGTGGTGACTTCAAACCCTTAAAATTCAGTTTTGTTACTGGATCAACAACTCTGGTTTTTTGCCTGGCATTTGGTACTTACTTAATGTCAAAAGGAATTGGCTACTTCTTGGCTTGGAGTGGCTCAGGGGATAGTCGTAATCACGTGCAAACTCTTTATGTTATTGCACGCAAAGGCCACCTTGATCTAATTGACATTGGCTCGCCCTTATTGCCCCACACACTTTCCATGTTTTTAAATTCTGGCTCTCCAGTTGCGTTAGGAAACGACTCAAGTTCAAGGTTGCTAACTGATTGGACTAGCCATTCATTAACGTGGGCATTACTGGTATCTGTTCTTGGGTATGCATTTGCTGCAGTATGGGAAGTTGCGTTACCGCAAACTTTAAAAAAATCTGAGTTTTTCTTACTTGCTCCCGCCTCAGCACTTGCTTTGACATCGTTGTCACTAGGAACATTCTTAATTGATGGATTTGTAACTGCTACGGCTGGCGCTATTTCTTTAGCATTTGCGACGGCAATTCTTTTTGAAAGATCCTCAAATAGTTCAGCGACCAACCTTTTTTCGCTGTTTCTGGTTGTAACTCTGGCGCTTTTCAGTTGGACTTTTATTGTAATCCCAGTATTGATAATGATGATTCCATTGTATTTAAAGTGGCTGGACTTGCCGAGTAAGTCATTTTGGATTTGGTCTCGACTATTTTTGACCATAGTGGGCGTATCACTTACTTGGTATCGGTTCACAACATACTATGCGGACTATTTCTTATCGGCGTTAACTAATGCAGGAAGTATATCGGCCGCGCATCCCAAAACTTTCAAAATATTATTAGTTGCCATCGTGCTTTTAGCGGTAATAAGTTCGAAGACAAAATCTCCTACGATGTTGCAATTAGGCTTGGTTGCAATTTCTGCAACTTCTTTAATCTTAATTTTGAATAAAGCTTCAGGAATACCCCTTGATGGTTTGAATTACTACAGTACAAAAGCAATGATGATTCTTTTTGTTGGACTTTTGCCCACAGTGCTTATTTTCATCCCAGTTTTATTTCGATTGATGGCTCCGAATAGTCCATATTCAGCTATGAGAATCGTCATCGCGTGCGTTGTGATTGGGGTGTTGACACACATGTCAGCTCAGTACGTTAGTCCGTATCCAAGAATGATAGGTCAAATAAATGATGGCTGGCAGGGTCCGAATGCTAATTCGGTTTCGCAAGTTTTATCATTGGCTAATGATCCGCTCAACCCAGTAGTTTTCTTTGACTACCTTCCCCCTGAGACAGGTGAGAATAGGCTTGCTAATTTTTGGTTAGGAGCTTATGCAGATCCATGGGCGTATTATCAATCCTGGGCATATTTGGGCGACCAAACAGGAGATTACCCGGCTTTTTGTTTCCTAAATCTCGGTTACCCACTTATGACGGTCTACACCGGTGATCCAAATTTAAGATCAAAGATGAGAGTTTATTGTCGTGACGAAAAAATGATCATCAACGTTATTAAGTAGTTTCGATACTGTCGCCTGAATTACATGGTCGTATTGCCGGAGTCTTTCTGTGCACTTCGCGACATTTATCGTGGCATCTGTTCCCTGTTTTTACCTTCGCCCATCAAAGTTATTCTTTGGTCTTGGCTCGATAAGTTCGATTTTTTGTATGCGCTAAGTCTGCTACGGAATTTTCGTTAAAAGAGAACTATTGCTCAACTTAACAACTTTATATACTGAGTTCTCTTCGACAATCCCATTTTTAAATAATAAAGAGAATTCATTAATAAAACTCTCTGTTGAGTTGTACAAGACCACATAGTCAAAATCTAGTAAAGTCTGGGTCCACTTCTCTGCATTCATGGTGGGCTCGGTCCAGATATCTCCTTCACCACTTGGACTCCCAATACTAAAAGGCATCGCTCCGAAATCGTTACCGATCATTTCGTATCTCAGTACAAAGTATTCAAATCCAACCTTGTGTTGAGTAATTATGTACACTTTCGAACCATCAGGTATGTTTGCAGCCTTGATTTCATCCAGCATTGGATCGAATTGAGCTCGCACTTCGAGGCCTTTGTACTGTGGTGTTCGCAACATGCCTATGTATGGATTTGGAGAAGAAAGCGAACCTATCGCAACAAGTGCTATTAAGACAACACCTACGTTACTTTTCTTATTTCGATTTTTTGATTCTAGATCTGTAATTGAACTTGAATCAATGTCGCGATTCAAGGTAAGCCCAGTCAAAATGAGCAAAACTGTTGCAAAAAAGATACCTTGATACCATGTCGCAATATATCGATCATATGAGGCCAAGCCAGCTGCTTCGCCAGGAGCAAATACCGTTAAATAAGACAGGAAAATAACGCAAAAGTAACCGAGTGTAGTGAATAACAACGTGATTCCAATAAAGATGTTCCGTTTACGATTTCGGTAACCATCCAAATATGCCCAGACTGCAAATAATATTGCACAGATGATCGTCCAGGTGCGAGATGGCATTGCAAGTACGGACGAAGGCAATGGAACCTGGGAAAATGCCCGAATGAAGTTGGCTATGGCCTCCTCCTGAGTTTCCAGATTGCGTACAGTATTTAGATATGCAGCTGTGGTTTCGGGATTTAATCCAAACTTTGAGATGTATTTGCCCCAGGTAACCCAAATTGTCACGACAGTTATCAGAGACACCAGTGATGGTACAAAAGCCACAATTATCTTTCGACCAGAATTGAATTTCACAGTGAAAACTGTTGCAACAATGTTTATTAGGATCGAAGCTACTGCCAAATAAATTCCAATAGGTTTCAGTAAAGTTACAAATCCGGCAGATAGCGCAAGTATTAATCCCCATCGGCCATCAACGTAAGTAGCTTTAATGGCTACAACGATTAAGAATCCAAAAGCGAGGGCAAGAATTGCGTCTTGGTAAATTGTGTCGAAACCGTTTAAGAATGCTGAGGAGGCAACTAAAGCAAGAAAGAGTCTTAGAAAAATCTCAGAAGGGTACTTGTAAGTGCTTTTGGCAAAAGCCGCGACTACGATAGAAATCACGATTAAGTGCATTGTTCCAAAAAGTAGACCTTCTCGGTAACCTTGGCTAAATTCCATCACAAAATATTGGAATAGCGAGACTCCTGGTGGATAACTCGCATGCCACAGATCTACCGGCGTAGCGGGGGCAAGTGCGTCGTATTTGTACATCGCTTTAGTGAAGACGCCCCAATGGCTCAATTCATCCCAAATAGATAACTTCCAGTCCTTTGACTTATAGATCGAAATCATTGAGAGTGAGACGAATGCGATAGTGCCAGGCGCAACCAAGCACTTTGCGAATTGACTCCTAAATCCAGCGCTTTTCACGAGAAAAATGAAGACTGTTACACCGAGAGAAAGCACTAGATACTTCATGCCTAAATTTAAATAACCAAGTAACCCAAAAATAAATTCCCAACCAGAAATGAAGAATATTGCAGGGGCAAATAGATAAGCGATATCAATTTTTGTGATCCAAGTTAGTAATGTGGCAACAAGTAGAACTATTCCTATAACTAGTAATACTTCCATCTGAAATCACCAATTTCTAGGGAGAGAATAAGGTTTGCAAATAAACGTGCGGACTACATTCTAGTAGAAAGGAAAGCACAGAATCGTTCACTTACATGGAGATAATTATAGGTAGCGCTAATTATGGGCCAAGATGGCACTAGTTTCCTCAGAGCAGGGAGTGCACGTGTCAGTATCTAGCACGAATCTCGAGGTCAATAGCTCTGAATACAGATCGACTGCTGCCAACCGCAGTAATCAGGTTTTGGTGGCTCTAAGTGTTTCAAAAAGAAGTGCTGAAAACATAATTTGAATTCCAACGATAACGGAAGTTACTGCAGGTAAAAGTAATTTCATAAATTGATCTGGTTGTAATTCGCCAAATCCAGATTTGTTCCATACAGAAAATGAAATTAGAAATCCGATGAATCCTGACGCAGTCAACGCTAAACCCAGAAAAAGAATCTTGTCTAGTATTTCACCTCGTTGCATTCGCATTACTATTGACGAAACTTTCACTTGGATTGCGATGCTGATAGCTAACTCTCCGATGAATGATGAGAATATAGCTTGGACGCCTGAAATCATCAAGGCTGATCCAATTAGCGCAGTATGAACACCAAAATTAACGTTGTCCCATATCGTGAAAGGCGCAAGTGCCAAAATAGATAGCAAGGCCCCAGAAAGTAGGAGAAAAATTCCAGGTATGCGCATCGCCCACTTGGGGGAGTATGAAAGCATGAGGCGTAAATGTCGCCATCCATCAGGAATTGGTCTCAAATGAGGTGCGCGTGAACGCCCATCCGGTCTGAGGTCCGTGGGAACCTCAGAAATTATGAGGCCGGAAAGACTGCTTTTGATGACCATCTCACTTGCAAACTCCATACCTGAAGAAGAGATTCCCAATTTCAACATCTTCCGGCGGTGAAACCCCCGAAGCCCACAATGGAAATCTCTAATAGTGATCTTGAAAAAAAGTCTTCCAAGGTATGAAAGTACAGGATTGCCAACATACCTATTCAGGCTAGGCATTGCGTGAGGGTAAATTGTCCCAGCAAACCGATTTCCCATTACCAAATCAGACCCAGCTAACAACATTCCGTAAATATTATCTAATTTATCCCAGGTGTAACTTCCGTCTGCGTCTCCCATGATTACGTATTCTCCTTTTGCAGAAGCAATACCGTGTTGGAGCGCAGCTCCGTATCCCTTTTGCTCAACGTTCACAACTCGAGCTCCGAGATTACGTGCGATATCTTGGGAGCCATCGGTTGAGCCGTTGTCTGCGATCAATATTTCGCCAGATATCCCAAGCCTGCTAATTGAATCCTGCGCTTGCCTAATACACAATTCAATTGTCTCTGCTTCATTCAAGCATGGCATTAGACACGTTAAGTCAAACTCAGATCTGAGTACAGCATCGACTTCTTCTACAACGCTGTCTAGTTCCAAAACTGGTTCCTTGATCTAGGTCGTTCTGATGCAGACATTAATTTATCACAAATCTCACTTGATTTAAACGAGTTAACCAGGCAGTTTTTTGTTACGAACAAAATTGTCAAAAGGTACTTAGATATTTTCCATAAAATGTGAGGTATTAAGGCCTCTATGATCTCACGAGCTCGTGTCCAATCATTCACTGAACTCTTACGGTGTAAATCTGCCAGGAACGCGGTTGCGCGGGACGGACAATATTCTACGAATCAACACAAACATTTGCACGAAGAAATAAATTTATGTGTGGCCCCGGCATGATTCGAACATGCGGCACATGGTTTAGGAAACCATTGCTCTATCCCCTGAGCTACGGGGCCAGGAACTCAAGTTTAACTAATTATGCACCTTAAATTTTGGTGCGATTTCATTATCAAATGCAGTTAATGCTGAAGCAATTGCCATATGCATGTCCAAATACTTGTAACTACCAAGGCGACCTCCGAACCAAACATTCGCCTCTCCCTTAATTAGGTCACGATACTTCGAAAGAGTCTCGCGATCGCCCTCAGTATTTATCGGGTAATAGGGTTCATCATTGACACTTGCAAAGCGAGAATATTCCCTTGAAATATAGGTCATCTCATTTTGATATTCGCGCTCTGGATGGAGATGCCGGTACTCATGAATTCGCGTGAATGGAACATTTACATCCGCGTAATTCATAACTGAAGTCCCTTGAAAGTCGCCAACTGCTATAACTTCTGATTCAAAATCTAAAGTTCGCCACCCAAGTTCGCCAAATTCATATTTGAAATATCTGTCGATGGGGCCGGTATATATAACTGGTACTGAAATTTGATTCTTTGTTTTGTATTCAAAGTAGTCCGTGCTTAATCGAACCTCAATGTTTGGATGATCTGCAAGATTCTCGATCCAATTCAAGTAGCCACCTGTAGGTAAACCTTCGTATTTGTCAGAAAAATATCTATTATCATTTGAAAATCGAACTGGCAGACGACTGATTATGTCTGCTGGCAATTCTCTAGGATTTGTCTGCCATTGTTTTTCGGTGTAGCCCTTGATGAAGGCTTCGTAAAGTGGCTGCCCAATTAGAGCAATGGCGCGATCCTCAAGGTTAGTTGCGCTTTCTGCGGCACCCAAATCCGTTTGGTTTCTTATGAAATTTTCTGCTTGTTCTGGAGAAAACTCTTTACGAAAGAATTGATTTATAGTTGCCAAATTAATTGGCATTGAAAAAGTCTCATCGTTGTGTTTTGTCCAAACACTGTGCTTGTAATCAGTGAATGATGTGAATTGATTTACATAATCCCAAACGCGCTCATTCGAGGTATGAAACAAATGCGAACCATAAACATGAACTTCGATGCCTGTGGCTGGATCGAATTGAGAGTATGCATTACCGCCAATGTGTGATCGCTTCTCTAGGACAAGAACTTTTAGACCCAGCCGATCAGCAGCTTCTCGGGCAATTGTGAGTCCGTAAAACCCAGAACCTACAACGACTAAATCGGTCACAGTAGTTCCTTGTCTCGAAGGTAGGTTCAACATCAATTGTTAATTCATCAACTAGGCTACTTTAAGACGACTAGGAGCACTTTAGTGAAGTTCGATATTGCCCTGCCTTTCTATGGTGATGTCGCATTTTTAAAGAAAGCGGTTGCCAGTGTTATCGCCCAAACCGACCCAAATTGGCACTTATTAGTTGTCGATGATGGCTATCCAGATAAAACTTTGCCCGACTGGTTCGCTGGGTTAAAGGATTCTCGAATTTCCTACCTGCGGAATGAGAAAAACTTGGGAGCCAACGGAAACTTTCAAAAATGTTTGAGCCTTGTAAAAAGTGAGTTCTGTGTAGTCATGGGCGCAGACGATCTTTTGGAATCAGATTTCATTGAAGTGGTTACTAAAACAATTTCAAGATATCCAGAAGCCTCCATAATTCATCCAGGCATCAAGATCGTAGATGAAGAGAATAATGAAATCTCGACAAGATCAGAAGCGATTAAGTTCAAAATAAGAAAATCGCTCGAAAGTAATCAGATCCTATTTGGTGAAGCACTGGCTACCTCTCTGATGAAGGGAAATTGGATGTATTTTCCAGCCATCACTTGGCGGACAAAAATTATTCAAGATATTGGATTCCGACCGGGCTTCAACGTTTGTCAGGATTTGGGTCTGGCAATGGATTTGATTATGCAAGGTGGAAAAATGATTCTAATTGATGATGAAATCTTCAGATATCGCAGGCATCTTGCAAGTGACTCATCTGTTAAAGCGATAAATGGCGAACGTTTTATCGATGAAAGAAATTTCTTTAAAGTTATGTCGACTGACTTAAAATCACTTGGATGGAACAACGCAGCTAGAGCAGCGAAAGTACATTCAACTTCTCGGCTGCATGCTGCAAGTTTGATTCCCGCATGTATCCGCAGGGGTAAGAATCCATGGAGCTTGGTAAAACATCTTTTTGCTTGGAGTTAAAAATCTTCCATAGCAATTGCAGCGCCACCGACATTTAGAAATTTGGTGTAGGCCAAAATAACTTCATCTGGTGTGCCCCGTCCAATTAAGTTCCCGTGATCTAGCCATATCGCTTCAGTACACAATTCTTGGACAGTTGCTAATGCATGTGAAACTACAATCAACGTTTTTGCTTGCTGTGCTAATTCAGATATGCGAGCCGCACTCTTTTCCTTAAAAGAGGCATCACCTGTAGAAAGCGCTTCATCAATCAAAAGAATTTCAGGATTAATCGTTGTTGCTACGGCAAATCCAAGCCGACTGTACATGCCTGCCGAATATGTTCGCATTGGCATTTCAATGTGATCGTGTAACTGTGCAAAATCAACGATTTTGGAAAAGTTGTCATCAATCTCAGCACGACTCAGACCAGCAGCTAACCCACCAAGTACTACATTTTCTTTACCAGAAAGATTTGGATTGAAACCAACTCCCAGCGACAACATCGCACTCACTTTTCCACGAATTTCAATCTCACCCTCTGTTGGCGGGAGTAAGCCGGCAATAGCTTTCATCAGAGTGGATTTACCAGCGCCATTCGCGCCAATAATGCCAAGTACTGTTCCCTTGTGAACGTCGAAGGACACACCTTTTAGAGCTTCAACAGTTATGGCAGTCTTTTCGCCCCGACCAAAATGAAGTAACGCTTCTTTGAAATTCGGCTTCTTAGTTATGTTGGTTTTGTAGTTAAGTTTTAGGTTTCGGACAGCGACAGTGAGTTCATTAAATTCTGGCAGCGAACTCACCTTCTCGAGAGACTAGGAACCAGAAGCCACCTAACAAGCTAGCGGTGGCCCAAAATATTGCAATTACCCAAGTCCATAAATCAAACGTGTCGCCACGCACAAGTGAGCCAGAAAAGATCTGGACCATGCAAAAAACTGGATTAAAAATTGCCAAGAGCCGTCCATCCAGAAGTGCTTTTGCTTGTTCTGGGAAGTACAGAACTGGTGAAAGGAACATTGTTAAGCGCAAAATAAAAGGCATTAAAGCTTGAGTGTCCCGGAAATACACTTGGGCAGTGGATGCAAACATGGCAAGTCCAGATGCAAACATTACAAGTAGAACGAGAGCCAGAATTGCCTGTAATGATGACAGGTAGACGGGGGCACCCAACGCGAAATGAAAAATAGCGTAGATGAACATTGCTGGCAAAAAGACTCTAAATGCGGTCAAGATGTCGGTGAGTGGAAGCAACACCCGCGGAAACGAAGTGTTATTTATCAAAGCCCCTGCTCGGACAATTGAAGTTGCCCCCCGAGTCCCAGCTGTTGAAACTAATTCAAATATGAAGATTCCAGCTACAAGATGTAAGAAAAACTCAGTGCCCTGATGGCCACCCTGAACGACAAAGATGAAGAGATAGTAAACGCCGGCGCTAAGTAGCGGGCTAAGTACGCTCCAAAGCTGGCCGAAGACGGTATCAAGATGTTCTTCGGCGCGCTCCGCTCGGGAAAGCTCAAGTACAAATTCTTTCCTATTGCGAATATCAATAAAGTATTGCCGAAGATTTGGCATTCCTGCTCGGAATGGTCGGATTACCCTAGATTCAGTTTCTAGAACACTCGAGTTTTCGGACATAGCAATACTCTAACCCAAGGAATTGTCTAAATCCGAATACGGACAACTCCGCTTAGGTTGCTCAAATTCCAATTCCAGTAAGGCTCACAAATTAGCCAATAGTATTGGGAACGTGAAATTCATTCGCAGAGTAGAATTTAGATTGTCCTAGGCTAATGATTTTTTGTAAGCATGACCTGTCCAGTGGAAAACATGATTTTAATTCACTCGAAAGCTTCCAGGTTCGAAATAGTGCAAATCAAGCAGCCACAGCACCTCCCGCTGTAACACAAAATAGAACAATCTGTTTAATCATGGATTGTGAAGTGTCATTCAATTCAAACTATTTTGATGCGCTGGAAAAAGCCTTTAAGGATTCCAACTTAGCGGCGGTTTACACAGACTTTGAATATGAATCTGGTTTGAACTCCGCTAGATCCAGGATTAGACCCCCGAATTGGTCGCCCGAAAGATTCCTTTCAAACGATTTCCTTGGTCCAGTTTTTGCAATCGACCTTGCATTACTGGATGAAAGTTTGAATTATGGGCAGAGAACTAGAACTCAGTTACTCCTTTCCTGCATTCCCGAAGGATTGAAGGTAAAGCTCATTGATCAAGTGGGATATGTACTTTCGCCAAAGAATTTCAATTTGAATCTGAAATCAAGAAATTCTGAGGTAACAGAATATCTGGCTAGCTATAGACCAGGGTCCCAGGTGGCCGCTAGCAGCACACCGTGGCTAAATATTTCTAACAGCGGATTAGCTCCAAAAACAATTTCAGTAGTTATTCCAACAAGGGGTACAAAGAAATCAATTTTTAGCAAGGAACTAATCGCAAATTGTATTAAATCAATGCAGCAGCAAAATCTTGATAATTCGAAAGTCGAAGTAATTGTGGTGTTCGATTCAGATAGCAAACTCAAGTATCTAAAGAAACTAAAAAAACTTGAAACCGAAAAATTTTCGATCTCACTTGTAAGTTACGATCCGCCATTTAATTTCGCAAAGAAATGCAATCTTGGAGCCGAGTCAGCAACGGGTGAAGTAGTTCTATTTCTTAACGATGACACTTTGTGGCTAGATTCAAATGCACTGCTTGAGCTGGCAGGCTCGGCAATGATCGAAAATGTCGGGGCAGTGGGCGCGAAGTTACTATTTGAAAATGGATGTATTCAACACGCTGGGTACATCCTTCGAGAGGGATTCGTAGGGCATGCCTACATCAAGGACATAGATGGGTTTGGCCCGTTTGGCGACTTAGTAAGTACGCATGAAGTTGTTGGCGTGACTGGCGCTTGCCTGGCCCAGCGAAAGGAAATCTGGGAGTCGATTGGTAAGTGGAATGAAGACTTTCCAGCTTCGTACAATGACGTTGACTACTGTTTTCGAATCGCTGCTGCTGGCTTCAGCATTTTGCAAGTAAATCAAGCCAAGCTAAAACATTTTGAATCTGTAACCAGAAATCCTAAAGTTTATCCACGTGAGCGCAAAATGATCGAAGAACTATGGGGCCACAAGTTCAATGAGGAACCATTTTTCAGAATGGCGGTTACCAAGCCTGAGATGCGAAATACCCATGGAAATGTATTGATTAGATATGTCAATTACGCGCGAGCAACCCATAGGCGTCAGGGATTATCTGGACTATTTGGTCTGGTTATTAATGTTGCACGCAAGTCTCTTCGAGCAAAATCCGAAAGTTAACGAGTTCAGACGCTTTCCTTGACCAGCGCAATCATTTGCGGTGATTTAACAAATCTTTCCCAATTATCTATCCCAAGATAGAGATCTTTATTTCGGAAGAGATCCTTTTTTAAAAATGGGCAACCAAGTTCCAAAAGATGTGGCCACATGTAATGAGTGGGGTTCAACATTTTGCCTTTGAGAAATTCTTTTGATCCAACGAACCAGCCCCACTCACTTCGGAAATCAAGCAGTAGAGAACTAGCGGCACTCGAGAAATAGAAATCGAACAGATTGTCGAAATCCCATAATGCTCCCGAAGATAACCCAAAACTTTCAATGATTTGAGCGAATGGAATTTCTAACTTATCGATAGTTACAAATCTAGAGTCGCTGACTTGAAGCTCTTCAAACCAATTCCAAAATTCATCTTTAGCTAGAACTGTTTTCTTCAAGTGTAAAAAATAACTCTGTAAGTGCAAACCCTTTTCTCTCGAATTAGTTATCGCCGTAACATCAAAATCTGAATTTCGCACGCTACTCATTAGTGGTGTTAATGAATCATGAAGTTTATAAACTGAATTATTCATTAAAAGAATCTCGTCAATTAAATTCGCCAGGGGCCTAAGAATTGTTAATCCCGCCTGGTAAGCGCCAAAGTCATATCCGGTATTTACTCTATTAATCAGTTTTACATTTTTTCTTAAATCATTTTGGTCATTCTTTTCAAAGCTTTTTGATTTATTCAAATTACACATAACGATAATTTGATCAAATTCCAATGCCAGCGAATTGATTAGTTCTCGATCATGATTTGAGATCACATCGTTTTTTGACCAATGAACGAATATCGAAACTCTTGATCCCGCGTGAATTTGAAGATTGGTTAAATCAATTTCCTTTAAATTACTATCTCTCATGCTCGGTAAGCTCAATCAAATATTTTCCATACCCACTCTTTGCCAGTGGTTTAGCCAAACTCAGCAATTCAGCTGTGGAAATAAAGTTTTGTCGCCAAGCAATCTCTTCGATACATCCGATTTTCAAGCCTTGCCTTTTTTCTACTACTTGCACAAATTCTCCAGCTGCCATGAGCGAATCAACGGTGCCGGTATCCAGCCATGCAGTTCCGCGATCAAGTACTGTGACCGAAAGCATTCCCTCATTTAAGTAATGCTCATTGATCGAACTAATTTCTAGTTCACCCCGAGCACTTGGCTTAATTGATTTTGCAATCGAAACAACTGAGTTGTCATAAAAGTAAAGTCCAGGAATCGCATAGTTGCTCCTAGGTTTTTTAGGTTTTTCTTCAATTGAAATAGCCTTGTTATCTTTGTCGAATTCAACAACACCATATTCTTCTGGATTGCTGACGTGGTAGGCGAAGATGTGTCCACCCTGAACCAGCGTGTTTAATTTCAGGGCAGTGCCTAGGCCTGATCCATAAAATATGTTGTCACCAAGTACCAGGCAAACTTTTTCATCCGCAATAAATTTTTTACCGATTAAGAAAGCTTGGGCTAGGCCATCTGGACTTGGTTGGATTTCATACTGAATTAAAATTCCAATCTGGGAGCCATCTCCGAGCAATCGCTGAAATCCAGGCATATCTTCTGGGGTGGAAATTACCAGTACTTCCCGAATCCCAGCCATCAAAAGCATGGACAGCGGATAGTAAATCATGGGTTTGTCATAAACCGGAATGAGTTGCTTACTTACGCCCTGTGTAATTGGGTGCAAGCGGGTACCAGAACCGCCAGCCAAAATAATCCCGCGCATTTGCTAAGAATACTAGGTAAAAGGGGACTTCTAACTCATTAACTACAATATAAACAGGCGACAAATTCAAGTTAGGAAGTTATGAAGTTACTGGTTACAGGTGGCGCAGGTTTTATCGGGTCAAATTATGCTCGGCAAGTACTTTCGGGAACCTATCCAGATTCTGACAAATACGAAGTCACGGTTCTTGACTCTTTGACCTATGCAGGCAATCTTGCAAATTTAGATCCAGTGAGCGAAAACCCAAAATTTGAATTTGTTCATGGCGACATACTTGATACCGATCTTGTTAATGATCTTGTTTCCCAATCTGACGCAGTAGTTCATTTCGCAGCGGAATCTCACGTTGATCGATCGATTAATGGATCGCGCGAATTCATCATGACCAATGTCGTAGGAACACACACCTTGCTTGAAGCGGCGCGTACCTCGCACTTAGGAAAGTTTGTGCATGTTTCAACTGATGAAGTCTATGGATCTATTTCAGAAGGCTCCTGGGATGAACAATGCCCGCTACTTCCTAACTCACCTTATTCTGCGTCAAAAGCCAGCAGTGATCTCTTAGTTCGCTCTTACGCTAGAACTCACAAACTCAACGCAGTAACTACGCGATGTTCAAATAACTATGGTCCTTACCAATTTCCAGAAAAAGTAATCCCACTCTTTGTCTCAAATCTTATTGATGGTAAAAATGTTCCACTTTATGGTGAAGGAAATAATATCCGAGACTGGCTGCACGTTGATGATCACTGCAACGGAATACACAAAGTGCTTGAAGGTGGTCGTGCCGGCGAAATTTACAACATAGGTGGTGGCACTGAGTTAACCAATAAGGACTTAACTGGACTGCTCCTTGATGCTTGCGATGCAGATTGGAATCGAGTCGATCGTGTTGAAGATCGCAAAGGTCACGATCTTCGCTACAGCGTTGACATCACCAAGATTTCAAACGAACTCGGGTACGCCCCACAAGTTGACTTCAAAGCTGGTCTAGCTGGAACAGTAGATTGGTATCGAAATAATAGAGCCTGGTGGGAACCACTTAAGAACCGTCCATCGGCCTAGGGAGCTTTTATGAAATGGGCAGTTCTAGGTCATGCCGGAATGCTGGGACAAGATTTAATGCTTGGGCTCAGCAATCGTGATGTGCAGGGCTTTGATCGAGCCGAATTTGATATCACCAACTTGGAATCTGTTCGCTCAGTACTTTCTGACTTCGATGTTGTAGTTAATTGCGCTGCTTGGACTGCGGTGGATGACGCTGAAGTCAATGAAGCAGCAGCAATGGCAATAAACGGAGCTGGTCCAGCTAATGTTGCCCGCGTGTGCGCTGAACTTGGATCTAAACTTATGCACATTTCAACAGATTATGTTTTTAGCGGCGATGCGGAAATTCCATATTCCGAAACTGAAATTACAAAACCAAAATCTGCATATGGCAGGACAAAGTTAGCGGGCGAACTGGCCGTTAGAGAGAATTTGCCAAATGACCACTACATAGTTCGCACTGCCTGGCTCTATGGACAATATGGACCAAATTTTATAAAAACTATGATCAATCTTGAAAAGACGAAGGATTCGATTTCAGTTGTTGATGATCAAATTGGGCAACCAACATGGACTAAGGATCTAACTGCCCAGATCATTTTTATGATTGATGCAAAAGTTCCAAGTGGTACATATCACGCAACCTCTTCTGGTCAGACAACTTGGTTTGGATTAACGCAAAGAATATTTGAATTGTTGGGCGCCGATCCAAAGCGTGTGCTACCGACGAATACCGCAGCATTTCCTCGTCCTGCTCCCAGGCCGGCGTATTCGGTTCTTGGGCATGAAAGCTGGTCAAAGGTTGGATTGAACCCGATTCGCAATTGGAATGAAGCACTTACCGAAGCATTTGCAGAAGGTGCATTTAATGCTTCCTGATTGGGTATTTCGAACCGGTTGGGCAACCCCAGGGGTCTACGAGTACCTGCAATTGCGTATGGAAGCTGCTCAGCTTGGCACTAGCCGCACAGAGGCTCGCAAAGCCCGAAAGGCTCTAGAAATTCAAGTTGCCAATCTAAAACGTCCTGCGGACCCATCGCCTCTTCGGTGGGCGATTAAGACCAGTGTTCCTGCAGGACCGGCTGGTCAAGGCTGGGGTGATCTTTACTTCGCTCAAGAGATTGCGGAGGCGTTGCGAAAACTGGGACACATTGCACGAGTTGACCTGCGAACAGAAACAATCAACCCACACTCATCCCAGGATGATGTCGTTCTCGTACTGCGTGGAGTTGAACGGATCCGCCCGCAACGGGGCGCACTAAATTTACTATGGATAATCTCGCACCCAAGTCGAATCTCGAAACATGAAATAAAAAGCTTCGACGCAGTATTTGCAGCAAGCACACTATGGGCGCAGAAAATGGAAAAGAAAACTGATATCAAAGTCACTCCATTACTGCAAGCTACAAATCCAGCTAAATTCAATCCAAATGTAAGTTCACCTGATTGTGATCAGGATGTTTTGTTTATCGGCAACACAAGAAACGAATTTCGAAAGATTATAAAGGACGCATTGGTAGCTAACGTTAAGCCAACTGTGTACGGCCGAAACTGGGATCGCTTTATTTCAAATGATCTGATCGGAGGCGATTTTATTGAAAACAAAGAAATCGCCGCAAAGTATCGATCAGCAGGAATAGTGCTAAATGATCATTGGCCAGATATGGCTCGAGAAGGCTTTTATTCCAATCGACTATTTGACGCCGTTGCAAGTGGCGCCCGAGTCATCAGTGATCAGGTCGATGGCATAGGCGAGATTTTTCAAGGTGGGGTGCAAACGTATGCATCTCCAGCTGATCTTGAAAAGTTGTGCAGCGAGGAAAATCGAAAAATGTGGGGATCACAGCAAGAGATCCTGGATCGCGCACAACAAATAGGCGAACTTCACTCATTTGATCAGCGTGCAAAAGTGCTCAGCAATGCCGTGAAAGAACTCATTTGATACCACAGTTCCAGCAGTCAAATCAATGAAATCGCTTTAGTCGCGTGCTTCATGATTGACTTAGAACATGGGTATATTTACAACTGAACTTCAAAAGATTCAGATTGTGGTCTTTGACCGCATAATGCGATCTTCTAAGAACCCAGACCAGGCAAGACTTCTATCTGATGCCTCAAAGCAAATTCCGAAAGACCGACGAGTTGTAATAGTTGATTCAGATCTTGCTTATGGAAATGCCCGCGCCCTAGCGGTAGATCTGCATAAGATCCTTAGTGAATCTGAATTGCTGTTTTTGGCTTATGACCAGAAAGGACTGGCCTGGGCGAAGTCGCACGGTATTCCAGCTGCGGTTTTTTCAACAAAATCACAAACAGAATCTGCGCAACTTTGGGATCAATTGATTCGGGCAAAGGTAAGCGTCTATGACTCTCACAATTGGTGGCGCACTAGTGATCAGTTGCACCAAAGGTCTCTGTTGGCAGGTTCGCACAGGATCCAACTTTGGCATGGGGCAACTGGACCGGTTGGAAAAGTATTTGGCATAGAGCGGCTCAACACCGCAAAAACATTTTGGCATTTCACTGCGGTTGCAACTAGCAGCGTGGGTTTTGATGTTTTGGTAAATGAACCGAGTCAAGCGGAGTATCGTCGCACTCGCAGCATGATTTCAGACAAATCAATACACGATGTTGAATATCGCCTAGTCGAGGCACTGAAATCTGGTCCAATTAGTCAACAAGAACCGATAAGAATTTTGGTCGCTCCAACATATTCAGAGTCAAGTGCAGGTGAAGCTGCTCTAATTGACTGGATTGCTGAAGTCGCAAAAATCGCAAAGACAAACGGCTGGAAAATTGACATTGCACTTCACCCAGGTGCAAAGCCAAGAGTAGCTAAGTCGGTTAAGCGCAAGACTAGTTGTTCTCCGTTAGTGGCAGGTATGGAGACATCCAACCTGCATAACTACAGCGCTGTGGTAACTGACTTCAGTGGAATTGCTCATGACTGCTTATTGCTAAAAATCCCAACAGTTTCTGTCTTGCTTGACTTGGAGAATTACCAAGAACTGTGTCCAATTTTGGTAGATGACGATCAGATGGCAGCTACTTATGTAGTGCAGAGTCTGTCAGAGCTCGGAAAACAGATTTCCCAGGCGGTGAAATCAGATCCACTTTCTGATGCTCGCGAAACTTATGCAAATTCGGCACTGGCACAAATTGGCGCAGAACCTGGTGTTAATACTAAAAATGCCGTCTTAGCAGCCCTTGATTTAAATAGTTAGAAATTCTTAGGTAAGCGCAAGGTTGCTGTGAGTCTGACCCAATTAGAAATAAAGATTCCACGAACTTTTTTTATCATTGATTTATTTTCAAGTACTAAACTTCTGCCAAAAATTAGTTTCTCTAACTCCTTATAATTTGAAGTTACAATTAATCCAACTATTCCTCGCCAACGAATCGAAATCTTTGGCAGCATATTTGGAACAAGATTTTGTTGGCTAAGCCGGTAGAGGTTCTCAAAATCAACGTCGTAAGACCCAGGTAAAATCGGCAAGCTATTCCAGATAAGTTCCCGGGCTATTTCAATTTCCCAATGTCTAATCCAAAGATAGTTCTTGACTGACACGTCTAGGTTTGCCGATTCTAGAACTCTTGCCATTTCATTCAAGAGTTTGAAGAAGGCAGCTGCGGGTTTTACTTGCAGGGTCAGGTTTGAACCAGATTCGGTGTAACGGACTCCGACCGCTGGAGGAGAACTTAGAACCGAGATGGTCTCAGCATGCAAGTAACACATTAAGGAAAAAGGTTGATCTTCACCCACGGCTAAATCCGTTGCAAATCTAATTTGGTTATTAATTAATAGTGACCGCTTCACTAACTTCATTGGATTCAGTGCCCAATATATTCGCGAATCAGAAAGCGTAACTTTTGGCTGGTTTCCAGTAAACATGCCACGCGGGACGCCTCTGCCATCCAGGCTCTTGAGTTTCACCAACACAACATCGGAATCACTTTCAAGCGCGTATGACACCACCGCACTCAATCCACCCGCGAGTAGGACATCGTCTGCATCTAGAAAAAAGACGTACTCTCCCGTTGCCCTCTCGATGCCATGATTTCTCGGACCAGCTGGGCTACCACTGTGTGCGAGCTCAACAACGTTGAGCGGAAGTTTAGTTTGCCAGTCACGCAAAATCTTTAAAGAATCATCACTCGAACCATCGTCCACGGCGATAATCTGCCAGTCTATGTTTGGATTTGCTTGGATCTCTTGCTCGATTGAGGCGAGTGTTTGTTCAATAGTTGCGCAGGCATTGAATACCGGAATTATTAACGAAAGAGAAGTGAGCACTTTCCAATCGTAATGTCTTCCCGCCCACCCGACTGCTTATTGTTCGCTCTTTAAACTTCCGTCAAGGTATTCTAATTGTGTGAGTGTTGAAAAATTAGAAATTCCTGGTGCTTGGGTTTTTACTCCAAAGCAATTTGGTGATGATCGCGGCGTATTTTTTGAGTGGTTTCAAGACTCGACATTCAGAGAACATGCGGGTGATGATTTTGTTCTAGCACAAGCAAATTGTTCGGTTTCGCAAAAGGGAGTGTTGCGCGGAATTCATTACGCAAATGTTCCGCCGGGGCAAAGAAAATATGTAACCTGCTTTTCTGGGTCCGCTCTTGATGTATTGGTTGACTTACGACCAAGTTCTCCAACATTTGGTAAATGGCAATCTGTCCACTTAGATACCGCAGATTGCAAAGTTGTTTCCATTCCAAATGGTGTCGGACATGCCTTCATGGCACTTGAGGACAACACGACGATTGTTTACCTTTGCGACGAGCGTTACAACCCAAGCGGTGAATTCGAAATCCATCCACTTGATCCAACGATTGCCATCACTTGGCCGACTGGCATTGAGCCATTAATCTCTTCAAAAGATTTAGCTGCTCCATTATTTTCAGAGATAAAAGATTTATTAAAGACCGAATCACATTAGAAACTAATTGATCTCGCAATATTAATTGTGGATTCAATTTCATTTAAAGTTTTTTGAGGATTAAAAAACTCGTTTACGAATTTCTTGCCAATTTCTGATGCTGCAAGTGTTTCTTTTTTGTCTTGTTGCTTAACCCGCAAAAATGTTTCTACAATTTTGTCAGGAGAGTCCACCCAATAAATGCCAGCACCATCTCCTAGAGATTCAAATAATCCTGATAACTTCGTTGAAACCGTGGGAATTCCAGTTGCTAGGTACTGCAAAACTTTATGAGGTAGTGCCAAGTTGGTCACTAAGGTGGGCTCAAACGGGTTTATCAATACGTCAGAAACAGATAGATAATCAGGTAGTTCGGCATAATCAATAACACCAGTAAATATAACTTTATTTTCTAGTTTTAGTTCTTTGACTTCTTTTCTTAACTCATTTTCAATACCACCACCACCAATGATTAATAGCCGATCGTCAGACTGAGATAACAAAGCAAAATCTGAAACAACCTGCAAAAGCCCCGAGAATGAAAAAAGACTACCCATGTATGTAGCCACAAAGGAATTTTGGTCAATTGACATGTTTGTTCGCATTTGGTGCCTGTTCTTATGCGCAAAGTGCTCAAGATCAAGTGGTGGGAAATTGACTGATGGAGAATCAGTGCGTTTACCAAGTTTCGAAACATATTCTCCGAGAGCTATGTTATTTGCAGAAATAACTGTGGCCCTGCGATAGACATTTCTCTCGGCCAATTTAACTAATTGAGAAGTGAGCCCTCTTCGAATCAGGTGCGATACATCCAATGCCCTAAAGACAACTGGCACTCCTGCTTTTTTTGCGATTCGCACAGTTTGCCAACCAAATGTGGGCACTGCATACAGCACAATAACATCAAACCCACCTTTTGAGATTAGTTTCCGAAGTTGGGGGAGCACTGTGATCGGAGCCAACATACGATCAATGAATCCACCTCCAATAGTTGGTGGTGTAATTAAATGAATTTTTGCCTCTGGATAAGCTCTGCCAGAAATTTGGCTGTATCTCGTGCGAATTGAGGTGTTTCTTTTCCCGGCATCTTCTGGAAACTCCAAAAAATGAACTTCATGTCCCGCAATAGCTAATAACTCGGGGAATTCGTGCATTTCAAAGATAACTTTGGAACGGTAATTAACTTCATGAATAAAAAGAATCTTCAACGGAAGTTACCTGACGGTCGAAGGGAAAGTGGGCCGAAATACATTTGACTTCCTTCCCATCTAAGTAAAAACCATTGCTTCCATAGTAGGCTAACGGAAAACCTTCGATGATTGATAGGTTGATTAAGTGAGCCTACTTGTAGTAATTCCTGCTTTTAATGAAGCGGATTCCATCGGAAATGTAATTCAAGATATTCGAATTCACATTCCTAGCGCTTCGATTTTAGTCGTTGATGATGGCTCGAAAGACAAAACAGTCGAAGTCGCAGAATCTGCAAAGGTTAAGGTTCTCTCACTCCCATTCAATGTTGGGGTTGGTGGTGCACTACGCGCTGGGTTCTTGTACGCGCACAGAAATTCATTTACTCAAGTGCTTCAGATTGATGCGGATGGGCAGCATAGAGCTGAACATGCCAAGGTCCTTCTGGAATCTGCGAATGGATTCGACATTGTAATTGGAAGCAGATTTGCGGAATCACAAAACGACTATGATGCAAGTTTCCTTCGACGACTTGCAATCAGATTGCTCTCAGCGGCTATTTCAAAAATATGCAAGACGAAGCTAACGGACGTTACCTCCGGTTTTAGATTATCTTCAAGTTCTGCGATTGAATTGTTCATGAAAGATTATCCAGTGGAATATCTGGGCGACACTGTTGAGTCATTAGTGATTGCTCATAAGTCAGGACTTTCCATCAAAGAAGTCCCAGTTCAAATGTCAAAACGAGTGTTAGGCTCACCGAGCCAAAATGTTCTAAAATCAAGTTGGTACCTATTGCGCGCCTTTCTAGTCATCATCTTGTCGCTAATTCATAAAAAGTAAATGGGAGGGAAGATAAAAAATGCTTAAAGTAACCATGGGTGTAACGATATTTTTTACCTTGGTTTTCATTTTCGAATTACTTAGACGTAAAGCGTTACGTGAAAAATATGCTTTTGTTTGGATTGTTACCGCGCTTCTCCTCGTAGCTGGGGCACTATTTCCTGACCTTGCCATCAGATTAAGTACGGCTTTAGGATTCGCCACCATAGCAAGTTTTCTTATGGTGTTTTTTGGATTGATTATGCTTCTCATCACCATGCAACTCAGTTTGGAATTGGGAAAAGTCGAGGATCAAAATCAAAGGCTTGCTGAAGAATTAGCACTACTCAAACTGAAATCTCTTGAGTAAACAACCAGCCGAAATTCTAATGTTAGTTTTTGCTGCCCCATAAGGACTTTTGATGTCCACGTTAAGATAGTCATATGTCGACAGTTTCTATCTTGGGTAGCACTGGGATGCTTGGATATAGCGTTGTACAAGCGTTTGCCGGATTTGCAGGAACCGTAACTGGATCGTCAAAGCGAATTGACACCAATTCCTTTCTGGACCAAAGTTTTTTTCTCGACGCGACTGTGCACGAGTTACCTGAAGAACTTCACAAATTGGGGCCAACCGATTATGTAATTAACTGCATCGGAGTTATAAAGCCCTACATTTCAGAAGATTCTGCTGCAAGTCGAGAACGCGCACTATTAATAAATAGCGTTTTCCCATATGCATTGGACGTCTTGGCACGTGACCTTGGATTTAAGATCATTCAAATTGCTACTGATTGTGTTTTTTCTGGAGTCAAAGGTAAATATTTGGAAACAGATTTGCATGATGCAATTGATACTTATGGTAAAACCAAAAGTTTAGGTGAGGTTCCATCAGAAAATATGATGAACATCAGAGTATCAATTATTGGACCTGAAGCGGGCCGCAGTACCTCACTATTTGAATGGGTACGAAATCAACCAGAGAATGCCGAAATCAGAGGTTACTCAGATCATTATTGGAACGGGGTAACTTCCCCTGGGTTTGCTCGGATGTGTCGTGGCTTAATCGAAAATAATGGCTTTGTCGCAGGTACGCATCACTTGTTACCAAGTGATTCAATGACTAAATTTGATCTAGTAACCGCAATAGCAAACAGATGTGGTCGAAAAGACATCAAAATCATCGAAGGCCCCAGCGGCAACAAAGTGGACCGCACTCTAGCGACGACAAATGAGTCACTTAATGCCCAATTATGGGCTAACGCCGGGTACCTATCTATTCCCAGCATCTGTGAATTAGTTGCGGAAATAGAACTGTGAGTGAGTTCTCTGTAAGGTTTATTTAGCATTGAATAATTGTTTGATTGGTGGGCAATGGGGAATCTCAAAATTAGTGACTCGGTGGTAACAATCACTGGAGGAACCGGGTCCTTTGGATCAACAATGGTCAGGCACGTACTCTCAAAGGGAGCCGCTGAAGTAAGAATCTTTAGTCGTGATGAATCTAAACAGGATGACTTGAGAAATGCCTTACAAGATGACCGTGTCAAGTTTTATATTGGCGATGTCCGGGAATCTCTCAGTGTTGATTCTGTTATTAAGGGCTCTCACTTAGTTTTTCATGCCGCCGCTTTAAAGCAAGTGCCATCGTGCGAATTCTTCCCACTTGAAGCTGTTGCTACGAATGTTCAGGGCAGCGCGAACGTCTTGCGAAGCTCACTAAACTTTGGCGTGGAAGCAGTTGTATGCCTGAGTACGGACAAGGCTGTGTATCCAATAAATGCAATGGGAATGTCCAAGGCGCTCATGGAAAAAACTGCGATGGCCTTTGCGCGGAACAATCAGAGTAGCAAAACGCGCATTGCCGTGACGCGGTATGGAAATGTTATGTGTTCACGTGGATCCGTAATTCCACTATTCATAAAGCAGTTAAAAGAAGGCAAGCGGGTAACTGTTACGGACCCAAACATGACAAGGTTCTTGATGTCATTAGCTGATTCTGTTGATCTTGTGCAGTTTGCCTTTGAAAATGCTGAGTCTGGGGATTTATTCATTAAGAAAGCCCCCGCCGCAACAGTTGAAGTTTTACTACAGGCGCTGATCGAGATATTTGGAGTCAATGATGCAGATATTCAGTCAATCGGAATCCGACATGGCGAAAAGGTGTTTGAGTCACTTCTAAGTACTGAAGAGAGAGTTAGCTCCGAAGACTTGGGAGATTTTTTCCGGGTACCGCTAGATACTCGCACTCTTGATTATTCAGTTTATTTTGAGGACGGTGAACAGCGACCAGTGGATATAGATGCGTACACCTCGCACAATACAACCCGTCTTAATGTCAGCGATGTAAAAAAGTTGTTGCTGCAGCTTCCAGAAATTCAAACTGAGCTTAAGTAAACAGAATCTAAAAAGGACAGAGTTAAAAATGAGCCAAGCTACTATTGTGACTATTGTTGGAACTCGGCCAGAAATCATCAGGCTTTCTAGAGTTATACCAGCAATGGATGCGGCTTTTAATCATGTGTTGGTTCATACCGGACAAAATAGTGATCCAAACCTAAGTGAAATCTTTTTTAGAGAACTAGATTTAAGGAAACCAGATTACTTTTTAGATGTTGACAATTCGAGCCTTGGAGCATTCCTGGGTGACACATTAAAGAAGATCGAGAAAGTGTTTGTAGATCTCAAACCCGATGGTGTGCTAATCCTAGGTGATACAAATAGTGCAATTTCAGCAGTTCTAGCAAAGCGCATGCAGATTCCGGTGTATCACATGGAAGCTGGAAATCGATCCTTTGATGAGAACGTTCCAGAGGAAACAAATCGAAGATTAGTCGACCACGCCTCTGATTTTAATTTGCCATATACTGAGCACGCACGTCGCAATTTGTTAAGCGAAGGTATTCATCCACGACGTGTGATGGTTACCGGATCTCCAATGCGAGAAGTTCTTGACTTTTTTAAAGACAAGATCGATGCTAGCGACATTCTCGCCAAATTAGGTATTGTTAAAAACGAATACTTCTTAGTAAGCGCCCATAGACAGGAAAACGTTGATTCCCCCGAGCGACTCCTGCGTCTCTTGGATTCTCTAAAAGCTATTCACGCCGCATGGAATTTTCCAGTTATTGTATCAACGCACCCACGGACCAAAAAACAACTAGAGGCGCTTCCTGGATTCTCGCAAATCAAAGGTGTCACATTTCATGAGCCATTTGGATTCCTTGACTATAACAAGCTACAAATGAACGCAAAGTGTGTTTTGTCCGACAGCGGGACCATTAGTGAAGAATCAATTTTGTTAAACTTTCCAGCTGTTACAATTCGAGATTCTATGGAGCGCCCAGAAGCATTAGATGTGGGAGGAATTGTTATGACTGGGCTAAGCGCAGATGATGTACTCCAGGGAATAAATGCAGCCCTCTACTTAGACAATGATTTACCACGCCAAATTCCCCAAGGCTATGAGGTGAGCGACGTCTCTCGACGTGTAGTTAGGATCATTTTGTCTACAGTGAGACTTCATCATGAATGGGCTGGCCTTCGTTACGTTTCAGGTCCAAAGAACAATTAGGAATTGAATCGCTTGCTTTGACTCTCAAGATAAGACTCATAAACACTGCTGATTCCTTCTGATAATCCTATTTTTGGCTCCCAACCCAAAGCGCTTAGTTTAGAAATATCGAGCCTTCTCTTTGGTGTGCCATCGGGCATTTGAGTATTCCAAATTATTTTCCCAGGAAAACCCACAATTTTTGCGATCAGGGCCGCTAACTCAGACAACTCTATGTCTACTCCACAACCAATATTGATGTGGCTGACATCATCGTATGACATTGCCAAAAGAAGTATTGCATCCGCGAGATCATCAACATGTAGAAATTCTCTTCTAGGTGTTCCTGTGCCCCAAAGTTCAACAAATGATGCTGAATCAATTTTTGCTTTGTGGCATTTTGCAATCATCGCCGGCAAAACATGTGATGTATCTGGATCAAAATTGTCATCAGGACCATACAAGTTCGTAGGCATAACTGAAATCCAAGAATGTCCATATTGTTTGCGATAACTTTGGATCAATTTAAGTCCCGCAATCTTAGCAATCGCATACGCTTCATTTGTTGGCTCTAACGTTCCAGTTAAAAGGTACTCTTCTTTGATTGGCTGCTCGCAATATTTTGGATAGATGCACGCTGATCCCAAAAAAACCAATGACTTCGAGCCAACTTGATGCGCGGCTTTCATGATATTGTTTTGAATAGTGAGATTTTCAAGCAAAAAATTCACTGGAAATTTATCGTTAGCGCTAATGCCCCCAACTTTTGCTGCGGCAATAATTATTATGTCTGGTAAATTTTGCTCGAGAAAAGCTAGAGTCGCTGAACTATCTAAGAGATCAAGTTGTTTGTGCGACGCGCCGATCCAATTCAGCTCAGGCCTCGCGTCGATTGCGCGAGTTATCGCTCTACCCACCAAGCCTTCATGACCAGCCACATAAATTTGCATACTTCTCATAATACATGATGAGTTTTATGTCAGATTTGAACTAGCTCGTGCCATAACATTGAGGAATGAACAAGAAGGCGCTTATAACTGGAATCACAGGGCAAGATGGATCTTATCTCGCGGAATTCCTTCTGCAAAAAGGATACGAAGTGCATGGAACAATTAGGCGTGCATCTACGTTTAATACGGACCGCATTGATCATTTAATTTTCGATCAGCACGCTAAAAATCGACCGAATCTACATTTGCACCATGCTGACTTAACGGATGGTTCTAGGCTAACGACATTAATGAACAGAATAAGGCCAGACGAAGTTTATCATCTGGCTGCTCAATCTCACGTTCGAGTGAGTTTTGATGAGCCAGAATATACTGGTGATACAACGGGACTAGGAACAACTCGCTTGCTGGAGGCAATTAGACTCACCGCACCGGATGCCAAGTTTTACCAAGCATCTAGTTCTGAAATGTTTGGAGCGACTCCACCACCACAAGATGAAAGCACGCCCTTTTATCCACGCTCACCATATGGTGCAGCAAAAGTTTATGCATACTGGATTACTAAGAATTATCGTGAAGCATACGGAATGTTTGCCTGCAATGGAATTCTTTTTAATCACGAGTCACCAAGACGTGGAGAAACTTTCGTTACAAGGAAGATAACGAGAGCAGTTGCCAGAATTAAAGCGGGAGTCGAAAATGAACTTTATCTCGGTAATCTAGATTCGGTTCGCGACTGGGGACACGCAGCCGAGTATGTCGAAGGGATGTGGCTGATGCTGCAAGCCGATAAACCAGGCGACTACGTATTGGCATCTGGAACGTCTACAACCGTTAAGGAGTTCTTACAATTTTCATTTGAATCAGCAGATTTAGACTGGAAAAATTTTGTAAAGTTCGATCAAAGATATCTGCGCCCAACTGAAGTTGATGCGCTTATCGGAGATGCATCCAAAGCCAAGAAGGATTTGGGTTGGGTATATAAGACAGAGCCACGTCAACTAGCTGAATTAATGGTACGCGCTGATATTGAGATGCTACGAAGTGCAGGTTCTCATTGGATTGACAAATACGAATGGCGCTACTAGCGGGCTCAAGCTGATCGAAAACCTTATGAGCCCAATCAAAAAAGTCATTTTAGTTTGTATGGTGGACAGCATTCACGTTGCCCGTTGGCTTAGCACGTTCTCTGGTCAAGAAATAAGTTTCATACTTCTGCCTTCAACACCAAATCGAAGTATTCACCCAAAAATTAAAGAATTAATTATTGGAAATTCGAATCAAGAATCAACAGTGGAAATTAGACCATTTGGAGGAAGACTGTCCATACCACTTTGGTTGCTAGACATTATTTTTAGAGACTGGATACGCGGAGCAATCCTGTCTAAATTGATTAAATCCACACAACCAGAGTATGTGCATGCATTGGAACTGAATCATGCTGGATATATCATGTCCCATGCACAAAGGCGCCATAAGTCAAATTTGGTAAAATTTATTGCGACCAATTGGGGAAGTGACATCTTTTGGTTTCAGCAGTTTTCTAGCCACCGTAAACGTTTAGAAAGACTTTTAAGTGATCTTGATTTCTACTCAGCTGAATGTCATCGAGACTTAGAATTAGCCACTAAGTTTGGATTTAAAGGAAGATTTAAGGATGTGCTTCCAAACGCAGGTGGGTTCGAACACTCGTATATAAATAAAACTCTCACGAGAACGTCCGATAGAAAAATCATCATCATCAAGGGTTATCAAAGTTTTGTTGGACGCGCGATATTAGCCCTCGAAGCAATTGGTTCAATTTCCAAAAACCTGTCTAACTACAGATTTATTGTTTATTCTGCAAACTATAAAACTCAGAGATTAGTCAAAAAACTCAAATCACAAAATGGACTAGAAATCACATGCTACGGAAAGAAGCAATTAAGCCATAATGAAATGCTTTCGCTGTTTGAAAGCGCAAGAATCTACCTAGGTGTCTCTCTCTCTGATGGAATTAGCACTTCGCTCTTAGAGGCCATGGCTGGAGGCGCATTTCCGATTCAAACAAGTACATCCTGCGCCGATGAGTGGATAGTAAATGGAGTCTCTGGCTTCCTGGTTGAAGCAAGTATTGAAAGCATCAGCAACGCCCTACTAATAGCGAGTACCAACGATGAGCTAGTTGACTTTGCGAGTGACATAAATATTAAACTGGTACGAGAAAAATTAGATGAGTCTGTTATAAACGAAAAACTAATTAAGTTTTATTAATTTAACCAAATTCGAAGATATAAGTCAGAATCCTTAAAGTTTTAAATTTCGTGAATTCTACAGTCCAAGTTGACGACCTAATGTAAGCCATTCTGCCGGAAGCCAATTATAAGGCTCGGTAATTTTGGGGGAATCAAACATTGGACGAGGAAAAATTACCCTGGAATTTTGAATAAGTTTTGAACTGAGGAAACCACCCCA
This sequence comes from Actinomycetota bacterium, assembly GCA_041192345.1. Lineage (GTDB taxonomy): Bacteria > Actinomycetota > Actinomycetes > S36-B12 > UBA5976 > UBA5976. Next base: position 180,016 of record JBEEND010000001.1, read on the forward strand.
CCAACTGAATGAACTATTGGCGCATACGATTCCTTGGCACTTTCCAAGCAAATTCAGGTGCTCTATGGCTCGATCACTCACATTTGGATCTATAACCACGGAAACTTTAACGTGTTTTCGAACGATCTCGATAGCAAGCTCAGGCTCGTCGGAAAAAAGCCAAATTGGCCTTTCACCGATTTTTTCAGTAATCAAATTGACGGCATTGGCGTAATACTCGGGATCGGGACGACCATAAACCGCGCTAAAGTTTTTATAATCTCCTAACCTAATGTGCAGCGCAATTGGTGAGACCTCTTCCAACTCTTTGACCGATTGCAGATACCACTCACTTGGGTTGCGAATTTTGGAGATTTGCTTGGCAAGTTCATCTTGGCAGTCAGGAAAATACGCGGGTGAACTGCAATACGAGTTTATGATTAAAGGCCTCTTAATGGAATTAAAAACGGCAATGTGGTCATTCTTTTCATTTGCAAAGGCGCCAAAATTAACAAGCAAATTTGGCGCCTTATCGCCAATCAACCGTTGCAGGGTCATGACTTTACTTCGTAACTGTGATCCAAATCCGTAAGAGGTCCTATTTATGGAAATTTTGCTTTCAAATTGGTCTAACTCAAGATTCCGTCGCCCATTTCCATTTCTAAAAGCAATGTCAGGGTTTAGTAATGAGCGATCTACGGTTATCTGACAACCCAAATTAATCGACAGTTGTAGGGCCGCACCATATTGAAAAAGTTGATTGCCAAGTCCACCTCTGGGGTACAAAACAATGTCGCCAACTGCGTTAGTCATTGCGGCCTCGCAGTCTCCAAGCTCTAACAAATGGACGATTCACTTTACTAAATAGGCGACTACGAAAGATTGCATCGAAAAATACTTCCCGAGTGGGCAAAGGAACCAGATCGCTAAACCTACTAATTAATGGTTTTTTACCCAACACTGGCTCAGTTACTTTAAAGTTGGCGGGTCCGTTTGAAGATCGAAGCTCGGTTTTCAAATAACTTGAATCTTGATACAAGTTATTTGCGATTTCTGATTCGCGAGTCAATCCTAAAGTCATCAAGGATTTGCAAAGAAAATCTGTAATTTCGCGATTGTGGTATCCGTATCGCCTAACAAGCGTCTCGGCGATCATGTTACGAGCTAAATTCTGGATGTCAATATCTTTAATTCTAATTTCAACCGCTTGATTTATCGACCCTATTAGCTTTTCCCAGTGGCTTGTAGTTTTTGCAAGGCTTAAGACTTGAGCTACTTCCTTGGAATGAAATAGCTCAACTAGACCAACAAAAATAGCCCGATCGTTTGCAAAACTTGAGGTAATTGCAGCGGCATTGCCTGGGTAAACGCGATAATGCATGGTCTCACTTGGAACGTAACAGATGTCAGACACACACATAATTTGCAACAACATCTCAATATCATTAAATGCAGTTGTGTGTCGAGCGGTATTTGTTGTTAGCAATTCTGAAACTCTTAGTGCACATGCAGGAAAATTTATCGGTGATAATTGCAGACTTAGCATGAAGTTTTCTAGGCGGTCTGTTTTGGACAATTTCGAGGAAAGCGTAGGGGGTGAGATCTGCACATTTCCTTCGCCATCTATGCGCTTCATGGCGGTAAAAATTACGCCAGTATTTTCATCCGCGGCCTTTATTGCTGAAGTTAATGTACTTATATGATCTGGATGGTAGATGTCATCTTGGTGGATCATGACTATCCACTCACCCTCAAATTGATCAAGTCGATCTAGGAATGAACTGATAGCGCCCATATTTTTATTATTTTTAAGAAGCGTGTATTCATTTCTGAAAGTATTTCTAGAAAAAATGTCCTCAATTAGCGCAATCGTATTATCAGTAGATGCGTTATCGATTATTTTGACTTTAAAAGGAGCACAGTCTTGGGCTTCGAGTGAACTTACTACTTGCTCAATCCATGGCTCGGCATTAAAAGTACCGAGAAAAACTTCAAAGAGTTCTGTACTCATCTATTTAGCTAAATTAAATTAACTAAGGATTCGCAAACACGTTCAATTGAAGCTTTACTCAATTTAACTCCGCTTGGAAGATTGATTGAATTGGCGCCAATTCGTGTTGCTACGGGTCCAGGCTGGTGCTCTCTATCCCAGATTGGATATTGACTTATTGCCGGAAAAACTGGTCGGGTATCTATCCCATCCGCTTTTAACTTTTCCATCACTTCATCACGCGAGATATCTAGACTTTGGTCGAGCGTGACACTATTCATCCAGTGAATAGAGCGAGTTCCAGGTGTTTCGAATTGCATTTTTAGCGAGTCATGATTACCAAGCAGATCTTTGTACCAACCGGCAATTCGCCGTTTTTGATTTATCTGGTTTTCACTTCGCTCTACCTGAGCTAGACCCAAAGCTGCGGTGATGTTATTCATTTTGTATTTGTAACCCAGCTCTTCAATCCAGAAAGTTCCTGGCTTACGGCCATGGTCCTGAATCTTTCTAGCCCGTTCATATAGATCAGGATCAGAAGTAACTAGCATTCCACCTTCGCCAGTTACTAACATTTTGGCTCCTTGAAAACTGTAAGCTCCAAAGTCGCCAAAACTTCCAGCAGCTTTGCCATCAATTAGAGTTCCAATTGCAGGGGCTGCATCCTCAATGATGTAAAGATTATGATCTTTTGCAAGTTTGGTAATGGCAGTCATGTCAGCTGCAAAGCCATATAGATGCACTGGCATTATGGCTTTTGTTTTTTCAGTGATCTTCAGCTTTATTGATTCAGGATCAATGCACCAAGTGTCAGGATTAATGTCAGCAAAAATTGGCGTTGCCCCGACGTAGCGAACCGCAGATGCCGTTGCGACCCAGGTAACTTCAGGAACTATAACTTCATCGCCAGGACCGATTCCCAGCGCTAGTAGTGACAGGTGCATGGCACCAGTGCAACTGCTGGTTGGCAAAGCAAATTTAGCGCCAACGTATTCAGCAAACTCCACTTGAAACCGATTCAAGTAGTCCGAGTGATGATTGTTCCAGCCCCACAAAGTTGCATCGCTTACATAAGATAATTCTCTGTTTGAAATCGATGGACCAGCGGTCAGAATTTCACCTTGTGCTAATTTTGAATCCCTTAGATTCTTAGCCATGACAACAAAGTGATCTGAAATTTTCTCGGTAGATTCAACCAAGTTGACTTCTCCGGCAGCGCCAACATTGGCAAGGCCGATTCGGCTGATCTCGTGATAGTCATTTCTCAGGTAAAAATTGACGGCGTGGGAATTTGAAGCAAGAACCCTAAGCTCCAGTGATTCAAGTCCAAGCTCTTCACTTGCGAACCGCTCCAATTCACGTAGGGCGCTGTTGACTATGCCCGGAACTTCTGTTTCACCGCGTAAGACATTGTCGATTTCGCAGCGGGTTTCGTCCAACTTCAAGAATCCGATATGGCCAAGGTATTTACCGCTTGGATCCTGCATTAAGAACAGCAATCTGTTTTCATTTTCGATTACCGCACTTTTGAGCCATTTGGCGGTGCCCGCGTCCGTTACTTCAAATCTGGACGGGTAAGAGTACTGATGAGCATCACGCCATTTGCCCATAGCTGAGATCAGTGTTGAATCGTTCTCAAAAAATTTTCCTATTGGCACTAAATAACACGGCTTTTCGGTTTTTTCGACTGAGAATTCAATTGATCGAACTTGGGTTTCTCGAAGAGTAGCCGCTGATTTCATGAAACTAAATGCGTTTAACACGTTTGTTTCAAGGGAGTAGTTTCCAGAGCGCATTTACTTGTCCTCATATAACAGCAGTTGTTGTTATGCTAGCAGACGAGGGTTTTATCCGTACGTGCAGCGAATTAGCGGGCCGAATTTATGTCTTTAAGCAGTATCGAAATTGCAAACCTTTCGAGGATTAGCACTTTAAAAATGGTCCATGCCTCCAAGGCTGCTCATCTTGGCTCGTCTTTATCCGTAATCGATATTCTTTCGGTCTTGTTTGGCAATATTGCCAAAGTGTCGCAGGCAGACCCAGATTCACTTTCGAGTGACCAAGTAATCGTTTCAAAGGGTCACGCCGCCGCGGGAACTTACGCAGTGTTATCTCACGCAGGTTTTTTCAACACCAGCTTGCTAGATGAATATTGTAAAGACGGAGCAGCGCTAGGCGGCCATGTCACTTATGGAAAAGTTCCTGGCATTCCATTTTCGACTGGCTCACTTGGTCACGGACTACCGCTTGGAATTGGACTGGCATTGGCGCGCGCTCGCGCTTCCAGTGACGCCTTCGTGTTCGTAGTCATGTCTGATGGTGAGTGTGATGAAGGCACTACTTGGGAGTCAGCTCTAATAGCTAATCAATTTAAATTAGGAAACCTAGTTGCCCTGATTGATCGAAATCGACAACAGTCATTTGGTAACACCGAAGAAACAATTGCACTAGATCCATTTGATGAAAAGTGGCGTGCCTTTGGTTGGAATGTTTTTGAAGTTGACGGACACAGCCATGAACAGATTGCTGATGCTTTGCTGAAGGCGAAAGAAAATAATGGGTCAAAACCAACCGTAGTGATCTGCAACACCACAAAAGGTAAGGGCGTATCCTTCATGGAAAATGAAGTGGTTTGGCATTACCGTCCACCTAACGATGAGCAATTTAATCTTGCACTAGCTGAACTAGAGGCCAAGAAGTGAGAGATGCATTTCTTCGCTCGTTAATTACTCTTGCGGAAACCGATGACCGAATCGCTTTGTTAACCGGCGATCTAGGTTTTGGGGTAGTTGAAAAATTTGCAACTAAGTTTCCAGATAGATTCTGGAATTGTGGGGTAGCCGAACAATCCATGATCGGAATTGCTGCGGGCCTAGCAAAGTCTGGAATGCTGCCTTTTGTTTATTCGATCGCTAACTTTCCAACTTTTAGATGTCTGGAACAGATTCGAAATGATATTTGTTACCACAATTTGCCCGTCACGATAGTTTCAGTTGGAGCGGGACTTGGGTATGGCACGCTTGGGTATACGCACCATGGCATCGAAGACATTGCAGCCATGAGGTCATTGCCAAATATTTCCATTTATTCTCCATCAGATCCAATGGACGTAACCCAAGTTCTTACCCGGATAAACAAAAATCCTTCACCTACTTACTTGCGGTTAGGTAAGAATGGTGAACCCGAAATTCAGGGCACAACAGAAAAGTCAGTTCCAGGCAACATTCGCGAGCTAACCAGCGGCAGCAACTTAACTATTCTGGCAACTGGAGGAGTAACTGATAATTGCATCAAGGTCGCAGAACAACTAAGAGCTCAGGGATTTGAAATTCAAGTTATATCTGTCACACAACTTGAGCCACTGGATATTAAATTCTTACTAGGAGCAATTACTTCAAACAAGATTCTTGTAGTCGAAGAACACGTTAAGCGTGGTGGATTTGCAGCAGCGCTACTCGAGTCATTTAATGAAATTGGTTCCAATTCCCAATTCCATCGATTGTTTGTTGCTGAGGACAAGATTAGTGAAATTGGAACTCAAGAATATCTTCGTGGACTTTCGGGCTTGGACAACGCTGGCATAACCAAGAAATGCCTAGAAATATTGCAATCTAAAAGCGTTTGAGCTACCAAGACTTCCAAGGTGCATCGCCTGAGTTCCATAATTCATTAAGTTGTTGCGCTTCTCGATAGGTGTCCATTGGTTGCCAAAAACCATCGTGTCGAAATGCGTTTAGCTCACCATCACTAGCTAATTTGGAAAGTGGTTCTTGTTCCAGCGGACCTTCAGGGTCAATGTAGCCAAGGACTTTTTGATTCATTACAAAAAAACCTACATTTATCCAACCCTCAACCTGCGGTTTTTCTCTAAACTTCGTAACGGCATTGTTTGCATCAATGTCGACTAATCCAAAGCGGCTTTGCGGCTGCACAACAGTAAGGGTTGCAATCTTCTTTGACGCTTTATGGCTAGCAACAAGTTTGTCAACGTCTACATTTGCTAGGCCATCGCCATAGGCAACAAGAAAATCTTGCTTCGGGTCCAAGTACTTGGAAACACCCAGTAAGCGACCACCAGTTAATGTGTTGACGCCCGTATCGGCAACTGTCACATTCCAATCTTCATCATCTTGATCATGGATAACCAGAGACTCTCGGTTTCCAAGAGAAATTGTGAAGTCATTGTTTCTTGCCTTGTAGTTTAAGAAGTAATCCTTGATAATTTCGCTTTTGTAACCCGTGGCAATAACAAAATCGGTATGCCCAAATTTCGCGAAGTTCTTCATGATGTGCCAAAGCACAGGGTGGCCACCAACTTCGACCATTGGCTTCGGTTTGAATTCGGTTTCCTCGCGCATCCGAGTTCCGTAACCGCCAGCGAGAATAACGACTTTCATTTTTCTCCTAATTTAGAGACGAAAATTTGGTCAAGCGGGAACAACCACTATTCGACTAAACTACTGTATAACGTAGGGATTTAAACGATTTCGGGATAGTTGTGCAGTGCAGGAAATGTGGGAAAAGTGACTGATTCAAGTCTAGATTCAGACCGTATTGAGATCTTGGATAAGGTGCGAAAATTTGCCGAAGCTAAACTCCAGTTATCAGCCTTCAATCCTGGAGAATCAAATGTTCCAGTCTCTGGAAAAGTCCTTGACCCAGATGACTTTGTTGCGTTAGTAGATTCCTCGCTAGATGGCTGGCTAACTGCTGGTAGATATACCGAAGAATTTGAAAGAGAACTTGCAAAATACATCGGAGCCAGAGGTTCCAAATTCGTAAATAGTGGAAGCAGCGCGAATCTAGTCGCACTTTCTGCTCTCACGAGCCCAAAGCTTGGTCCAAGAGCGCTTAAAGCAGGGGACGAAGTAGTCACCGTTGCTATGGGTTTTCCAACAACCGTGAATCCAATAATCCAAAACGGCTTAAAGCCCGTTGTTGTCGATGTGGAAATTGGAACATATGACGCGATTGGAAGCCAACTCGAAGCAGCCATAGGTCCAAAAACCAGAGCGATCATGATGGCGCACGCACTTGGCAACCCGTTCAACCTTGACCTTGTGCAAGAACTTTGTAAGCGACATGACCTATGGCTAGTTGAGGATTCTTGCGATGCCCTCGGTTCCACTTACCGCGGACAAAAGACTGGAAGTTTTGGCGATACCGCGACTATTTCGTTTTATCCCGCTCATCACATCACAACTGGTGAAGGTGGCGCAGTCTTGTTCAAGTCCCCTCTGGTGATGCGACAAATCGAATCATTTCGTGACTGGGGCCGGGATTGCTATTGCGAGACCGGATGCGATAACACTTGCTTAAAGAGATTTGAATGGCAACTTGGCGAGCTGCCCGAAGGTTATGACCACAAGTACATCTACAGTCACATCGGCTATAACTTAAAGGCAACCGACATGCAGGCCGCACTGGGTCTTAGCCAACTTACTAAGCTCGATAAATTCATCGCCGCTCGCAAATTCAACTTTGACTATATCTACGGAAAATTAGATGGAGTCAAGGGATTGATTCTGCCGCAGGCAACCGCTAACTCTGATCCATCATGGTTTGGATTCCCAATAACACTAGATCCAAAACATAACGTTAACCGGGAAGACCTACTTAGATTCCTAGACTCTCGGAAAATCGGCACTCGCCTAATGTTTGCTGGAAACATACTTAAGCAGCCTGCCTACAAAGATGTTGAATTCAGAGTAGTTGGGGAACTAACCAATACTGATGTCATCATGAAGCGCACATTCTGGATCGGTGTTTATCCCGGCTTAACAACGGAAATGTTGGACTATGCAACTTCATCGATAATTGAGTTCGTCAATTCAAGGGCTTAGAAATGCATTACTTAATCACTGGGCATACGGGATTCAAAGGATCCTGGCTAGCCTTGTGGCTGAACTCATTAGGTCATGAAGTATCTGGAATCTCTCTGGATCCAATTCCTAATTCACTGTTTGATCGCGCCAATGTTTCGGAAGTATTACAAAATGACCTCCGAATTGACATAAGGAAATCAGATGAAGTCAAAACCGCGTTATTGCAAGTAAACCCAGACGTCGTTTTTCACTTGGCAGCTCAACCACTTGTTCGAGAATCCTATGCGGATCCAAGATACACATTTGAAACTAATGTCATGGGAACTCTTAGTTTGCTAGAAGCAGTTTCCAGCGCAAAGTCAGTTAAAGCGCACGTGGTAGTTACAACTGACAAGGTCTATCGAAACATCAATCAAGTTGCCGGTTACGTTGAAAGTGATCCACTTGGGGGGTATGACCCTTACAGTTCATCAAAAGCAATGGCTGATTTATTGACCCAGTCATGGATTTCAAGTTTTCCAGGAACGCCAACAACCATAGTCAGGGCTGGAAATGTAATTGGCGGTGGTGACGTCAGCAAAGATCGTCTGATGCCAGACCTAATCTCCGCTTACATGAATAACGAAGTACCAACGCTGCGTTATCCAAACTCAGTTCGTCCTTGGCAGCATGTCCTAGATTGTCTAAATGGCTACCTTATGATTAGCGAATCTTTACTTTCTGGAAAAGAATACCCAATGATGAACATTGGTCCGGACAAGGAATCTTTTGTGACGGTAGCAAAAGTTGCAGAACTTGTTGCTAGTCAACTGTCAGTTGATCCAACTTGGATTCTTTCCGAATTGAGTGAGCCGCACGAAGCAGGCTTATTATCTTTAGATGCATCTTTAGCTAAGACCGCACTGGGCTGGCACGACAAATTAATGTTCACTGATGCAGTTAAGTGGACAACGAATTGGTATCAAAAAGTTGAAGGTAACGAAAGTGTGCGAAAAGTGACGAACCAGCAGATCGAGAATTTTATTAATCTGTAATTTCTAAACTCGATAGTTCAACAAACCTTGCAACAATTTCATTAGTCGCCGCTAACTCATTGAATTTACCTGAAGCCACAATCTCGCCCTTGTCAAAAACAAAAACCATATCCACATTTTGAATGGTGGATAATCTATGTGCGATGACAATTGTTGTGCATTTTCCATGCAGTGTTTTTAGTGAGTCAGAGACAGCTGCCTCTGTCTCAGCATCCAGTGCACTCGTTGCCTCATCAAGGACCAATAGACCAGGATTTGCATAGATTGCTCTTGCTAATCCAATGCGTTGAAGTTGTCCACCACTTAACCCATCGGATTGGGCTCCAAGTTCGGTATGCACGCCTTCTTCAAGTGTTCCTATCAAGCCCATGAGATGAGATAAGGCCAGTGCATTATCTATTCGCTCTTGATCGCAGGTTTTGCTGTTGATCTCTAGGGTTATGTTCTCGGAGATAGTGCCATTCACAATTCCCGGAGACTGAGGAACATAACCAATATTTCTAGAGTCATTATTTGTGAGGACTACGGATCCACTGGTTGGCACCAGCAGGCCAGCAATTAGGTCCGCCAAAGTACTTTTCCCGGAGCCAGACTGCCCAATAAAGGCGACGGTACTACCCCTTGATATCGAAATCGAAATATCTTTCACAGCAGGGTATTCCGCATCATCATATCTATAGGAGACCCGATCCAACTTAACTTCGATTGGTTCTAAATCTTGATCTGTAGATTTTACATTCACATGAGTTTGCGAAGTATCAAGTTCACTTGGAAACTCTTTCGTCAGGCGAAGGAATGAATCTGCTTGAGCAGTTAGCTGCTTTAGAGTCCCCAATGAATTTTGTAGGGGCAACATACTGGCCATAATTCGCAAGCCACCTGTTAGAAAAATTCCCAAAGTTCCTGCAGCAGCGGCTGGATCACTAGTTCGAAGTGTAAAGGCCGCAAGTCCAATCGCACCGATCATCAATGCGGACTCAACGATATATCTAGGTAATCCAGAAAGAAAATTTATTGAGGCAGTTGATCTAGCAAGTACTGACCTTGCTTCCGCAAACTTAATTTTGAAGTCATTTTGTTTTTCTAGAGCAAAGATTTCTCGAAATGTAACTAGCGAATCTTCAACTGTTGCGCTGGCCTCAATCGCTGAGCTTGCATATTTCTTTCCAGCTTTTTCAAATTGTGAACCAATAGTGCGGTAAATAAGCGCTCCGATAATTACAAAATAGAGAATTATGTAGAGAGTCAATTCTAAATCGACGAGTGCAAATACAGCTGAGATGAATAACAATAAAAATAATTCACTAAAGATAATTACCATTACTGTGAGTGTCTGAGTAATTGCAAATCCAGCTGAATAGGTAAGGGCAAATATAATTTCTGATCTGGAAACTTTTGAAACTTTTGAGATCGGCGAATTCAATATTCGCAGATACACCAACGTGGCTATTTGACTTTCGGCCTTTGCGAATCTGGTGGTCATGTATTTCATCAAAATACTTGCAAAAATAGATTTCGATATGAAAAGAACTAGAGCGAGAGATGCTATTTGTATTAAGTCAAGATTTCCAGATTGCTTTGCTACGAAATCTAGCGTGTCATTATTGTAGTTATTATTCGTGATTTGCTTTGTAGCCTTGGTAAGGAGTAAGCCGATCAAAAAAATTCCAGCTATATCGAGTAGTCCAAGTAACGCACGAGAAGCCGTGAGTACGATAATCAAGATACGTTCTTTTGGATTTAGCAAAAGCAGAGACTGCTTTACATTAGCTAGCATTTGATTCCGATCCAGTTTGCGATCATCCAAAAAATCAATAAGTTCTCGCTCCAACTAGTTTAATTGATCGAAGACCAAAACCCCAAAGATTGTAGTGATTGGATCTTAATGATAAAAAATCCGGTGTTCGGTTTCGGTAGCCCTAGCAAGTCTCCTTGAACCTGGTGATTAAACTCTAATCGTGTGTAGTCTGTGAATTTTCACTTAGGAGTAGCTGTGGCGATTGTCGTTGTTGATGTAGCACTTAAGCCTGAAATTCTCGACCCTCAAGGTCGCGCGGTTATGGGAGCACTTGGTCGCCTGGGATTAACAGGTGTTGCTGAGGTGCGCCAAGGCAAGCAATTTGTGCTCACCATTGATGGGGAAGTAGACGATGCCAAGCTGGATCTGATCAACGAAATTGCCCTCACTTTGTTGAGTAACCCAGTTATCGAAGATTTCACGGTTCAGGTGCGCCCATGACTCCACGGGTTGGCGTGATCACCTTCCCTGGATCCCTTGACGATAAAGATGCCGCTAGAGCGATTCAAATAGCTGGTGGCACATCTGTTGCACTCTGGCATGCCGACGCCGACCTACATTCCGTTGATGCCGTTGTTTTACCCGGTGGTTTTTCTTACGGCGATTATTTACGGTGCGGTGCGATTGCAAAGTTTGCGCCGGTTATGGAGAAACTTGTTGACGCGGCTAATGGCGGTTTGCCAATTCTTGGAATCTGTAACGGTTTTCAGATCTTGACGGAATCACATTTATTGCCCGGCGCACTGACACGAAATGATCATTTGCATTTCATTTGCCGAGATCAAAAACTTCGAATTGAAAATAACAATTCGGAATGGACTTCAGATTTTGAAATTGGCCAAGAGATTCTGATCCCATTAAAGAATGGTGAAGGCGGTTATGTCGCTGACGAAAAAACTTTGGATGAACTTGAAGGCGAAGGGAGAGTGATTGCGCGTTACCTGGAGATCAATCCAAATGGATCGCGACGCGACATCGCTGGCATCACTAATGCACGCGGCAATGTAGTCGGCATCATGCCGCACCCGGAACATGCAGTAGAGAAGTTAACAGGACCAACTACAGACGGCCTTGGATTCTTTACTTCATTACTAAAGTCACTTGTTAACGACGGCAAAGTGACAGCATGAGCATTGACAAAGTTTCGGATGCGGAGACTTCTCCTAAGACTCCACAGCCATTTGCTGAACTTGGTTTAAAGAAAGACGAATACGAATCAATTCGAGAAATTCTAGGACGCCGACCAACTTCTTCAGAGTTAGCTATGTATTCAGTGATGTGGTCTGAGCACTGCAGTTATAAATCTTCCAAAGTTCATCTTCGCCAGTTTGGTGACAAAGTTCCAAAGAACGATTCAATGCTGGTTGGCATTGGTGAAAATGCAGGAGTCGTTGACATCGGCCATGGCTGGGCTGTTACTTTCAAGGTTGAGTCTCACAATCACCCGTCATATGTTGAGCCGTATCAGGGCGCAGCAACTGGCATCGGCGGTATAGTTCGCGACATTATTTCTATGGGCGCGCGCCCAGTTGCAGTTATGGATCCACTTCGGTTCGGTGATCCGGATAATCCTGATACTCGGCGTGTTTTAACTGGAATTGTTTCCGGTATTGGTGGTTATGGAAATTGCCTCGGACTACCGAATATTGGTGGCGAAATAGTTTTTGATCCGAGCTATCAAGGCAACCCACTTGTTAACGCACTTTGCGTTGGCACCATGAAGCACAAAGACATTCATTTAGCTAAGGCAACAGGACTTGGTAACGCTGTCATTCTTTACGGAGCGCGTACTGGTGGCGATGGCATCGGTGGCGTTAGCGTTCTAGCGTCTGAAACTTTTGATGCTGATGGTCCAGCTAAACGACCAAGTGTTCAAGTTGGCGATCCATTCATGGAGAAGCTGCTAATTGAGTGCACTTTGGAAGTGCTGCATGCCGGACTGGTTGAAGGCATTCAGGATTTGGGTGGTGCCGGAATATCTTGCGCAACAAGCGAGCTTGCCAGCAATGGTGAAGGTGGCATGCATGTCTGGCTAGATCGCGTCTTACTGCGCGATAGCACTTTGACACCAGAAGAAATTTTGATGAGTGAATCGCAGGAGCGCATGTGCGCGGTTGTTGAGCCTGCAAAGATCGATGCGTTCATGGAAGTTTGTAAAAAATGGGATGTCGAAGCCGTTGTGATCGGCGAAGTTAATAACTCAGGTCGATTAACTGTGGAATGGCATGGCGAGCAGATTGTTGACGTGCCACCGCGCTCAGTTGCCCACGATGGTCCGGTTTATGAGCGCCCATACGCTCGTCCGGAATGGATGGATACTCGTAATGCAGCAGGTCCCGAGAACTTAGTTAGACCATCGAGCGCTGCCGATGTTAAGCAAACTTGGTTAACCATGACTGGTACCCCAAACCTGGCATCTAAAAGTTGGGTCACATCCCAATTCGATCGGTACGTAATGGGTAACACCATCTTGGCTCAGCCAGAAGACAGTGGCATGATCCGTGTTGATGAAGAAACTGGACTTGGTGTGGCAGTTTCTACTGATTGCAATGCGCGCTTTGTTGCCCTTGACCCATACCGCGGCGCACAACTCGCATTTGCTGAGTCATATCGAAATGTTGCCGTTACAGGCGCAGCCCCACTTGCGGTAACAAATTGTTTGAACTTTGGCTCCCCTGAAGATCCAGCTGTGATGTGGCAATTCGAACGGGCTGTAACTGGACTTGCGGATGCATGTTTAGAAATGGGAACTCCCGTTACGGGAGGCAACGTTTCGTTCTATAACCAAACTGGCGATGTTGCAATACATCCAACTCCAGTTATCGGTGTGCTGGGAGTAATTGACAATGTTGAGCGTCGCACGCCGATGGCTTGGGGACTTGATGGGGAATTGGTTTATGTGTTGGGAACAACACGCGATGAATTAGCCGGTTCAGAATGGGCGCATGCGATGCACAAACATTTGGGTGGTTTACCTCCAGTTCTTGATCTAAGTGCAGAAAAGACTTTAGCTGAGATTTTGGTGGCAGGATCTGTGCAGAAATTATTTTCAGCCGCACACGATGTTTCCGAAGGTGGCATAGCCCAAACTATCGCCGAGATGGCAATGCGATCTGGGGTTGGCGCTCGCCTAGAGGTACCAGCTGGACTTGATGCCTTTACTTTTCTCTGGAGTGAATCAGCAACTCGAGCCGTGGTGGTGGTTCCCCAGAATCGAAATGATGATTTTTTGTCGCTGTGTGCTTCCAAGTCATTTCCGGTTACGGAGTTCGGTTTGGTGGATGAAGAAAGTAACACTCTTGAAGTAGCGGGAATCTACGGAGAAACTATCTCACTAGACATTGCTGAACTTCGCTCAATCAGTGAAGAAACTCTGCCAAGGTTGTTCGGTTAAAACAACTCATTCAAGTCACTGCGCTCGCCACTTGCAATAACTTTCCCACTAGACACTGCATCAGCCCAGGTTAGTTTCTTTGTGAATAACTCCAGCCAGGTTTTTGCGCTCATTTCGACAACTGCTGGCGGGATGCCACGACGATGTGTGGTGCCACCAAGGATCTGGACCGCGCGATATGGCGGAACTCGTACTTCCACAGCTCGCCCAGGATGCTCTGTGGCGAGCCAATCCAGTGAAGTTCGTACGCCGCTGGCAACAAGTTCATCGTCTTGCATATTGCCAAGGGCGGTCGTGGCTGCCTTGAGTGCATCGCCACGAGTAACTTTTGCCATGCTTCGATTATCTAGGAATCTTGCTCCGATAGAATTCCTGTGTGGCAGGCGATGGTCGACTCAATCATGAGTTGCTCCCAGGGGAAAAAGGTCCGCAGGATGCCTGCGGCGTATTTGGCGTCTGGGCTCCCGGGGAAGAAGTAGCCAAACTTACGTTTTATGGCCTGTATGCATTGCAGCATCGTGGTCAAGAATCTGCCGGAATTGCTGTTAGTGATGGCTACAACATCACGGTCTTTAAGGACATGGGATTAGTGTCCCAAGTCTTTACTGAATCGGCATTGGAATCTTTAGTTGGATACATCGCAATAGGTCACACTCGTTACAGCACGACAGGATCTAGTTGCTGGGATAACGCGCAACCAACATTTCGGGCAACAGCAACGGGTCACTTAGCGCTTTCGCACAATGGCAACTTAACTAATACTCATGAACTTTCTTCGCGCTTGCGTGAAGTGCGGGAATCGGCTGGCGAGTTGTATCCAGACTTTGGCAACGTTGCCACAACTGATACTGACATCTTGACTGCCCTGCTTGCTGCTCATCCAGATATGACGATGGAAGCAGCTGCGATGCTTGAGCTACCTAAAGTTTCTGGCGCCTTCTCGCTGGTGTTTATGGATGATCAAACTTTGTATGGCGCGCGCGATCCGCAGGGTATTCGTCCACTAGTACTTGGTCGATTAGATCGTGGTTGGGTCATTGCGTCAGAGACTGCAGCTCTAGATATAGTTGGCGCAACTTTTGTCCGAGAGATTGAGCCTGGCGAAATTGTGGCAATCGATGAACATGGCTTGCGCTCAAGTCGGTTTGCCGAAGCTGACCCAAAGGGTTGCTTATTTGAATTTGTTTACTTAGCCCGACCAGACACCACAATCAATGGCAATGCCGTGCATGGCGTTCGCGTTGAAGTTGGTCGTCGCCTTGCAAAAGAGTTCCCAGTGGACGCTGACATTGTGATTCCAGTTCCAGAGTCTGGCACTCCAGCAGCGGTTGGTTATGCCCAAGCGAGTGGCATCCCATTTGCGCAAGGCTTTGTTAAAAATGCTTATGTTGGCCGCACCTTTATTCAGCCCAGCCAAACTATTCGCCAGCTCGGTATTCGTTTGAAACTTAATCCACTTCGCGAGGTTATTGAGGGTAAGCGGATAGTTGTTGTGGATGATTCAATAGTTCGTGGCAATACTCAGCGAGCCATCGTGAAGATGTTGCGTGAAGTCGGGGCAAAAGAAGTGCACGTTCGTATTTCTAGTCCTCCCGTGCAATGGCCATGTTTTTATGGCATTGATTTTGCAACTCGCGCTGAGTTAATTGCTAACGGTCTAAAAATTAACGAGATCCGCCAGTCAATTGGCGCTGATTCACTTTCGTTTATTTCTCTCGATGCTTTGATTGAATCCACCAATGTGGCAAAGGATCGATTGTGTCGGGCATGCTTTGATGGCGTGTATCCGGTGGAACTTCCAGATGAAGCAAAGCTCGGCAAGCATGTGCTGGAAGGTTTTGGAATTGCCCAAGACGGCATGACAGCAATTGATGAAGTGGTTCGCCGGCCTTGAGTGATAAGCCAGGTGCGCCTGCTTCTTACGCAGATGCTGGAGTTGATACCAAAGCAGGCGAGCGAGCTGTTGATTTGATGCGAGCTGCAATTGCTGGCGCAACCCGGCCAGAAGTTGTTGGCGACTTCGGCGGCTTCGCCGGACTATTTGATATCAGCGCATTTAAAACAATGACTAAGCCGCTGCTTGCCACTTCAACTGATGGTGTTGGTACCAAAATCGATGTGGCCCGTCGGATGGATATTCACGACACTGTTGGCATTGATCTTGTGGCTATGGTGGTCGATGATTTGGTGGTTTGCGGCGCGCAGCCTTTGTTCATGACTGACTATATCGCTGTTGGCAAAGTTCATCCGGAACGAGTGGCCTCGATTGTTACAGGCATTGCCAAGGGTTGTGAGGTTGCGGGGTGCGCTTTAGTTGGCGGAGAAACCGCTGAACATCCTGGACTCCTAGGCGTAGATGACTATGACATTGCCGGCGCTGGTACTGGTATTGTCGATTCTGTTAATTTGCTTGGTCCAGATCGCGTAGTTGTGGGCGATGTAGCAATCGCAATTGGTTCAAGTGGGCTTCACTCCAATGGCTACTCACTTGCTCGTCACGTGGCTTTCAATATTGCAGGCCTTGATGTCCATGATCACATTTCTGAATTTAGCCGCACACTTGGCGAAGAATTACTTGAGCCAACGAAGATTTATGCCAAAGACATATTGAATTTAATAAGCGCGATAGAAGTCCATTCGATTTCCCACATAACTGGCGGCGGCATTGCAGCAAATGTTGCGCGAGTGCTGCCAAGTGATTTGGCGGTAGAGCTTGATCGTTCAACTTGGACTCCACAAGCAATTTTCAGCTGGTTGCAAGCCCGGGGTAACATCTCACAAGCCGAAGCAGAAAAAACTTTTAACATGGGCATTGGCATGTTGGTTTTTGTTCCAGCATCAATCGCGCAACTCGCGATCACTTCATTGCAAGCAAGTGGTCAAAGCGCCTGGGTATGTGGGCAAGTTCGTGGGCGCCGATCCGATGAGCAAGGCGATGCTAAAGCTAAAGGTGGAAATGGTGGCGCAGTTACTTTAGTTAGTAACTACAAGTAAGCCTCAGGCTTCTTCTGCCTCGTCGTCTTCATCTTCGTAATATTTTGCGTACGGATCGTTATCAACATCTGAAGATTCAAAATTATCGTCAGATGCCACGAAAGAAGAGCCACCAAGTTCAGCTTGGAGCGCACCTAAGTCGGTGTTAGGGCTGTTGTATTTCAAATCGCGAGCAACTTTAGTTTGCTTGGCTTTTGCACGGCCACGTCCCATGACTGCGCCTCCTTAACTACCTGGAGTAATTGGTTTTCGTTAGCCAAGGAGCATTTGGCAACGAGCCACGACCTTGATAACTAGCCATGAGTCTATCTGAGGAGGGTTTAAGTCGTACTGACGGGTTCTGAGAGTGCAATTCCAGGGTCGTGGCTGTCCGAAATGGGAAAAAAGTAAATGTTTGTTAAAGATTGCCCGAAATCTGTCTTTTGGACTGGAATTAGGCAATTTACTGGGCGTACCGTGCTTATGGCACACGAAGAGAAAGAGGTTTACGGAAGTGTCTGAATCACAAGTCCTAATGACCCCAGCCGAAGTTGCGGCGCTTTTCAGGGTCGATCCGAAAACGGTCACCCGTTGGGCTGACGCTGGCAAGTTGACTGCAGTTCGCACCCTTGGCGGGCACCGCCGCTATTTGCACGATGAAGTGTTCCAACTACTAACTGCAAATTCAAGTTCGCTTCAGAATGCAGAGCGTTAGTCGCTGGCAGCGACATGGTTTAGTTTCGCAATTTATGCGCAAGTAGAACGACTTTTCTTATTCAATACCTATAAGCGCAGCGAAATCGGCTTTGCCTGCAAGGGCAGGTTTCCCGTATGCTTTCATCTCGTGCCTTTTCCAAAAGGCATGTGCCCCCATCGTCTAGTGGCCTAGGACGCTGCCCTTTCACGGCGGTAACACGGGTTCGAATCCCGTTGGGGGTACGCAAGGATTCAAGACTTGACCGTTTTGTCTCCGGCTTAAATGCCTGCTGTAGTGGCAGGTATCTAGGCCCCGTAGCGCAGTTGGTTAGCGCGTCGCCCTGTCACGGCGAAGGTCGCGGGTTCGAGTCCCGTCGGGGTCGCTGCAAGATCGGTTTTCGTCT
>JBEEND010000002.1:0-102427 GCA_041192345.1 Actinomycetota bacterium
TGTGCTGGGTGATGGCATAGCCTTAGTTGGTGTTGCGCAGTATCCAGCGCGCGTAAAGTGCGCGTTACTGCCATGGATGGCATGGAAAGATGCGGCCATTCAGGCCGGAATGAAGAAGGAGAAGTAAACATGGATGTATTACAAGAAGACGATGTATTCGAGTTAATGAAAGATGTCGTTGATCCTGAATTAGGCATTAACGTTGTCGACCTCGGCTTGGTCTACGCAGTTACTGTCGATGATGGCAATGTCGCCACGATTGACATGACCTTAACTTCAGCTGCTTGCCCACTTACTGATGTGATTGAAGATCAAACGCGCGCTGCGCTCGATGGTCACGTATCTGACTTTAAATTGAATTGGGTTTGGATGCCACCATGGGGTCCAGACAAGATCACAGATGAAGGTCGCGAGATGTTACGCGCGCTAGGTTTTAATCTTTAATTAACCGCGTTAAGATAGTGAGTTGGCACTATTTAGTGCCCTTGCATTGCTGCAACCCATAGACAGGCACCGCGTAATCGTGATTCAAGCAACAGATATTGAATTGCGCGCTGGGGCCGAACTACTCGTCGCTGGCGCCACTTTTCGAGTTGATAACGGCGATCGAGTCGGCCTGGTCGGACGAAATGGCGCTGGAAAGACTACGTTAA
Organism: Actinomycetota bacterium; assembly: GCA_041192345.1. Classification (GTDB taxonomy): domain Bacteria; phylum Actinomycetota; class Actinomycetes; order S36-B12; family UBA5976; genus UBA5976. The sequence goes on from JBEEND010000002.1 coordinate 654, forward strand.
CCAGAGTATTGGCTGGTCAGATTCAGCCCGCAAAAGGCGTAATAGCAACGTCAGCATCTGTGGGCTATCTTCCCCAAGATCCGCGCACTGGCGACTTGGACGTGCTGGCTATGGATCGAATTCTAAGTGCCCGTGGCTTAGATGAATTCATCCGGCGAATGCGGCAATCTGAAATTGACATGAGCTCAAGTGATACCAAAGTTAGTGAAAAAGCTATGCGAAAGTATTCCAACGCGGAGGAATCATTTCAAGCCGCAGGTGGCTACGCTGCCGAGAGCGAAGCTGCAACTTTGGCGGCAAGCGTTGGCTTAACAACTGGAGTATTGCAACAGACCTTAGGCACGCTCTCGGGTGGTCAACGCCGACGCATTGAGCTTGCTCGAATTTTGTTCAGTGGTTCAGAAACTTTGTTGTTAGATGAACCAACCAACCACTTAGACGCAGACTCAATTGTTTGGCTGCGTGGTTTCCTGGCCAATCATCAAGGTGGCTTGGTTGTCATTAGTCACGATGTTGAACTTCTGGAAGCAACAGTAAATCGAGTTTTCTATTTGGATGCCAATCGTCAAGTTCTTGATATCTATAACGTTGGCTGGAAAGAATATTTGAACTCCAGAGAAGCAGATGAACGCCGCCGTAAACGTGAGCGATCCAATGCGGAGCGACAAGTTCAAGTCCTGCAAGCTCAAGCAGATCGGATGCGCGCTAAAGCCTCTAAGGCTAAAGCTGCACAAAGTATGTACAAGCGTGCAGAAAAGTTAATGGGCGGTCTCGAGAACGTTCGACAAGCCGACCGGGTTGCCAAACTGAGATTCCCAACACCAGCGCCATGCGGTAAGACGCCACTTATGGCCACCGGTCTTAGCAGAGTTTATGGATCGCAAGAGATCTTTACTGACGTAGACCTGGCAATCGACCGTGGCAGCAAAGTAGTTGTACTTGGATTAAATGGCGCGGGTAAAACTACGTTGTTGAGAATTCTGGCGGGCGTTGACACTCCAGACACTGGCGAGATCCAGCCAGGTCATGGTTTGAAGATTGGTTACTACGCCCAGGAACACGAAACCCTTGATCCAAATCGCACCGTGTTGGAAAACATGCTAACTGCCTCGGGAGACATGAATGATGCCCAGGTACGAAGTGTTCTGGGTTCATTTTTATTCTCTGGCGACGCCGTTTTGAAAACTGCTGGTGTGCTATCCGGCGGTGAAAAAACTCGACTAAGTCTTGCCATGTTGGTTGTTTCAGCGGCCAATGTGCTGTTACTTGATGAGCCGACCAACAACTTGGACCCAGCCAGTAGAGCTGAAATTCTTGACGCCCTGCATGATTATGAAGGCTCTGTGGTGCTGGTAACTCACGATGAAGGCGCTGTAAGCGCCCTAGAGCCTGAACGGGTACTGCTTTTACCTGATGGTGTTGAGGATCTTTGGAATACCGATTACCTAGATTTGATTTCCCTTGCTTAGTTATACAGTTGCGGTTAGGCACTATAAAAAGTGTGGCTTGGATTAGAGGCGAGTAACGCGTGAGTTTACATGGTGGCAACCCTTGGGCTGCATATCAAGGCTTTACGAATGACCGCTCAGTAAAGAAGAAGCAACTTTCCTCTGGCACTCTCAGGCGGGTAATGACGTATGCAACTGAATTTCGGGTCTACATATTTGTTTACCTCTCACTTTTAGTCTTTGATTCGCTCTTAGTTGTCGCTGCGCCACTTCTGTTTAAGCAGATAGTGGACACAGCTATCCCGAATAAGGATTCGGGGATGGTTATAGACCTGTCGCTACTAATTGCTGGCACCGCAATTTTGGGAGCAGCTCTTGGTCTGATTAGTCGAAGAATGTCATCCACGATTGGTGAAGGCCTGATCTTTAACATGCGAACTCAAGTCTTTGATCATGTGCAGCAACAATCAATCGCATTCTTCACCAGGGCGCAAACCGGAGCATTGATATCTCGCTTGAACAGCGATGTTATGGGCGCCCAACGCGCCTTCACTTCAACTCTCGGTGGTGTCGTTGGCAACTTAATTAGTTTGGTTGTCGTGGCGGCAACAATGTTTGTCCTTTCCTGGCAAATTACTGTCGCATCACTATTGATGTTGCCACTGTTCATGATTCCCGCCCGTTGGATGGGTAGTCGTTTGCAAACCATGACAAGGCAGCAGGCAGATTACAATTCGGCGATGAGCACCCAGATGGCAGAGCGCTTCAATGTTTCGGGCGCACTTCTCATGAAGATTTTTGGTACACCACAGCGAGAGTCACAAATGTTTGCGGAGAAAGCGGACGCCGTTCGAATTATGGGAATTCGAATCTCAATGGCAAATACGGTTTTCTTTACCGCCATTGTTTTAGTTAGTTCACTTGCGACAGCCTTGGTTTACGGCATGGGCGGGGTTTCAGTTATCAATGGCACGTTAACTCTGGGTACTTTGCTGGCATTGAGTGCATTGCTTAGCAGGCTGTATGGCCCAATTACTGCGCTCGCAAATGTCCGCGTGGACATCATGACCTCACTTGTTTCATTTGAGCGCGTTTTTGAAGTTCTCGATTTGCAGCCTATGGTCACCGATAAGGCAAATGCAGTTGACTTAAAACGTGGTGGAATTAGTGTTGAATTTGATCACGTGAGTTTTCACTATCCAAGCGCCCAAGAAGTTTCGTTAGCAAGTCTTGAAATGGTCGCGCAGCCAGAGACTCGATCTACTTCCGAACTTATTTTGCAGGATATTTCATTTAGTGCGGCGCCCGGTGAGTTAATAGCACTCGTTGGTCCCTCAGGAGCCGGCAAGAGCACGATTACCGCGCTGGTTTCACGTCTTTATGATGCCAGTTCAGGCGTAGTGAAATTAGACGGAGCCGACGTACGAGACCTAGCTCAAGAGTCTCTACACAATGTGGTCGGGGTTGTCATGCAGGACGCTCATATGTACCACGACACCATTCGCGCCAACTTAATGTATGCAAACACGCAGGCAACCGAAGCGCAGATTTGGGAGGCGTGCACAAGCGCCCAAATCGCCGAGATGATTCGCGAGCTTCCCGAGGGGTTAGACACCGTGGTGGGGGACAGAGGGCATCGACTTTCTGGTGGCGAAAAGCAGCGGCTTGCGATTGCGCGCTTATTGTTGAAAGCCCCCGATGTCGTGGTGTTAGACGAGGCGACAGCGCACTTAGATTCAGAGAACGAAGCGGCAGTGCAAAGCGCATTGGCAATTGCGCTTCGCGGTCGCACCTCTATTGTCGTTGCGCACCGACTCTCGACAATCCGGCAAGCTGACCAGATTTTGGTTCTAGACGATGGCGCTATTGTCCAGCGCGGCACCCACGAGGAATTACTGGCTCAAGGTGGCTTATACGCAGACTTACATCAACGTCAATTTGTTGATGCAACTACTCCACAAAACTGATTTTCTTGCGACGCTCAATAACTTCGTTACGAACTAAGACCACCCATCCAACAACTGTAAGAAACTCAAAGAACGTCCATTGGATCGCATACGATCTGTGGTTTCCTTCAGTAACTTCGGGAGCCGGTAATTCTCGAATCTCAGCAGATCGAGATTCTGGCCTGCTAGCAGTCATTTCCACGTAGGAACTGCTGATGGTTGTATCAGATGGATAAATCTCAAGTGGAATGATGCGATCCACTTGGCCAGTGGGCAAATCAGTTGGCGCAGATTTCGTGCGTGGAGTAACAGCCCTAACTCTGCCAAGCACCTCGACAATTCCTGTTGGCAGTTTTTCAATCACTGGACTCTCCATTGCAGAGTTTGCAGCCGGTGTCCATCCTCGATTCACCATTGCAATCGTGCCATCAGTGAGCAACAGCGGAGTAACAACCCAGAGGCCACTATTTGATTCCAAACTTTGTTTACGCACAAGTACTTGTGATTGTGAAACCCAAGTCCCCGTCAGTTCAACAGTTCGCCAAGTTGCCTCATCTGCTAAGACAAGTGGTTTTGATCCTGCTAAAAACAGTTCCGAGATTTCGATTGGAGCTTTGCTTATCTGAGCTTGGATTGCCTGGTTGTAAGCATGTCGCTGATCTAGCCTGCGCCATTGCCATTCAGCGAGTGCTTGAAAGGCGGGAATCACAAAAATGCAAGCCAGAGTTAAAGCGACCCATTTTGGAGACCAGAGAAAACGAAACACATTAAACACATTAATTGCAAGGAGCTACTGTGATGTAGTTGGCTTAGCTTCGATCGCTTCATTGGAAAGTGGAACAAAATCGCCAGAACCAAACCAGTTCCCACGTTCGCGTCCGGCATTTGCTATGACTACGGCGAAATATGGCAACGCAACAGCGCCAAAGATCAATGTCCAGCGAACTACGCCTTCGGTTAAAACTCCACCAACAAAACATGCAGTTCGCAGTCCCATGCTGATTAAGTAACGCCGCTGGCGCCCTACTTGATCCTGGGTAAGACCAGTGTCTGCCTTGGTGATGTTGAAGACCTCTGGCTCTGGACTCATGACTACCTTCTGCTGCTGGACTATTTCCTCTAGGCTACGGTGTTACTACATATTCGGCATTACTTGAGGAGCCCTAATGACAGCCCGGACCTATGCAATCAACGAAATTGTCGGAACCTCGCCAGTAAGCATCGATGAGGCTATTCGCAACGGGCTAAAACGGGCCTCAGAATCGACCCGTCACATTGACTGGTTTGAAGTAACTGAAATCCGCGGGAACCTTCGCGATGGTGACCTGACCTTTATTCAAGTTGGAATGAAACTTGGCTACCGCTTGGAAGACGCCTAAACCGCATCTGAACGAGTCGACAAATTAAAGCCATCTATAACTACGGGCGCCACTTTTGCTCGAGAGAACCAATCAGCCCATTCTCTAGGTAAGCAAGCAATCGGCTCGCCGGCATCTTTGACGCGGCTGAGCATGTCAATCGGGGACTCATTGAACCTGAAATTATTTGCCGCACCAATGATCTGACCATCGCGAACTACATAAACCCCGTCACGAGTTAAACCAGTTAGTAATAGATTTTGCGGATCAACTTCTCGGATGTACCAAAGGCAAGTGATCAACAGGCCATCCTTCATCCGGGTAGCAAGCTCGGTAAGTGAGCCGTGGCCATCATGATCCATAAACTCGATGTTGTCCGTCAGGGGAGTAAAGGGTAATTTCGCGCTTTGCGCCGCGTGCCTGCTGCTTCCAAGAGCGGTAAGAGCGCCATCAGTAATAACTTGGATCCGAGGAATTTCCATCCCAGTATCAAAGGCACTGGAAAGCGCAGAGGATCCCAAGTTCACGACTCGATCAAATGTTTCCATCCCGAGAAGTTTTGGGTCAGTTGCCAGCGAGATCTGACGATCAGATAACTTCTCGCCAACTCTGGTTCCGCCTTTGGGATTTGCAAATGCATTTCTTCCTTCCGCAGCATCTCTTGCCGCCGCGCTCCACAAAAAATAAATCATTAGGTCAGCTACAGCGCTTGAGGATAGTGCGACACGATGTCTGCCGGGCTCAACATCTATTACGTTCTTTTGATATTCCAATTTCGCGAGTACTTCCTTGGAATGCAAAGTTAGATCCACGTCGCGCAGGGATCTGCCGCCTTGTCCCGACCAAGCCGATCGAGTGCGATCGATACTTTTAGCGCAGAGTTCGAATCTGCTGGTGTCTTCCACATATCGCATTCGAGTTCCAGCTGAAGTCCCAACATATGTAGTGTCTCGAGACTGTTCTGCGTAACCAAAAAACTCTTGACCTTTCTGCTGCAAAACTTTTCCAAGTCCGCCGCTCACGTGGGTAATTTCTGCAGCACCGAGTTCGGCCGGCTCGTTAGAAAAATCATCATGCTGCGGCCCAGCGACCAGTTCCATTGCATCAACTGCTGGCCCAGCTGAGGTTGCCGCTGATTTACTCGCGGATACTAAATTCTCGACATCCTTGCGATCCCTAACTTGTCCGCTGGCAAGACCCGTTCCAACTCCACCCTTTAGCTTCACAAATGCTGAAATTGCTAATGTTTGGTCAACGGCGTCGCCATTGGTAGTTAGCGCTGAATTAGCCCAACGTAAATTGTTACTTGCACTATTGCCACCGACAACTACGCCACCGTCGTTACCAAGCATGGAAAGTGCGTACTCAACTGCCTCTGGCAAACTCATTTGACTCATGCGCCGCTCTCATCTCTGGTGTTAAGAACATTTATTGCAGTGAACAAAGCCGAAGGGCAGCCGTGACTCACTGGCGCTACTTGTCCAGGTTGGCCCTTGCCACAATTCAATGCTCCACCAAGCAGATAGGTGCCAGCCCCGCCGATCTTTCGCATAGCTCCCCAGAAGTCAGGAGTTTTTGATTGGTATGCGACATCTTTTAGTTGACCAACAATTTTTCCATTCTTGATTTCGTGGAATCGTTGCCCAGTGAACTGGAAGTTGAAGCGCTGCATATCAATTGACCAGGATTTATCACCAACTATGTAAATGCCGGCTTCAACATCTGCTATCAAATCTGCAGTGGTGGTGGCATCGCTACTTGGTTGCAATGAAACATTCGGCATGCGTTGGATCGGGGAGTGCAACGCCGAGTCCGCGAAAGCACAACCATTGGAGCGGTCCATATCAATTTTGCTCGCAATGGATCGGTCTGTTTGGTAGCCAACTAGGATTCCATCTTTGATTAGATCCCAGCTCTGAGCGCTAACGCCCTCGTCATCAAAACCCACGGTAGATAATCCATGATCAGCAGTTCTATCACCCGTTACATTCATGATGGGCGAGCCATATTTAAAGACACCCAATTTATCTATGGTGGCAAATGATGTGCCAGCGTAATTAGCCTCGTACCCAAGTGCTCGATCTAATTCAGTGGCATGTCCAATGGACTCATGGATTGTCAGCCATAAATTCGTTGGATCAATAACCAAGTCCATTGCACCGGGAATTACCGATGGCGACTTTACTTTCTCGGCGAGGTAATCAGGTAACTGCGCAATTTCAGAATCCCAATCCCAACCTGTTCCGGTTAGATATTCCCAACCTCGTCCTGCTGGTGGTGCGCAAGTTCGCATGTCTTCAAAGCCAGAGTCACTTACATGAATCGCAGTGAGCGCGGCTGAGATACGATCTCGTTGCTGAGTTATCTCGTTGCCGACTAGATCTGCGTAATAAGTTCGATCCCGACCCATCGCGACGTTGCTTTCGATGTGGCTAACAATTGACGAGCTAGCCACCTTGGTATTCCACTGCTGCAAAAAATTAACAATCTCATCGTCAGTTTTTGCGAATGCATCAATTTCAATTGGCAGCACCCAGGACTTTTTGCCATGCTTTGGCTCCTCAGCAAGAATCACTTCATCGATCGCAACGAGCGTGCTAAGTTTCGCCATACTCACCGCTCGGGTTGCAGCATCCTTTGCACCAGCGGCAGATAATTCGGTTGTTGCAGCAAATCCCCAAGCACCACCGTGGACAACTCTTACGCTCAAGGCAACACTTGTGTCGGCACCGATATTTTCCACTTCACCATCACGCAGTGCAACTCCACGAGAGCTGTGGGCGGCAACTCTAAATTGTGCGACAGTTGCGCCGAGCGCGGCGGCAGTCTCAAGGGCCACACTTGCAAGCTCACTTGGCGGAACTGGAATTGAAAATTGAATCATAAATCCACATCTTTCTGGGTTCTCTTACCCTAACCATGGAACAGGTTTTCAGACGATAGCCTTATCTCATGTCGAAAATCGTGTTGGTTACTGGTGGTAATCGTGGAATTGGTTTGGCAATCGCTAATACGTTCCTCGCTAATGGTGACACCGTAATTGTGACCAGTCGTAGTGGCGGACCTGTTGCAGGACTTAATGTTGTGACCTGCGATGTCTCGGATACGGCAAGTGTTGACGCTGCATTCACCCAAGTCGAAGCCGATTTTGGCCCGGTTGAAGTGCTGGTAGCTAATGCCGGAATAACACGCGACAAGCTGCTAGTTCGGATGTCTGATGAAGACGTTGACGAGGTATTAAATACCAATTTAGTTGGCGCAATCCGTGTGGCCCGCCGGGCATCTCGGGCAATGACGCAAGCTAGATCGGGTCGAATCATTTTCATTTCCAGTGTTGTGGCGATGATGGGCTCAGCCGGCCAAGTTAATTACGCAGCTTCAAAAGCTGGCTTAGTAGGCGCCGCAAGATCGCTCGCGCGCGAGCATGGTCCAAGAAACGTCACCGTGAATGTAGTTGCGCCAGGATTCATCGACACTGACATGACTGCAGTTTTGAGTGACGATCGGAAAGCGCAGATTGTCGGCAACATCCCACTTGGTCGATATGGAAGTGCAACTGAAGTTGCTGACACCGTAGTTTTTTTGGCATCTGATGCGGCGCAGTACATCACAGGGGCACTCATTCCTGTCGATGGTGGTCTTGGTATGGGACACTAAGGGACTATGGGCATTCTCGAGGGCAAGAATTTATTGATTACTGGCGTCTTAACCGACTCCTCAATTGCGTTTCATGTAGCACGCCTGGCACAAGAGCAGGGCGCAAATGTTGTGCTTTCCTCGTTCGGTCGCGCTGCTGGATTAACCAAACGGATTGCTGGGCGATTACCGACAGAAGTACCGCTAGTACAGCTTGATGTGACTAACAATGATGACTTAGCAAATCTGGCTGGCGAAGTTCAAAAGCATGTCCCGTATCTTGATGGCGTATTACATTCCATTGCCTTTGCACCTGAGGCAGCACTTGGCGGCAATTTCTTAAACACCCAATGGGATGACGTAAAAGTCGCCCTTGAGGTTTCCGCATTTTCGTTTAAGTCACTTGGTATGGCCACGCTGCCATTAATGAAAGAACGCGGCGGGCAATTACTCGGACTAGATTTTGATGCCACAGTGACATGGCCGTACTACGACTGGATGGGCGTATCTAAAGCAGCGCTCGAAGCAACATGCCGATATTTAGCACGAGACTTAGGACCAGAAAAAATTCGTGTGAACTTGATTGCCGCAGGACCGCTCTATACAACTGCTGCTAAAGGCATACCGGGATTTGATGAGTTTGGTCCGATGTGGCAACGCCGAGCACCAATCGGTTGGGACACATCAGATCCGATTCCAACTGCAAAAGCTTGTATCGCGATGTTCTCAGATTGGTTCCCAGCAACTACGGGGGAGATCATTCACGTGGATGGCGGAGTTCACAGCCAGGGTGGTCCATAGGAGCACGTGGCTGAAGTAAAAACAGCCAAGGTGGTCCATAGGAGCACGTGGCTGAAGTAAACACAGCCAATGTGGTGCGTAAAAGCAACGCTTTGCTAGCTTGTTGATACGGCTTGCAAAAGTTCGCGAGCGTGTCGATCTAGGGTTTGCAGCACCTCAAGGCGTCTTCGGTCATTACTAGGTGATGCGATTGCCATGGAGCTTTGCACGGCATTGCTAGCAACAATTCGAATCCGAGCGGCTAGTTCCAGCGCTGCTTGGTTTCGCGTAGCCAGGCTGGGCGGCAAGTGCAGCAATCTAAAGTTTCGTAGTTCCTCTTCGACTTCGGCGCTATCACCGATTAACGAAGCGCTAGCCAGAAATTCGGTCGCCTGCGAGATGGATTCGTTAAGTTGCCTACGGGCGTGATTTAGATCGTGAAATGCGACGTTATGAGGGCATTCAAATACGAGCCAGTTTCCTGTTGTGCTACAAGCCAGCAATAGTGTTTCGTCAATTGCAACAACACCAGAGCCCGGATCAACTTGGGCTAGCACGTTAGCTGGCACCCCAGCAGGGTCGCCAAATACGGGCAACGCAACAGTTACCGGAATAGGACTTGTAATTGCTCGCGAGACAAGATCTAACATCGGATACATCTTGGGATGGATTGGCTCACTTGCCAGTTCGTAACCCAATTGATCCGACAGTGTCTCGCAGGCGTTTGCGGCATCGGTAGTCGAGACTAAAGCGTTACGAGCCGCGTTTAGCCATAGCGCCAAGATCACCGCTGTGGGTGTGGTCGGAGTGGTGGACGCGGCTGACATGTGGCTACCTTACGCGAATCTTAAAGACATGCAGCCGATAGATTTAACTCGTGTCCGAGGTCCTGGAGTTAAGTGATGTCACGGTGCGCCGTGGTGGAACTGAAATATTGAGCCATGTTTCGTGGCAAGTCTCCCGCGGACAACGCTGGGTTGTAATGGGTGCCAACGGGGCGGGTAAAACTACTTTGATGCAGGTGTGCTCTGGTTATATGCATCCAACATCTGGACAGGCAAGCATTCTTGGATACCAAGTCGGAAAAACAGACATGCGAGAATTACGCACGCTGGTTGGTATTTCTAGTGCTGCTGTTGCTGCGCTGCTGCCAGCCGAGGAAACAGTTTTTGACAGTGTGCAAACAGCTGCCTATGGAATAACTGGCAGGTGGCGCGAACGCTATGACGAGGTCGATAGGTCGCGAGCTCATGATTTGATTTCTGCCTGGGGACTGCTTACCTTGGCTAACCGCAGAATCGGAAATCTATCCGAAGGTGAACGCAAGCGAGTTTCTATCGCCAGAGCGCTGATGTGTGATCCAGAGTTGTTGATTTTGGATGAACCTGCAGCTGGGCTGGATGTCGGCGGCCGGGAGGATTTAGTAGCGAGATTAGCAATTCTTGCTGGCGATCAAGCATCCCCAAGTTTGGTTCTGGTGACTCATCACGTTGAGGAAATTCCTCCAAATTTCACTCACGCTCTGCTGATCAAAAGTGGGCAGGTCAGCGCAATGGGCAAGGTGCCAGAGGTCATTAGCAGTGAACCGATGTCACATGCGTTTGGACTTCCGTTAGTCGTTGAATACGGAGACGAGCGCTGGTACGCCCAAGGAAAATCTCCAAGTCGAGGTCGTAGATCTAAAGACTAAGTTTCCTTACCAGGCTCGATAGTCCAAATGTGACAAGTCATTGGCATAATAAGAACGTGACGAACGTAACCGACACCATACCAACTTGGTTAAGCGCCGAGGATATGAATTTAGCGCGCGCCCGATTGCCGATTGTTTACTTGGATGTCATTCCGGTACGCGTCGACGAAACAGGTCGCATAACCAAAGTCGGTTTGTTGCTTCGTGGGCGCCCAGATGGCTCAATCAGCAGAGCTCTGATATCGGGACGCGTGCTTCACGGCGAGAGAATTCGCGACGCGCTACTTCGTCATATTGAAAAGGATTTAGGCGCACTTGCCCTGCCGCAGCTACCCACAAATCCGGCGCCATTTACAGTCGCAGAATACTTTCCTGACCCAGACGTTTCAGGTTTTCACGATCCTCGTCAGCACGCAGTTTCCTTGGTCTATGTTGTGCCAGTCAAAGGCGACTGCTCACCGAGCGAGAGTGTCCTGGATTTAGTTTGGCTAACGCCCAAGGAAGCTATGTCACAAAATGTTCGCGCCGAAATGACCGGTGGCCAAGATCAACTCGTACAAATGGCGCTGGCACATGCTGGCGCACATTCCTAAGGAAATCTATTAATGGCTTTGCGTGATGGTGATGGCTGGGTGCAATGCCAGTGTGGTTCCAAGCATTGGGGTCTTCATGGCGCAGCTGGAGTTGTGCTGTTAGATGCTGGCTCTAGATCTGTTCTGATGCAATTGCGGGCAGAGTGGACACACGGCGGTCGGGTTTGGGGAATTCCAGGTGGCGCGCGCGATTCTCATGAAAGTGCGATTGAATCAGCGCTGCGCGAGATGCGCGAGGAATTAGCAATCGATGAGTCACTGGTCGAAGTTGTGCATGACAACATGTGGACTAATCATGATGACTGGCATTACCACACAGTAATTGCATTAACATCTCGTGATGTTGAATTTGTAACCAATGAAGAGGCTGAACTGGCTGATTGGATCGAGATATCTAAAGTGCAGGATTTAGATCTACATCCAGGATTCGCATCTAACTGGGATGAGATCCTGATTGCCATCGAAGAAGTTTTAGCTCGGACTTAGTTTCCTAAAACTTCGCTGTGAGATGGTGTGACCAAGTCGCAAAGCTCGCTTGTGGTAAGTAGTAAGAGGTATATCCCATTCCAGGTTTGCAGTTTCAAAATTTGGATTTATATCAAACATTAAGGTTGCGTGCTCAAAGTATGAGTCGTCATCAGTTACGAATCTAACCAGTCCATTTGGTTGCAATGCTTTGCTCACCATGTTCAGGAAATCTTGTTGTATTAAGCGCCGCTTATGGTGACGGATTTTTGGCCATGGATCCGGGAACAAAATGTGAACCTCGGCGATGGAGTTTGGAAGTAACCAATCGTTCATCACATCTATGCCATCGCCATGATGTATCAAAATGTTGGTTAGGGAACTCTCATGCGCAGTTTGCGCCACTTCGCAGAGGCCTGCAGTGTGAACGTCTATAGCAAGTACCCCAATGTCAGATTGGGACTGCGCCAACGCCACGGTATGGTCTCCCATGCCGCTACCGAAATCAATAATGGCTTTAGATTGCCCAAGTACTTCCCGCAGATCTATCGGGCGCTGCAAATCTCGAATCTCCATTGGTGGCAAAAGCACATTCAGGGCGTGATCCCGGCGAGCTGACATTCGGCCGTGTCGGGCGTGGAAAGTACGAATGTGGGGATGTGCCAAAGCGCCAGTTTCCTGCGAGTAGATTGGGGTTTGCACACTTAAGAATACAAGCTTGGAGAACCCGATGAATCTCGATGGAGTACACGTTCCGCTAGTAACACCTTTTGATAGTTCTGGTGAAGTTGATGCGAAAAGCATTGCGCACTTAGTTGAAGTTATGCTGGCCAATAATCTTTCTGGAATAGTCGCAGCTGGCACTACGGGTGAGGCATATGCTTTATCTTTCGAAGAACGTCGCACCGTAATTAGCACCATTGTGTCGCAAGTAAAAGGTCGCGTACCTGTTTTGGCTGGCATTGGTGGCATGTCTACTGGTGAGGCAATTAAGCAAGTTAAGTTGGCAGCAGAGCTAAAAGTAGATGGCTTGATGGTTGCTGGACCCGCTTACGTGCTTCCTACATCAGTTGAACTTGCCAAGCATGTAAACGCAGTTATCAATTCTGTTAAGTTGCCTTCGGTACTTTACGACTATCCAGCGCGCACAGGTGTTCAGTTCGACCAAGAATCGTTGGATCTGTTAGCTGATAATGAATACGTCATTGGCATAAAGGAAGCATCAGGGGATCTAGATCGTATTCCGATGTTCCAGACCCGTTATGCCGGAAGAATTGAAATCGTTTGCGGCGCCGATGCCGACAGCAAGGCCTTTATGGATGCAGGTGTAACAAGTTGGATTGGCGGAATGGCCAATGCACTTCCTAAAGCACATCTTGGAATCATGGATCCGCAAACACGAGCAGAAGCCTACGACGCAGTTTTGCCAATTTTGCAGCACATTGAGTCTGGTCGCTACATTGCAAAGACAAAAGCACTTATGGGCATTCTGGGCGCGCCATGTTCGCAAACTCGCGCTCCACTTAACACGCTTGAGGATGCTGGAGTTGAAGAGCTACGCGGTCTAGTTGCCAAAGCTGGACAATGGGCTCCTAACTTGGTTTAACACCATGACGCGGGATCTTTGGGATCTTGTTCCAGAGCCGTGGCAAAGCCATTTAGTAGATTGCCGTGATGAGTTAGCGGTAATCAATTCTGCTCTCAACGCTGCGTTAGTTAGTGGCGAGATTATTGTGCCGGCTTGGGACAATACATTTGCTGCGCTGACACTTTCTCCAGAGCAAATCAAAGTTGTCATACTTGGCCAAGACCCATACCCAAACGCGGATCATGGCATTGGCTTAGCGTTTGCAGTTCCAAGCGAAACTAAACCGTTACCAGGCTCGTTGCGCAACATTCTTAAGGAAGTGGAGACGGACATCGGCCGAGCGCCGCAAACTTCTCCGGATCTTGCGCACTGGGTCGCTCAAGGTGTGCTACTTCTAAACACAACACTGACCACAGTTCATGGCGCAAGTAATGCTCACGCCAAATTGCCTTGGGATCGCGTAGTTGCCCGAATCTTGAATGCAGTAATTTCTGCTAATCCAAAAGTGGTGGCGGTCCTTTGGGGTAAGGCTGCGCAGAGTTACGCGCCATTATTTTCAGCTGATCGGGTGGTGTCTTCTGCCCATCCAAGTCCACTTAGTGCGCATCGAGGATTTATTGGTTCTAAACCATTTAGCAAAACTAATGAGATGCTGAGAATGTATAGCAAAGAGGGGATCGATTGGTGAAAAAGTATTACCCGTTATTCGCAATCATCTTCCTGTTTTGGTGGTTTGGCCCCGGCAACAATGCCAACGTGCCAGTGGATTCTCGTGCTACGGCTACGCCTTCGCCTTACTCTGTGCAAACAAGCCCGGCTGCGCCTAACGCAACGCAGATTCCACAAGTTTCAGAGTCGCCATCAAGCAATGGCACGCCGGAACCAAGTGCTGGCGAGTCACCAGCATTACTTGCTGCGCAATCTTTATTAGAACGCGGGCGCAGTTCGACCACTAACTACAGTCGAGATGCTTTCGGTTCAGCTTGGAAAGATGTGGATCGAAATGGCTGCGACACTCGAAATGACATTTTGGGCCGTGACTTTACAACCGTTATTTACAAAGCAGGTACCAATGAATGCAAAGTCATTGGTGGCACTTGGACTGATCCGTATTCCAATGAGTCCTACACTTTCACTGAGCAGCCCAGCGAAGCTCAAATAGATCACGTAGTTGCGTTGAGTAATGCGTGGCAGATGGGCGCAGATTTATGGACAGATGAAATGCGCACCGAGTACGCTAACGACCCACTTAACTTGCTTGTCACTATTGCTTCGTTGAATAGGCAAAAGAGTGACTCCAACGCCGCTTCTTGGTTACCTCCATATAAGCCTGGGCGATGCGACTTTATTGCCAGGCAAGTAGCCGTGAAAACTAAATGGCAACTCTTTGTAACTAGTTCGGAAAAGGTCGCCATGCTTGGAATTTTGAATAAACCTGAATGCGCCCAAACACTGTTGCCTAACTAGACAAACATTGGTTTTAAGGCAGGATAGGAGAGTGTCTACGCCTCCTGCGGTACTGATGGTTGAACTCATTATGTCGATAGATCGCATGATTACTTCAGCGCGGAATGCAGGATTAAGGTCGCCAGAATGGTTAGCCGATACCGAGGATCAGTGGGCGCCACCGGTCGTGCTGGGGCACATTTCGCAAGTAGATGAATTGGTCTGGCTGCCGAGAATTCAGTTAATGTGCCAAGCACAAGCGGTTGGCGATCCAGCTCCGCAGTTTGTGTGGTGGGAACCAAATCCGGCGGAAACTGTAGCGAAGTTCGGGAGTCAATCACTTGAAGACGTGGCAGCTCTTGCCATGTCGCATCGAACCACTTTGCTTACGGCAGTCAAAGACCTGACACCCACGCAGTGGCAAGCTCAGGCCAAACACGACGCTTTCGGCGAGATCGATGTGAGCGCGCTCTTAATCCAAGTTTTAACCCACGATGAAGAACATCGAGCCAGTTTGGTCTAGGCACTGCTCAGGTTTAAGTCGGCTCTACTGGGGTAATCTAGGGTTATGAATGCTACTTATGTAATTGTTGGAATTCTCGCGCTCCTGGTTATTTTTGGCATAGCCCAATACAACAAACTGGTGCGACTAAATGTTGCCGTTGACGAAGGCTTTGCACAGATTGAAGTGCAATTGCAGCGTCGTGGTGACTTGATTCCAAACTTGGTCGAAACCGTAAAGGGTTACGCCGCTCATGAAAAGGAAACTTTCGAGAAAGTTGTCAAGGCGCGAGCCCAAGCTACGGCAGCTCAAGGTGTAGCCGCTGTTGCGGAAGCAGATGGCATGTTGACCCAGGCACTGCGAGGTTTGTTAGCTGTTGCCGAGGCTTATCCCGATCTAGAAGCATCAGCTAATTTTCTTTCCCTACAAGAGGAACTCTCTGGAACGGAAAACAAAGTTGGTTTTGCTCGTCAGTATTACAACGACAATGTCCGCGCGCTAAACGAAATCATTGTTGGAATCCCTGGAAAGTTTTTCGCAGGTCCGGCAAACGTTGTTGAACGCGAGTTCTATGTTGTTAACGATCCAGGTAAGCGCGACGTACCAAACGTCTCTTTTAACTAAGGCGCGTCTTGTCTGATTTTCGCGAGCAACAAAAGAGTAATCGCTTAAAAACTTATCTACTGTTAGCAGTGATGGGTAGTTTGACGGCGTTCGTAATTTATGCGTTTGCTCTCTATGCGGGCTACACCAGCATTGGAATAATTCCGATCGTGGTCGGAATCTCACTCTTTGGAGTCTGGGGCTCCTATTACTCTTCGGACAAGATTGTGCTGGCCATGACGGGAGCAAAAGTAATTGATCATGACACTGCGCCACAGCTATTCAATTTGGTTCACGAGATAACTATTGCTTCGGGCTTACCCATGCCCAAGGTCGCAATCGTAGAAGATTCTGCGCCCAATGCCTTCGCAACTGGCCGCGACCCCGAACATGCAGTGATTGCATTCACGACAGGCATCCTGGAGGTAATGGACCGCGAACAACTGCAGGGAGTTGCTGCGCACGAATTGGCGCACGTAGCCAACCGCGACACTTTAGTTTCTGCTGTGGCTGCAACAACTGCTGGAGCAATCGCGCTGTTGAGCGATTTTCTAATTCGGATCAGCCTCTTTGGTGGCGGGCGGCGAGACAGTAACGGGGGAGCAAACCCACTTGTACTAGTTGCGGCGATAGTTGCAGCAATCCTGGCTCCGATCGCAGCAATACTTTTAAAAGCAGCAATTTCTCGAAAGCGAGAGGCTCTGGCAGATGCTACTGCCGTTGCATTCACGCGCAATCCAACAGGCTTGCGCAGAGCACTGGAGACGCTAGCCGCGGACAGCACCGTGGTTCACCAGAAATCCAACGCTGTAGCCCACCTCTGGATTGAATCACCACTAGATAACAAGATGACTTCAAAGCTATTTGCCACGCATCCAGCAATTGAGGATCGAATCGCGAATTTACGCGCGCTTGAGAAGTCGGGCCCAAACCCAAACTAGTAGTGGAATAGGAAGATTCCTTGGGATTTTTTATCACAACTGTGCCAGCATTTAGTTACCGCTAATGAGAATTAGCAATCAGCACATATTCGTTTGGAGAAACAAATGAGCGTTACCGGAGTAGCCAGTCCATATTCCTGGGATAGCCCCTTCTTTTATTCGCAAGCAACGATTCATAACGGCGTCATCTATGTTTCAGGTCAAGCGGCATTAGATTCTGATGGCGCGATCGTTGGCGAGAATGACTTCGACGCTCAAGCGCACCAGGTGTTTGCTAATTTGCAGAAAGTCTTAGCAGCAGCTGGAAGCGATTTGTCCAAAGTTATTAAGGTAAGCATCTACATGACTGACATGACTAAATTCCCAACAATCATCGAATGTCGCGAGAAGTATTTTTCCAAGCCATATCCTGCTGACACAACGGTGGAAGTTACTGCGCTAGCCATTCCTGGCTTGTTGCTAGAGATTGATGTCATTGCGTCGCTAGCGTAATTCACTTATCCAACGAGGTTTAAGTCGTTCGTAGGTTTTGTGCCACCTGTTTCAATCGCACACGGCTGGCAAAGTAGCGCAAGTTTTCGGCCCGGCTTAGCGTGCTGGTCATAAAAGCTGTTTGTTGGCACCCCGCATTCATCGCAAGATCCAATGACTTTTGTATGGTCAGAGAAATCCATACTCATTCTGTTATCAAAGATGTACAGCGATCCGTCCCAGAGGCCATCATCTCCGAAAGTCTCGGCGTAGCGAACTATGCCGCCAGTGATTTGATAAACCTCTTGGAAGCCACGATTCTTCATTACTGCAGACAAAACTTCGCAGCGCACACCGCCGGTGCAATAAGCAACGATCGGTTTGTCCTTTAAGTGATCAAACTTGCCACTTTCAAACTCCGTCACAAAGTCCCGTGTCGTTGCGACGTTAGGCACGATAGCGTCGCGAAATTTCCCAACGCGGGCTTCAAATGAATTACGAGCATCGAAGAAAACAACTTCCTTGCCGCGACTAGCAACCAGGTCATGAACTTCGTGTGGGGATAAGTGCGTTCCGCCGCCAACAACTCCATCTTGTGAAACAACAAGCTGATCAGCCGCGCCAAAGGAGACAAGTTCATCGCGCACTCGCACGATCAACTTGGGAAAGTCATCACCGGTACCGGAGGACCATTTGAAATCGATCTTGCCAAAGCCAGGAAATTCTTTGGTCTTGCGCACGTATTTCTTTAGGGCCCTCATACTGCCGCCCAATGTGCCATTAATGCCATGTTCAGAAATGATGACGCGTCCTGTTAGATCCAGATTCTCGCAAAGATCTCGTTGCCAAAGTCGAAGGGCGTTTGGATCAGAAACTGGGGCGAACCCATAAAACAGGATGACCTTTTGGAGTGTCACAGGTGCACCTCGATTTCATCTATTACTACGGAGAACCGCATTGTGTCCGAGAGGAGACTTGAACTCCCACCCCCGTGAAGGGACTAACACCTCAAGCTAGCGCGTCTGCCAATTCCGCCACTCGGACCGGTGCGCTGGGCAAGCCCAGCCCCGCAAGAATACCTGCAAACCTGTGGTTGGCTCAACTGCCAGCGTCGAGTGCAAAGTACTTATGTGATGCGCCACAATGTGGGTATGACTATTGTTCCTCTTGCCGATGTAGATTCCGAAGTTGTTGAGCTAGTTCGCGACTTAATCAAGATAGACACCTCAAATTATGGGGATGGCTCTGGTCCTGGTGAGGCGTTAGCGGCCGAATACGTGGAAGCCAAACTTAAAGAAGTTGGAATTGAGTGCGAACGCTACGAAACAACTAGTGGCAAGCGCCAAGGTGTTAATGCTCGGATTGTTGGTAAAGATCCAAGTAAGCCAGCGCTACTTATCCATGGTCATTTAGACGTAGTTCCCGCTCAAGCCAAAGATTGGACTTATCCGCCATTTGCTGCCGAAGTTCACGATGGATTGATCTGGGGTCGCGGGGCAGTCGACATGAAAGATGGCGACGGCATGATTCTGGCCCTTGCTAGGTCATGGGCACGTAATAGTGTGCAACCAGATCGAACTATCGTTTTTGACTGGCTGCCGGATGAGGAAGCTGGCAGCGAGCATGGTTCAGGTTGGCTTGTTGAAAACCGGCCAGAACTATATCGCGGAGTAACACAAGCAGTCGGTGAAGTTGGGGGATTTTCGCTGACTTTACGTGATGACGTGCGACTGTACTTAGTCCAGACAGCGGAAAAGGGTATTCGTTGGATGAAGCTAAAAGCCGAGGGAACTGCAGGTCACGGATCATTTTTAAACAATGACAATGCGGTAACTAAATTGGCCGAGGCTGTTGCCGCAGTTGGCAATCATAAATTTGATTTAGCTTTGACACCTACTGTGCGGGATTTCATCAAAGCAGTTTCCGACGCGCTTGGAATGGAACTTAGCGCAGATGATCCAGAGGAACTACTCGCGCAACTTGGTCCAATTGCGCGCATCATTGGAGCCACTCTTTCCAACACTGCAAATCCAACTATGTTGAATGCTGGATACAAGCACAACGTGATTCCGGGCGCAGCTGAAGCGATGATTGATGGCCGGTTCCTTCCAGGTTATGAAGACGACTTGATTAAGGACATTGAAAATCTTTTACCACCTGGAGTAGTGCTGGAAGATGTCGTTAATGGCATCGCTCTTGAAGCACCTTTTGAAGGACCGATCATTGATGCAATGGGCGCCGCCATTCGCGCGGAAGATCCATTCGGAACCCCAGTTCCATATACCGTCAGTGGTGGAACCGACGCCAAGGCATTTAGCACGCTGGGTATTACTTGCTACGGCTTCTTGCCGTTGCTGTTGCCGCCGGAACTTGATTTCAGCGCAATGTTCCATGGCGTTGATGAGCGAGTGCCTACTGAGGGACTTAAGTTCGGCGCGCGTGTGATGGATAGATTCGTGCGCAGCCTTTAATTGATTTAGGTTTTGTCGTCTCGCAGTTTCTTATGCTGTGCGTTGCAAGTGGTAAATCTTTCGGCGCAATCTAATAGAACGTCGTCCGTCTTGGCTGACGTGAACGCGATCTAATTCCCAGCGTTCAATTTCTGCCATGGATGTTAAGTAATTTTTAACATCACTGCGTTTAGCGTCACGATAGAAACTCATCTCACGAAATTCCCAGACAGCGCTCATTGATTCCACCCAAAATCTGGATAACCACGATCGATGGCAGATACTTCATCAAGTGCGATGTGGATCTCCGGTGGCAAGACGGCGTCAAAAGCTTGAATGACTCCGCGCAATTGCGCAGCCGTGCGGGCGCCAACAATTGTGCTGGCAACTTGTGGTCTGGCGTTAACCCAAGCTAATGCGACATCAATGGGGGAGATTCCTAGTCCTTGCGCTGCTGTGCAGACAGCGTCCACAATCGAACGTGATCGATCATTTAAATAAGGAGTTACGAAAGTGGCAAAGTGAGATGTTGCCGCGCGCGAATCAGCTGGGGTGCCATTTCGGTACTTGCCAGTTAACACTCCTCGGCCCAGGGGAGACCAAGCCATAACACCAACACCAAGGTCAGTACTAGCTGGAATTACTTCCCGTTCGATACCGCGTTGAAGTAATGAATATTCCATCTGGGCGCTAACGATTGGAAATTCTGAACCCAGCGCGGCACTAGTCAATTGCCAGCCCGAGTAATTTGAAATGCCCAAGTATCTAACTCGACCGGAATCCACTGCGTACTTTGCAGCGCTCAATGTTTCCTCGAGTGGAGTGTATGGATCCCAAGCATGCATATGCCACACGTCAATATGAGTTCTGCGCATTCGCTTAAGTGAGCCATCTAGCGCGGCTAACAAATGCACTCTGCTGGTGTCTCGGCGGCGATGACTGCGAACATTGCCCGCTTTAGTTGAAACAATTACATCTGGATGTTCTCGAATAAACTCGCCAACAATTTCTTCTGCTACACCATCGCTATAAACATCAGCAGTGTCCAGAAACCGGCCACCGGCTTCGTAGTAAAGATTGAATTGGTCTCGGGCTTCATGGATGTCAGTATCTCGGCCCCAAGTCATGGTGCCTAGGGCAAACTGCGACACCAGAAGCCCGCTATTGCCCAGAGAACGAAGTTCCATAGCATTACGCTACCTTTGAGATCAGGATTCTATTGCGATCATAAGTGTGTCTGGGGAATTTTTTAGGAGCCGTGTTGACTGAAGTTACGGCGCAGCTTTCCTGGCTCCAGGCGATGATTTTGGGAATCTCGCAGGGGCTCACTGAATTTTTACCAATTTCCTCAACTGCTCACACTTTAATAATTTCTCGCCTTTTAGGCTGGCCAGATCCAGGCGCGGCATTTACAGCGTTCACACAAATAGGTACTGAGTTAGCAGTAGTTCTCTATTTTAGAAAAGATTTAGTACGAATAATTTCCGCTTGGTTCTCAAGCCTCACCAGTAGTGCGGCGCGTGCAACACCCGATGCGAAAATGGGATGGTTCGTCATAATCGGATCGATTCCAATAGCTGTGGCCGGCGTCTTTTTTAGAGATTCAATTGAAACCACAGCGCGCAATCTTTGGTTAGTTGCTGGGGCACTGATCGTCATGGGAATCATTTTGGGTCTGGTGGATCATTTCGCCAAACTCACCAAAGAACAGGCAGAGCTCACTGGGCGTCAGGCAATCTATTTCGGAATTGGCCAGGCACTTGCCTTGATCCCTGGGGTATCGCGCAGTGGCGCAACTATCACCGCAGGTTTAGCAATGGGCTTCAAGCGCGAGATGGTGGCTCGGTACTCCTTCTTACTAGCTATCCCAGCCGTCTTTGGATCAGCGGCTTTTACTGCAGGCGATATATCAACTGATGATTTCGTGAATTGGCCAGCAACTATTGTCTCGACCATTATTTCATTTATTGTTGGGTATTTCGTGATCGCCAGTTTGATGAAGTATCTGCAGACAAGAACTTTCTTGCCGTTTGTCATTTATCGCATCACGCTTGGTTCGTTACTGCTGGTTTTGCTCGCTACGGGCGTACTTTCTGCGAGGTAATTCCTCGCCACTTACTAATAGTCTTTAACCATGGGTACCTTGTTGCTGATACGTCATGGCCGAACCGCTGCCAATGCAGAGGGAATTTTGGCTGGGAGAACCCCGGGTGTAGTTCTTGATGAAGTTGGGCGAGACACGACAATCGCGCTTTCGCTTCGATTAAAAGAAGTCAAGGTGGCGCAAGTTGTAGTTAGCCCACTAGAACGAACGCAGGAAACTGCTGGACTGCTCTTTGATGCCAGTATGCCAACCGCATTTGAGGACCGATTGCTTGAATGCGATTACGGAACTTGGCAAGGTATGAAGTTGAGTGAATTAGTGACTAATGAACTTTGGCCAATAGTTCAGCAGCGACCAGATGAAATGATTTTTCCAGAAGGCGAATCTATGAACGACATGGCCGCTCGTGCCAGCAGCGCTATGCGGGAATGGGATGCCAAGTTAGTTGCCGAACACGGTAGCGATGTGGTTTGGGCCGCAGTTAGTCACGGCGACATTATTAAGGCGATCTGCGCGGACGCCATGGGACTGCCACTGCGAAAATTTCAAACTCTAATGATTGATCCGGCATCCGTTAGCGTTGTTCATTATTCCGAGCAGGGTTCTGCTGTGGGCAAACTAAATGACACTGGTGACTCGTGGTTGGCTAAACTTAATGAGAAAACCAACAAGACGCCTACACTCGGCGGCGAAAGCGGAAAGGATTAAGCAAGTATGCCAAGAATTGTTCACACTTTCGATAATCCAGAACGTTTTGTTGCCGGCACTGTTGGCGTACCAGGCGAGCGAACCTTTTTCTTACAAGCTCGATCTGGCTCTCGCACAATCAGCGTTTCCCTCGAGAAGGCACAAGTTGCACTGCTGGCAGATCGTCTAATCGAGCTACTTGACCAAGTTTCACGCGCAGAAGGCATTGAGATTTCATACACGGGCCCAGCAGATTTGGAACCACTTGATAATCCGATTCAAGAGGAGTTTCGTGTTGGCACTCTTGCCCTTGGATGGAATACCCAAAGCCAGCAAGTAATCATCGAAGCCCACGCTGCAACAGAATCATTTGAGGACGTTGCAGACCTGGAAGAAGATTCGCTCGATGGTCCGGATTTATTGCGCGTCCGGCTTGTTGGATCAGTTGCCACGGCATTTTGCATGCGAGCTAACGCAGTTGTGGCGGCTGGCCGTCCGCCATGTCCACTTTGTACTCAACCACTTGATCAGCAAGGTCATATCTGCCCGCGAGCAAATGGTTACTTGCGTAGAGGTTAGAAAACTGGCCAGGGTACTGCTGGCCAATGCGGGCTCGGGATTGGCATTTTCTTAGTTGTAAGCAAATTCTCTAATCGCGTAAGTAGCGCCGAAATTTCCGCTTCGCTTAACAATTGCGTCAATTCGCTGGTGGGAATCTGGCTGGCCGCAGCAGCTAAATCTGAAAGTAATTTTTCTGGAATTAGTTCATTGATCCAACCCCACAAAACAGTGCGCAGTTTATCTTCGTCATGAAAAGTTAAGCCGTGATCGATTCCGAATAAATTGCCTTCCTCATCAGTCAGGATGTGACCTGCTTTTCTATCTGCATTGTTAATCAATGCATCAAAGACAGCAATTTGTTTCAATCTGGGTTCATTTGCGTGTGCCAAGGTGACTTCATGACCGTTTTCATCTAATCCAGTGATTACAGTTAGCCACTTATCAGGTACTTCACCGGGCGGAAATATGTCGACGACAGTAACTTGCGCCTCAAGCCAGTTTTGGAGTGAACCCACACCGTAAGGACCTTCACTAAGTTGCGTCTTGGGCACTAAATTCCAACCGAGGATTTCGCTCATGACGAAGGCAGCGCGTTCACGTTTGTGAAGTGTGCCATCGGGAAAATCCCACAATGGTCGTTCGCCAGATTCCGGTTTATAGATGTAGCGATTAGCTTCGTCCTCAACAACCAATGTTGAGTTCGATGCGTTGACCATTTGGCCAATAATTTTCAGTGGATTCGCCATGGCACTTCAACGATAACTCAGATAATCCCAAGTAGCGCATCGACAGCGTTGGCCATGGCATCAGTAGGCTCTGACGTTTCGGCTGCAAGGGTTGCAGTCACCCATTTATCAACTAGTGCGATCGCTGAGGGTGTATCCAAATCTTGCTGAAGAGTCGATATCAAATCGGAGACAACATTTGGAGCGCCCACAGGTTGGTTGAATGCACTGCGCCACTTTGCCAGCTTGGTAGTTGCCAGGTCTAGTTCGCTAGCAAACCACTCCCAGTCACTGCGGTAATGGTGCTGCAACAGGGTAAGTCGAATTGCCATGGGATCAACACCAGATGCCCGCAACTTGGAAACAAAAACTAAGTTGCCGAGTGACTTACTCATCTTCTGGCCATCGAGTGCAACCATTCCGGCATGCATAAAATTATTGGCAAACGGACTCACTCCAGTAATTGATTGCGCATGAGCCGCGCTCATTTCATGGTGGGGGAACTTCAGATCGCTGCCACCGCCTTGCACATCAATTTGCTGACCCAGGTAATGCGTGGCAATCGCAGAACATTCGATGTGCCATCCTGGTCGACCTTCACCAAGCTGCGATGGCCAATACGGGTCATTTCCGCTCCGAGCCCGCCACAACATCGGATCAAATGGATTTCGTTTACCTATCCGATTTGGGTCGCCGCCGCGTTCAGCAAAAATTGTCATCATTTGTTCGGTAGACAAATGTGATACTTCACCGAGCATGTTTGATTTCGACATATCGTAGTAATAATCGTCATCAACTTTGTATGCAAGACCATTGGCTAACAGCGCAACCACACTTTGCTCGATTAGTTCCATTTCCTCGACAACACCAACATAGTTTTGCGGGGGGATTACGCGAAGCGCGATCATGTCACTCTGAAAAAGCGCCGTTTGTTCAACAGCGATGTCTTGCCATTTCTTGCCGGTTGCTAACGCACGCTCAATTAACGGGTCATCGACGTCGGTAATGTTTTGGGTGTATTTAACTTCAACTCCGCTTGCCCGCCAAACCCTGATCAGGGTGTCAAAAGCAACATAGGTTGCGGCGTGGCCCATGTGCGTTGCGTCATAAGGCGTAATTCCGCAGACATAAAGCGTCCCAGTTCGATCACTTGGCAATTCCCGCAAACCTTGAGTGTGGGAATCATAGATAACTGGCGCGCCAGTTGAAAGGGGCAACTTAGGTACGTCTACTTGCGCCCAAGGTTGCATAACTAGATTCTATGAGAGAAGAGTTGCCAGGTAGTTAAGTGCTCGAATAAAGAGCGGTTGCGGAGATTAGTTCTCGCGTCTGCGTAGGTATCTTTCGAATTCTCGGGCTATTGCCTCGCCAGTAGCTTCCGGCAATTCAGCAGTGTCCTGGGTTTCTTCTAAGCCGCGGACATAATCAGATATTTCATCATCATCGGTTGACATCTCATCAACACCAAGTTGCCAAGCTCGTGATTCCTCTACGAGTATGTCAACTGGTATTGAAGTGTCGAGCAGATCCTCAAGACCTCGGATTAATGCCAATGTTGCTTTCGGACATGGCGGGGTGGCGACGTAGTGCGGGATGGCTGCCCAAAGAGCAACGGAAGGAATGCCTTGCACTTCAAATTCTGATTGCAAGATTCCTAGAATTCCTGTTGGACCTTCATACTTAGAACTTTCAAAACCGGTGCGCAACTGGATTTCCTGATTTGAAGTTGTGCCACTCAGTGGTATTGGTCGAGTGTGAGCTACATCTGCCAGCAGAGCGCCAAGTGTTACCAGCACTGTGCTTTTATCCAATTGCAATTGACTCATGATTTCCGCGCAAAATTGCTTCCACTTCATACTTGGTTCTACGCCATGCACTAAGAAGATGGTGGTTTCTGGCATGGTGTCCGCTTTGGCCTTAAATACTGTGGTTCCAGGCCAGGCAATCTCTCGGTCACCTGCGATGCCAAGACTTACCTCAGGACGATTGAACTGGTAGTCATAATATTCATCACCGGGTAAGTCAACGATCTCCTCGCAATGCCAGACATCAAGTAGGTGCTCAAGGGCATCTGTTGCGCTCTGTCCGGCGTCATTCCAGCCACCAAAGGCCGCTATCACGATAGTTGAACCGCGCGGGAAAACTTTGTCTAGATCCAAGCCACGCACCCCGATTCATTTCAACTCGCCTCTAGTTTATTGGCGCATGCCCAAGCGCGTTGGGCGAGGAGAGTAAAAACTGGGACACTAGGTAAATGGAATCTGTGAGCGTTGTAAGTACTGCCCGCCCAGCCGAATTTGCGGTAGGCGATCGGGTTCAACTAACGGATACAAAGTCGCGCAAACACACGATTGTGCTCGAAGCTGGCCGGGAATTCCACACTAACCACGGCAGCATTAAACACGATGAATTGATCGGAGTTAGCGAGGGCTCAGTCGTTGTTTCATCCGGAAACATGAGCTACTTGGCGCTGCGTCCACTGCTCCTAGATTTCGTGTTAAGTATGCCAAGAGGCGCTGCCGTGGTCTATCCCAAGGATGCTGCAGCGATTGTCGGACTCGCTGATATTTTCCCAGGTGCTGTCGTTGTTGAAGCGGGCGTCGGATCGGGCGCGCTAACTTGTTCACTACTTCGCGCAGTTGGATCAAGCGGGTATGTATACAGTTTCGAACGCCGTGAAGATTTCGCAAAAATTGCTCAGAAAAATGTTAAGAATTTCTTTGGCGAGACTCCAACTAACTGGCAAGTGACACTTGGTGATTTACAGGAGAAAGTCACGCAGTTGCCGGAAGCAAGCGTGGATCGAATTGTTCTTGACATGCTCGCTCCCTGGGAATGCATTGACAGCATCGCCCACGTTCTGCGGCCCGGTGGCGTTGTAATCGCATATGTTGCGACAACAACACAGATGTCGCGATTTGTTGAGGACCTTAGATTAGATAAGCGCTGGACTAATCCAGAGGGTCAGGAACTGATTCAACGACCTTGGCATCTAGAAGGATTAGCCGTGCGGCCAAATCACAGAATGCAGGGACATACTGGGTTTCTGGTTACTGCCCGCAAGCTAGCGCCAGGCACCGTGCTTCCTACCCGTCGAATCCGACCAACTAAAGGTGGATTAGATAATGTTGCAGTGTCAACATCGCCCGTGAGCCCAGATCAGGAGTCAGCATGACTGAACCAACGACCCCAGATCAGTTACGCGCGCTCAATGTGCGAATTGATAACTTGTCAGAATCAAACACGAAGTTAACCGCAACACTGCGGGAAGCGCGCGAGCAAATCATTGGGCTTAAAGAAGAAGTTGACCGACTCAGCGCACCGCCGAATGGGTATGCGATCTACTTAGGCGACGCGGATGAAGACCTAGTTGACGTCACGATAAATGGCCGCAAAATGCGAGTGGCTATGGCACCGGATGTGAATCGAAGCTCACTGCGCCCTGGACAAGAAGTGATTTTAAACGAATCAATGAATGTTGTTGTGGCCGGATCATTTGATGATCAAGGTGAGATCGTAATTTATCAAGAGACTTTGGAGGATGGTGCGCGCGCTATTGTCACAGGCAGAAGTGATGAGGAGCGAGTTATTCACCTTGCTTCGCCGCTACGAGATGTTGCACTTCGCTCCGGTGATAGTTTGCTGGCGGACATGAAAGCTGGATTTGCATTCGAGAGAATAGCGAAGTCTGAAGTTGAAGATTTAGTCCTAGAAGAAGTTCCCGACATCAATTACGAGGACATCGGCGGCCTGGGAGATCAAATCAACATGATCCGCGACGCAGTTGAATTGCCATTTCTACATCCTGAATTATTCCGTGAGTACGAACTTAAGCCGCCAAAGGGCATCTTGTTGTATGGTCCACCGGGATGTGGCAAAACTCTTATTGCTAAGGCAGTTGCAAACTCGCTTGCCAAAAAAGTTTCAGAGATATCGGGTATTGGCGAAGGGCGAAGTTACTTTCTCAACATCAAGGGTCCAGAGCTCCTCAACAAGTTTGTCGGCGAAACAGAACGTCAGATTCGCATCATCTTCCAGCGGGCTCGCGAAAAGGCAAGTGAAGGCACACCAGTAATTGTATTTTTTGACGAGATGGATTCGTTGTTCAGGACGCGTGGCAGTGGCATTTCAAGTGACGTAGAAAACACTATTGTGCCGCAGTTACTGAGTGAAATTGATGGCGTTGAGAGTTTGGAAAATGTAATCGTTATTGGCGCCTCCAACCGTGAGGACATGATTGATCCCGCGATTCTGCGCCCAGGTCGCCTAGATGTGAAGATTAAAATTGAGCGACCTGACGCTCAAGCAGCGGTTGATATCTTTGCTAAGTATTTAACGGATGACCTGCCACTAAATGAAGTCGATCTAGCAGTACACAACAACGACGCTAAGGCGACAACTGCTGCCATGATCAACCGGGTAGTTGAGGAAATGTACGCAACGAACTCGGGCAATGAATTCTTAGAAGTAACTTACGCAACCGGCGATAGAGAGATTTTGTATTTCAAGGACTTTAGTTCTGGCGCAATGATTGAGAACATAGTCAGCCGCGCTAAGAAGGCAGCTATTAAATCCTTCCTGACTGTGGGTCAAAAAGGCATAACTATCGAGCATCTCTTGCAAGCTTGCCTGGATGAGTTCCACGAAAATGAGGATCTTCCCAACACAACAAATCCAGATGATTGGTCGCGGATCTCCGGCAAGCGCGGGGAGCGAATCGTATTCATGCGTACTTTGATTCACGGAAAAAAGGGCAACGACTCAGGTCGCAGTATCGATACTTCGCTTTCCGGCAATCCCTTCGTCTAGGCACTAGATATGTCCGTTCGTCGCGTCATGGGTATCGAGTCTGAATTCGGTATATCCAACCCAAGAGATGCCAGCGCTAATCCAATGCTGCTGTCTAGTCAAGTGGTTAATGCATACGGAAATGTCGTGATGCCTGATCGATTGCGCCGGATGCGTTGGGATTACGACGTTGAGTCGCCACTTCGCGACGCTCGTGGGTTTGATATGAGCCGGGCAGATGCGGACCCAAGTCAGTTAACTGATGACGATTACGGCTTGGCAAACTTAGTACTGCCAAATGGCGCGCGGTATTACGTTGACCACGCGCATCCTGAATATGCATCACCTGAAGTTACTAACCCATATGACGCCGCGCTTTGGGATCTGGCAGGGGATCGGATTATTGAAAAGAGTGCCCGGTTGGCCAGCACGCTAACTGGCGAGTTACTTACGGTTTATAAAAACAATACTGACGGCAAAGGTGTTAGCTATGGCACTCATGAAAACTACCAAGTCGAACGTGATGTGCCATTCACGGATCTAATCAAATTTCTCACACCCTTCTTCGTCACTCGTTGCATTTTTGCTGGCGCGGGGCGTGTTGGATTAGGGCAAGACGAGATTGAACCCGGTTTCCAAATCTCGCAGCGAGCTGATTTTTTTGAAGCGCAAGTTGGCTTAGAGACAACACTTCGCCGACCAATCATTAACACTCGAGATGAGCCTCATGCTGATCCCGATAAATTCCGAAGGCTTCACGTAATCATTGGCGATGCAAATATGTCGCATCGCGCAACTTATTTGAAGATGGGAACAACTGCGATTGTTCTTAGCATGATTGAGGCTGGATTCTTAAGCCTGGATTTCGAGCTCTACGATCCTGTTACTTCCATGCATTTAGTAAGTCATGATTATGAGCTAAAGACTAAGCAGCGGATGCGCGATGGTTCTGAACTATCTGCGATTGGAATTCAGAAATATTACCAAGCAAGCGCTGTTGCGTTCCTGGCTGCTACGGGCGAGCAAGATGAGATGGCTCATGATGTTGTTGCACACTGGGGCAGAATTCTCCGTGCACTTGAGAGTGATCCGATGTCACTTGTAAACGAAGTCGACTGGATTACGAAATTGTCAGTTTTAAATGGCTATCGAAATCGTGATCAACTGCTTTGGAGCGACTCTCGATTAGCCGCCATTGACATTCAGTTTGCGGACCTGCGGCCTGAAAAAGGAATCAGTCTGATTTTGCAGCAAAAAGGCAAGGTGGACGTGATGTTCACTGAGGAACAGATAGCGCAGGCAGTGGCTAATCCGCCAACAGACACCAGGGCATATTTCCGTGGTACTTGTATTTCCAAATTCTGCAATCAAATTGCTGCGGCGTCATGGGATTCAGTCATTTTCGACTTAGGCCCAGATACGCCCCTAAAGCGAGTTTCCACGCCAGATGCCCTAGGTGGAATAAAGCAAACAGCGGAAGCGCTATTTGCCAGAAGCGATGATGCCAATGAATTGCTAGCAAATCTAGAGCCTAGGCATCTGTCAGCCGATTAATGGCCAAAACATCCTTAGGCGCAAGCCTGGAGGCAGTGGAATACTCTAATAGTTAAGTACAACAAGAATCGAGTGGTTATGAGTGAGCGCGACTTTGTTCGAGGCGGTTCCGAGCGGGAGCAAAACGAAGAGTTGGCACCGCTACCGACAGCTTCGACGTCAGCCATGGATGTCTCAGACTTACTTGATGCCATTGATTTAGTGCTTGAAGAAAATGCCGAAGAATTTGTTAAAGGTTTCGTGCAAAAGGGCGGCCAGTAGGTGACAAGTGGCAAGTTGGATAAGCGAATTTTCGGAATTGAAACTGAATTCGGAGTTACTTGCACTTTTCAAGGCCAGCGTCGACTAACTCCAGATGAAGTAGCCCGCTATCTTTTCAAGCGAGTAGTTTCCTGGGGTCGCAGCTCAAATGTTTTCCTACCAAACGGCGCGCGACTTTATTTAGACGTTGGAAGCCATCCGGAATACGCAACCGCCGAATGTGACGATTTTCATGACTTGATAGTTCAAGACAAAGCTGGTGAACGAATTCTTGAAGAATTGATTATCGACGCGCAGGAGCGTCTTGCCGAAGAAGGAATTGAAGGAGAGATTTATCTCTTCAAGAACAACACTGACTCTGGTGGTAACTCGTATGGATGTCATGAAAACTTTTTGATCAAGCGTCGCCAAGATTATCTGGAGCAGATCGAAAGTCTGTTGCCGTTTTTGATTACCCGGCAATTGATCTGCGGCGCTGGAAAAGTACTGACCACTCCACGCGGAACTATTTATTCGCTGTCACAGCGGGCTGACCACATGTGGGAAGGCGTGTCGAGCGCAACAACTCGATCTCGCCCGATCATCAATACTCGTGATGAGCCACATGCGGACTCCGAGGCATTTCGCCGACTGCACGTGATTGTTGGCGATTCAAACATGTCGGAAATGACCACGCTATTAAAAGTTGTTTCTATGGATTTCGTGCTGCGGCTTCTTGAAACCGGAAATCTAAAACGCGACTTTACACTCGATAACCCGATCCGCGCTATTCGAGATGTGTCGCATGACATCACAGGACTGGCAACAGTAACTCTAAATTCCGGAACGACCATGACAGCGCTCGACATGCAGTGGGCATATCTTGAAATGGTCAAGGAATATGTGGCATCTGGAGACATGAACGTCACACGCGAACATGAGATTGCCCTAGAGCTTTGGGAGCGAACACTTACCGCCATTCAAACTTCAAACTATGCGCTTATCTCGCAAGATATCGATTGGGCCATTAAGAAGCAATTGCTGGACACCTACAGGGCAAAAAACAACTTAGAACTCGACTCTTCAAGAATCGCGCAACTTGACCTGGCATATCACGACATAACGCAGTCGCGCGGTTTGTTTTATTTGTTGCAAAATAATGGTCGAGTAAATCGAGTTACAACCGATGAAGAAATTGTCGCCGCACAGACAGTGCCACCGCAAACTACCCGGGCTAAATTACGCGGAGACTTCATTCTGGCTGCCCAAAACGCTGGCAAGGACATAAGTGTCGATTGGGTGCACTTGAAGATGAATGATCAGTCACAGCGAACGGTGTTATGTAAGGATCCATTTGCCAGTGTGGATGAGCGAGTTGCGAAATTGATTGAATCCATGCAAAGTGCGGATGCCTGAAAGGCGAGTCCCAAACTCACGCAGTATTATTGAGGCATGAAACTTCGTACCCCAATTCTTCTTATTTCTGCTGCCCTAATTCTGAGTGGCTGCGCTAGCTCTGATGAGCAAGTTGAAGTTGCGCCAACTCCAATTGCCAGTTCGGGTCCGGTCTTGACCGGCACGCCAGTGGCTGTTGATGTTACCGGCGAAATTACAACAGAACCAGTTGTTGTAATCACACCTGGGGATCCAGTTACTGAGCTAGGTATTACTGATTTGATTGTTGGCGAGGGCGATAAGGTCCCTGCGGGTGCTACTGTCACTGCGCAATATGTCGGTTACGGGGCTGCAACTGGTCTTATGTTCGATGCTTCTTGGGCGCGCGGGGAACCAGCAACATTCCCACTTGACCAGGTCATTTTGGGTTGGCAAGAAGGATTAGTTGGTATGCAAGTTGGTGGGCGCAGATTGCTAGTCATTCCAGGCGCGCTGGGCTATGGCGAGAACCCACCACCTGGAAGTGGCATCGAACCAGGTGAGACACTAATTTTCGTCGTTGATCTAGTAAGTTTCCAATAAGTTATTCATAGTTAAGAAGGATTGACATGCAACCTCCAGAGTTTGATTTTCCAGAAGGTCCCGCGCCAACAGAATTGGTTATCGACGACATCACTGTTGGTGACGGCGCGCAGGCTGAACCAGGACAAAAGGTAACTGTGCATTACGCAGGAATTGATTTTGAGACTGGCGAACAATTTGATTCATCCTGGGATCGTGGGGAATCAATTGAATTTCCTCTCAGAGGCTTAATAGCTGGCTGGCAAGAAGGTATTCCAGGAATGAAAGTTGGCGGTAGACGCAAGCTCACAATTCCACCTGAGTTGGCTTATGGGCCAGCTGGTAGCGGACATCGCCTGGGCGGAAAAACCCTAGTTTTTATTATTGATCTGCTAGCAGTTTCTTAAGTCATGGCCAGAGCGCGTACTGAGCGCATGCTCAACTTGCTCTTTGTACTGCTAAATTCTTCAGTTCCGTTAACACGCGAGCAAATTCGCGAGCGCGTTCCCGGTTACAACGGTTCGGATGAAGCCGTTGAGCGAATGTTTGAAAGAGATAAAGCAGCACTACGCGATCTAGCAATCCCAGTTGAAACAAAACCCGTGGATCTATTCCATGATGATGTTGTTGGTTATCGAATCAATCGTAAAGACTGGCTGATGCCGGAATTGTCTCTAACTTCGCAAGAACGCACTTATCTCGCGCTAGCCGCAAGTGCTTGGCAAACTGCCCAACAGCGAACGGCTGCGCAGCAAGCAGTGCGACGTATCTCCGCGCAAGAGCTAGATAGTTTGCCAGTTGTACCAATTTCATTAGCTAAGGGACGCAAGCACATACCCGAACTGCTCGCCGCTATAGCTGCAAACCACACTGTGTCATTCGACTACGTCGGAACTACTGATTCAACTTCAATAAGGCGAACTGTTGATCCATGGCGGGCGCTACTTCATAGTGGGCATTGGTATCTGGTCGGATTTGATCAAGATAAAGGTGAGACTCGGATGTATCGCACTGACCGAATTGTTGGGGAAATTTCTGAGTTGAAACAAAGTGTGCTGGAGCCGATGCCAAAAGATTTCGACATCACCTCATTAGTGTCGCATTGGGAAGTTGTAGACCATGGCAAATTCATAGCGATAATTAATTTAAAACCAGGCAGGGGAGCATCCCTAAGACTGCTTGCCACTGAAATTAGTGTCGGACAAGATTGGGACACTTTAACAATTCCGTATTTTCACGAATCACAGCTTGTTGGCTTGATCGCTGGCTCATGCGATATCGCCAGGGTATTGGAACCCGAATCACTGCATGAGGCAGTGTCGCGCATAGTAAAGACAACATTGTCGGTGCACAACAGTGGCAAATGACCTAGAACTTTTAATTGAAATGCTGCCCTGGATGGTTGCAAACAATGGTGCCTCGCTCCATGAAGTTGCAACGCAATTCGAGATTACTGATAAGTACGCCCTTGAATTAATCAGCCAGCTTGTAGTTACTGGACCATCGCAAGACGGTGGCGGTCTAGTGGACATTGACTTTGAAGACGCTGAATCAATTTATGTCTCTGATGCAAAGTCGCTAGATCGACCAATTAAGTTCACGAGTTTAGAAGCAACAACTTTGCTTGGTGGCTTACATTATCTTGAGCAGTTTCCAAGTTTGGCTAGCTCTGAGATTGTCGCAGGATTAATTACCAAAATTCAATCGTTGCTGCCAAGTTTGGAAAGTCCAATCAGCGTGATCGCTGCTCCCATTCACGACGCAATCTACGAAGTATTAGCCTCAAGCATTGAGAACAAACGAGCAGTCCAGATTTCCTACGGCGCACTGTCAAAGGAAGACATAACGGAGCGACTAGTTGATCCAGTTCAGCTTTACGTAAGGGATGATTTCACCTACTTGCAAGCTTGGTGTCGTCGCTCCCAAGCGTGGCGCAATTTCCGGCTTGATCGAATTATGACGGCTGTTCAAAGCACAGAACTACTTGAAGTTCCTGATGCCATAGTCGAAACACAGGAGACGAGAGAATATTTAGCAGTCATCGAGTTGGACAAGGCTTATTACGGGCAACTTGATCAAGTGGACATCATTACGTTTAAGGAAAGCATGTGGCATGCAGTGGAAGTGCAGCTCAAGGTCTATTCCAGAGATTGGCTGATTTCGATGATCTTGGCCTCCGGTGGTCGAATGCGCGCTACTGGGCCACCAGATTTGATCCAAGGCCTAGTAGAACGGGCTAAGGGCTGGGAATAGCCAAATCCGTCCCATGCGATAACGTTAAGGAAATCGAGTCAGGAGAAATAATGCGTGCTTTATTTGAATCGCCAGCAGGCATTATTCTGCTGTTGCTTGTGATTGTTCTTTTCGGTGCCCGCAGATTACCTGAAGCTGCCAAAAGCGTAGGCAAATCGATCAAGATTTTCAAGACTGAACTGGACACTGATAAAACCAAAAACGATCCAGATTCAAGTCCAAGTAGCGATAAGAACTAACTTCTTCGATGTCCGATACTTCGGTCGAAGCCCAGCGCGCGGATGGCATGACGCTGATTGAGCACTTTTCAGAGTTGCGTAAGCGACTCGTGCGAAGCGCCATCGCATTACTTATTTGTACTGTTGCCGTGTGGAATCAGTTTGAAACTATTTTCGCTCTAATTCGTGAACCATACGACAGCGTGCAGGGGATTGGCTCCAACGCAGTGCTTGCTTTAACGGGAGTAACAAGTGGCTTCTCGTTACAACTTAAAGTGTCTTTAGCAGCCGCTGTTGTGCTGTCGAGTCCAATTTGGATTTATCAGATTTGGCGTTTTGTCTCACCTGGACTTAAACGTAATGAACGCCGGTGGGCTTATTCATTTACAGCTGTGGCTGTGCCACTATTTTCTGCTGGAGTAGCGCTGGCTTATTACGTAATGCCTCGAATGCTGGACATTCTTTTTACTTTCACTCCAACAGATGTGCAGAACGTGACCAGCGTTGAAAGTTACTTAAGTTTCTTTCTCCACCTAGTGCTATTTTTTGGAATTGGTTTCTTACTGCCCTTAATTTTGGTTGCTCTAAATTTTGCTGGTGTTTTAAGTGGCGACCGACTGCGTGGTGCTTGGCGCTGGTTGATTCTCGGCAGCTTCGTTTTTGGCGCAGTTGCAACCCCTAATGGTGATCCATTAGCTATGACTTTTGTGGCACTACCCATGATCGGCTTAAGCATTATTGCCGTTGGGATTGCGCTGTTGAATGACAAACGCAGGGAACGAGCAATGGCAGCAAGACTCGAGGCTTAGGCGTGTATGCGCTTCTGATAAAGCCGAGTGTTAAACAAACCCGAAATGGTCGCAAAATATTGGCCACAATATCTGAGCTCGGGGCTATCGAGTTAACCGGAGCAAACATTTCGGAGTTGCGAGATGAATTGGCATCCTTGCAAACAATGCACCAGGACTTGATAGTCGTCGCCTGTGGCGGAGATGGCACGGTGCATCTTGCAGTCAACTCATTTCCAGACATGCAAATTCCAGTTGCAGTGGTGCCACTCGGCACTGGAAATGATTTTGCAAGATTTATCGGAATCAAGAATCCGCTTGAAGGAATCAGGATTTTAAGTGAAGGCTGCGCTACGACAATGGATCACGGAGTTATATCAATCTCAGATGGGGATTCCAGAAAGTTTGTGGGTGTAGCTTCCTGTGGATTTGACGCCCAAGTTAATGAACGGGCCAATAGATATCGGGGACCAACCGGAACACTTAAGTACCTGGTCGCTTTGCTCGTTGAATTGAGCAAACTTTCGGCTCGCGCGTTGGAGATCCTTATCCCTGGTGAAGCGCGACGAAACGAAAGAATGACGCTAGTTGCCGTTGGAAACACCACTTCATATGGTGGCGGAATGAAAATGTGCCCAACTGCCAATGCCAATGATGGCGTACTTGAAGTGACATTTGTTGCAAAAGTGTCTAGACGAGTGTTACTTCGAGTGCTTCCGAAAGTTTTCTGGGGTACCCATGTCAAGCATCCATTGGTTACTCAAACAAGTGTACCAAGATCGATATCAGCGGGGAGTCATTCCCGGTCTATGCCGATGGCGAACGAGTGGGTGTGGGACCAGTTTCGATACACGTTGTCGCAGGCGGGCTGCGAGTGTGGCAAGCAAAGCCAGCAACTACGCCGTAATCTTGGACTATGGAACAATCGCCGGCCGCCAAGTATGCAGCCGCGAAATCCAGAACTAAGGATTCGCAAGGACTACTTGGTTCATTCCAGGAGTCCCTGAGTTTCACCCTGGACGACTTTCAGCTAAATGCCTGCCGGGCAATAGACAAGGGTTCTGGTGTCTTAGTTGCCGCGCCAACTAGCGCCGGTAAAACTGTGGTTGGTCAGTTCGCGGTTTACACCGCGCTTTCTAAGCAATCGAGGTGTTTCTACACCACACCAATTAAGGCGTTATCGAATCAGAAATTCAACGAATTTGTGGATTTTTATGGCGCTGAAAACATCGGTTTGCTTACCGGCGATAGCAGTATCAACGGCGATGCCCCAATAGTTGTCATGACAACTGAAGTGCTTCGCAACATGCTTTATGAAGGCTCAGCGGGGCTGCGCGGGTTGAGCCATGTCGTGATGGATGAAGTTCATTACCTAGCAGACCGAAACCGTGGCGCGGTTTGGGAAGAAGTAATTATTCATTTATCGGAATCAGTTTCGGTTGTCGCACTATCGGCGACCGTTAGTAACGCCGAAGAATTTGGCGACTGGTTACGTACTGTGCGCGGCGCAACTGAAGTGATCGTTGAGGAACATCGACCAATCCCACTTCATCAACATGTCATGGTTAGTGATGAACTCCATGATCTCTTCGTGAACACTGCCAGAACTAAAGTCAGTCCTGAATTGCAGCGGATAGCTCGTAACGAACGATCACAATCAAGCCATGGATATGGTCGAAGTAATCGATTTACAAGTAGATACACATCTTCAAGAGTTGACGTAATCGAAGCATTGGAAAGAGCAGATTTACTGCCAAGCATTACGTTTATTTTCTCGCGAGCTGCTTGCGATGACGCGGTGTCCCAGTGTCTAGCCGGTGGGGTAAGTGTTACCAGCCCGCAGGAGCGCCTCGAAATTCGTGGCATAGTCGATGCGCATTTCCCGGAAGCTAGTTCCGAGGAATTGCGAGTCTTGGGTTTTGCCTCGTGGTGTGAAGGACTCGAACGGGGTATCGCTGCGCACCATGCAGGGTTACTTCCAGCCTTCAAAGTTGTGGTGGAGCAATTATTTCAAGCTGGATTAGTGAAAGTTGTATTTGCAACTGAGACTTTGGCGCTTGGTATAAACATGCCAGCTCGAAGTGTTGTTCTGGAAAAACTTACTAAATGGAATGGCTCAGTGCACGCTCCAGTAACCGCAGGGGAGTACACCCAGCTCACTGGGCGCGCAGGTCGTCGCGGTATCGATACTCAAGGCCATGCGATTGTGGTTTGGCATCAAGAACTTGATCCAGACTCATTGGCTGGACTGGCAAGCGCTCGAACTTATCCATTGAAATCAAGTTTCAAACCGTCATACAACATGGCAATAAATCTGATCGGAAAATTCGGTACATCTCGAGCGCGAGAATTACTGGAATCATCCTTCGCCCAGTTTCAAGCAGATAGATCTGTCGTCGGCATGGCAACACAAATGCGTCGAAACGAGGATGCGATTGAGGGCTACCAGGATGCCATGGAATGTCATTTGGGTGATTTTGCAGGCTACATGAAATTGCGCCGTACCCTTTCGGATTTAGAAAAAAATACTAAGCGTGATGGCGTGCGCGAGCGTCGAAATGTTGCAACAAATTTTTTGAGTGAAATCACACGTGGTGATGTGATTGTGATTGACTCACAGCGTCGCTCAAGTGTGCCATTTGTCGTACTCGATGAAGCGCGCGATTTTGATGATCCCAGGCCAAGAGTTATGTCCCTTTCCAGGGTTGTAAAGCGGATCAGTTATGCCGATGTTGGAGATCAAGGACGAATTGTTGGCCGCGTGAATTTACCTGCGACTTTTGATTCCCGTTCACCAAAAACACGTAATTGGTTGGCAGACCAAATGGCTGTGGTCGCAAAAAGTGCGCCGAACGAAATGAGCGAGACTGCATCTGAGTCCAAAGTTGAAGTTGAACTTTCCAGGTTGCGCAAAGCAATCCGCGCACATGTTTGTCACGGCTGCAGCGATAGGGAAGAGCATGTGCGTTGGCATGAGCGTATTTTTACGACTCGGCGGGAAATAGATAAATTGGAATCAAAAGTAGCGACCAGAACCAGTTCGATCGCGAAAGAGTTTGATCAAATTTGTGCAGTACTAACTGAGTTGAAATATCTCGAGGTCACCGAGAATGGTCATGCGGTAACTGATGCTGGCGCTGTCTTGGGACGAATTTATTGTGAGCTAGATCTGTTGGCGGCAGAATGCTTGCGTAGCGGGATCTGGAGCAAGTTGTCGCCGGAACAAATGGCCAGTGCTGTGAGCACATTGGTTTTTGAATCCAGGCGAGATGACGGCCGCGATCCACAAAACATTCCTGATGGGGAACTGGGAATTTCGCTTACAGAAATGGTTTACAAGTGGGGAGAACTTAAAGAGATTGAAAACCAATTTCGCATGGACTCGTTGCGCGAAATGGATCCTGGATTCGTTTGGTTAACTCTAAAGTGGGCCCGCGGTCAATCAATTACACAAGTTCTAAAAAGTACGGACCTGCAGCCAGGTGATTTTGTGCGTTGGACAAAACAAGTCATTGACTTACTGGGCCAAGTCTCCCTAGCAAGTGATGATCCAAAAGTTTCCAGCGCGGCACGGGCATCTGGTGATCTCATAAGTCGCGGCATAGTTGCCTGGTGATTGCAGATGAGTGAGGAACGCAATCTATATTTCGACACGGCAACTCTCTACTACCGAGCATTTTTCGCCGTGCCGGAAAGCATTGTCGCCCCAGATGGCACGCCGTCGGGAGCGGTGCGCGGGTTCCTAGACATGGTCAGCGCGATTGCAAAGCAATTTCCAGCCAAGCAAGTAGTTTTCGCTTGGGATGATGATTGGCGGCCACAGTGGCGCGTGGATTTAGTCCCTTCATATAAATTGCATCGTGTGGAGGAAGAAGTATCCGAGCAACCAGATGCTTCCGTAGAAATTGTCCCGGATGCGCTCTCACCACAAATTGGAGCCATCAGCTACCTG
Organism: Actinomycetota bacterium; assembly: GCA_041192345.1. Classification (GTDB taxonomy): domain Bacteria; phylum Actinomycetota; class Actinomycetes; order S36-B12; family UBA5976; genus UBA5976. The sequence continues at coordinate 40,397 of JBEEND010000002.1, forward strand.
CTGGATGCCATAGGTTTGCCTAGAATCGGTCAGCTTGGTCATGAAGCTGATGATGTACTTGGCGCACTTGTCGCCAAAGCAACCGGCCAATGTGATGTCGTTACTGGCGATCGAGATTTGTTTCAATTGGTTAGTGATCGTGAAAGCAACCGCGTCATCTCCATCACTAAGGGTGTTAAGAACTTGGAAGTAGTTGATGATGCGTACTTGCAGAATCGATACGGAATTACTGGCGCCCAGTACGCGGATTTCTCCATGTTGCGCGGCGACCCATCAGATGGTTTGCCAGGAGTCAAAGGAATAGGCGAGAAAACCGCGGCCAAGTTGATAACCGAACATGTTGACATTCTTGGATTGATTGCAGCAGCTAAAGATGATGCGGTAGCAATGCCCCCAGCAGTAAGACGAAACATCCTGGAGAGTCAGGCTTACATGAAGGCTGCTGGCAAGGTGGTACGCGTAAAAACCTCAGCGAAATTACCAAAGTCTTTGCAGGTGCCAAAAACTGTTAAGGATCCAGCGAGCTTGGCTTTGCTGACGAGCGCATGGGGAGTAGAAAAGCAAGTGGCTCGACTGCTTAAAACTCTTGGCGTTAGTTAGGTAACCTAGAGTATGGTCGCTGATTACACCTCTCGAATTGCGCAAGTTGCTAGAAGTCTGGCAAAAACTCAATCTGATGCCATCTTCATCACCCCTGGCGCTGACTTACGGTATTTAACTGGTTACGACGCGCTTCCATTAGAGCGCTTAACCTGTTTAGCGATTCGCTCAGATGGTCGATCTTGGATGATTGTTCCGACCCTTGAAAAGCCCTCCGCATTGGCGCACGGTGTACCTGACCTTGGTGTGAAACTGCTGGATTGGCAAGAAACCCAAGATGCTTACAAGATTCTTCTTGGCGCGGTCGGTAAACCAAAGAATCCACTGGTGAACAATTTGATGTGGGTGGAAAAAGCATTTGGGATTCGCCAGGAACTGGGCGCAGAGGTTTCACTGGCTGGAAAACTGCTCTCCGACATTCGAGAAATTAAGTCACCCCAGGAAGTTGCGCACCTACATGAAGCTGGGCGCGCTATTGATGAAGTGCACTCCAATATGGGGATGTGGCTTCGACCAGGACGTACTGAGCGCGAAGTAGGGCGAGACATTGCCGAAGCCATTCTTGCTAGTGGACACGTAAAAGTTGATTTCGTAATCGTGGCGAGTGGTCCAAATGGCGCTAGTCCGCATCATGAACTTTCCGATCGAGTTATTGAAGCTGGTGAGCCTGTGGTTGTAGACATCGGTGGCACTATGCCAAGTGGCTATTGCAGTGATTGCACTCGGATGTATGTCTGTGGGCAACCACCGGCTGAATATTTGGCGCACTACGAAGTCCTACTTGCTGCGCAAGAGGCAGCTCGATTGCACGCTAAGCCCGGGGTAACTTGTGAATCAGTGGATAACGCAGCGCGAGGAGTTTTAGTTGCCGCTGGATTAGGAGAACAGTTCATTCATCGAACCGGACATGGAATTGGTATGGAAACTCACGAGGAGCCCTACATCGTCGTTGGCAACAAGTCGCTGCTGGAACTTGGACATGCTTTCTCAATTGAACCTGGCTTCTATTTTGAAGGACAATACGGAGCTCGGATTGAAGACATTGTTACCTGCACGACTAGTGGCATCTTGAGTGCGAATAACACTTCGCGAGAATTAGTAATTCTTTAACGGCCCTGGCAATGCGATATCTTTTAGCTGGCATTGCTGGCGCAGTAACTGCTTGGTCGTTTTACCCAAGTCACTGGTGGGCAGCTGTGCCTGGCATCGCTCTGTTTCTCTTCACCGTCGATTTTCAAGTCCGGAAAAAACGAATCAAACTTGCACTTGTCTTCGCTGCAATCTTTTACGCATTCCATGTGCAATGGGTGAGTGTTCTTGGTAACGATGCGTGGTTTGGCCTGGTGTTGATCAGCACATTTCCTTGGCTGCTTATCGCAGTTCTACCCATTAACTCGAAAAGCAAATACTTTTACTTCGCCCCGGCAGCAACCATTGTGTTGATCGAAGCACTGCGGGCCAGCATTCCGTGGGGCGGATTCCCGTGGGGCCTAATTGCTTACAGTCAGCTCGATGGGCCACTTGTTCCATTGGCCACGATCGGCGGTCAAGGTCTAGTCACCGGGGTAGTGGTCGTGGTGGCTGCAACACTGGTGAAATTCCTCAAGTATCAAAAATTCATGGGGCTCTTGATTCCACTTATCATCCTTGGATTTGCAAATAATGTAGAGCCGTTTGAATCAAAGGAAACTATTACGTTGTCTGCAGTGCAGGGCAATGTTCCGCGAACTGGACTAGATGCAAAAACCCAGCGACTGACTGTGCTTAACAACCACGTCGACTTAACAAATGAACTGTTAGCTGACATCGCGGCTGGCAAAGTCGCTGAACCTGACTTAATTGTTTGGCCAGAAAGTGGCACGGACATCGATCCATTGCGCGCTGGAGTTTCAGCCACCCAGATTAATAAATTAGTCGCCAAAACCGACATCCCGATCTTGATTGGCGCCACAACTTGGGATGGCACTTCGCCAGGGGAGACCGGATCGGGTCCGCGAAATGCTGGAATTCTTTGGACTGCGCAATCAGGCCCAGGTCAGCTTTATGCAAAGAATCATTTAGTGCCTTTTGGTGAGTACATCCCACTTCGAAATGTGTTGGCAAAATACATTTCTAGGTTCGATCAAATACCCAATGATTTTGTTCCTGGGCAAACTCCAGGGGTGTTTAACATTGGAGGAAAGAATGTGGGAGATGTGATCTGCTTTGAAGTCGCTTACGCAAAACACATCAACGAAACCATTGCAGCCGGCGCACAAGTGTTCGTAGTCCAGACTAATAATTCAACGTATGGCAACACCGCGCAGCCAGCACAACAGTTCGCCATGACAAGGTTTCGTGCGATAGAAAATCAACGGGCATTTTTAGTGGCAAGCACTTCAGGTATCTCTGGTTTAATTTCCAATGACGGAACAGTATTGGCAGAAACAGCGCAATTCGAGTCAGCACTGGTGACTGGGGAAGTGGCACTAATCTCCCAAAACACCACAAGTTTTAATTTCCCTAAGTGGGTTACTTACGCCGCCGCGATAATCATCGCCTTAGCTTGGCGTCGCAATCGCAAACTTTAATCTGGATTTCATACTTAAATAATGGATTAGACTTAACTAATGTCATCAAGCAACTTAGGTAAAGTTTTAGTCGTAATACCGACATATAACGAACGCGAAAACTTACCGTTGATAGTTGCAGGGGTTCGAGCTGCGGCTCCCGAGGTATACATACTGGTAGCTGATGACAATTCACCCGATGGCACTGGGGAAGTGGCTGATGGCCTTGCTGCAAATGACTTGGCAGTTCAGGTATTGCATCGCCAGAACAAGGCCGGTTTAGGCGCGGCATATCTGGAAGCGTTCGCGTGGGCCAAGGATAAGAATTTTGACGTTGTAGTTGAAATGGACGCAGACGGATCACACAGTCCAACTGATCTTGTAAAAATCTTGGCTGCTCTTACTGACAGCGATGTAGTTTTAGGTTCGCGCTGGGTTAAAGGTGGCCGAGTAGTGAATTGGCCTAAGAGTCGTGAACTGTTATCACGCGGTGGCAACATTTACACTCGGCTATGGCTTGGGATTCCGCTACGAGATGCGACGGGTGGTTTTAGGGCGTATCGCATGAGCGCACTAAACAAACTCGACATATCTAAAGTAGAAAGTCAGGGTTACTGCTTTCAAGTTGACATGGCTTGGCGCGCAGTACGCTCGGGCCTGCGCATAACCGAAGTTCCGATTACTTTCCTGGAGCGCGAAATCGGGGAAAGCAAAATGAATCAAGCAATAGTTAAGGAAGCACTTTGGCGAGTGACGCAATGGGGTCTAGCTAAACGCAGCGCTGACCTAAAGCGTTTGCTCAAATTAGGAAGATAATTGCGCTCAGGCAGTTTTACGAGGATGCCGCAGGACTTCTAGCCGTTCCTTAAGAATCCCCTCAAGATCTTTCACCGTTCGTCGCTCCAGCAGCATCTCCCAGTGGGTGCGCACATGCTTTGGCTTTGCTGGTTCATCCTGGGCGGCTCCTACGAGCATTCCGGTCGCGCCACAAGCACAGGGCCAGGTATCTGGTATCTCATCAGCTTCCGCCGAGAATGGCATAGTTACTTGGTGACCTTGATCGCAGACGTATGTAGTTAGCGCCCTGGGCGCGAATAATCCACTATCTGTTTCATAACTCGTGGTTCCCATTCGAGAACCTCTCATTGTGTTAGCCATTTTGTGCCTCCTGCAACTCGCGCCAAGCATCTGTGCTGGTTACTCACAAAGTACTTTTCGCTCGTGCAAGGTTTACCCAAGAAACCGCCAATTAAACTCAACGATTAGAAAACCTCAGTATCCAATGGGTTAATTGTTATAATTAGTAACCGATAAGATACATTATGTCAAGTTAAAGAAATACCTAGGCAAAATCTGAAATTGGCGGGCAAGCACAAACTAGGTTGCGATCCCCGTACGCGCCATCAAGGCGACGCACTGGCGGCCAATATTTAGATTCGCGTAGGCGAGCAACTGGATATGCGGCTTGCTCACGGCTGTATGGATGATCCCAATCTGCCAGCAAGTACGCAGCGGTGTGAGGCGCATTATGCAGCGGATTATCATCCACTGGCCAAGTTCCCGCCTGTACCTCTTTGATCTCCTGCTTAATGGATTTCATGGCTTCAATAAACCGGTCCAGCTCGTAAAGCGATTCGCTCTCAGTTGGTTCCACCATAAAAGTGCCAGCAACTGGGAAGGACATAGTTGGAGCGTGGAAACCATAGTCAACTAGTCGCTTAGCGACATCATCAATAGTCACGCCTGATTCCTTAGTTATCTCACGCAAATCCAAGATGCATTCGTGCGCGACTAAACCGTTAGCGCCAACATACAAAATTGGATAATCTTCGGCTAAATGCTTTGCGATGTAATTTCCAGATGCAACGGCAACTTGAGTTGCCTTAGTTAGACCGGTGCCACCCATCAAGCGAATGTATGCCCACGGAATTGGCAAGATACCTGCGCTACCCCAAGGAGCTCCACTGACCGCTCCTACCCCACCATCAGCGAACCCGCGCGCAGTTGGACCTGCCTCTGGGCGCAATGGATGCGATGGTAAAAACGATGCAAGATGTGCGCGCACGCCAACTGGACCAACGCCCGGTCCACCGCCACCGTGTGGGATGGCAAAAGTTTTGTGCAAATTCAAGTGCGAAACATCGGCGCCAAATTTACCTGGCTTTGCAAGTCCTACTAAGGCATTCAAGTTTGCGCCGTCAACATATACCTGACCGCCGGCGTCGTGAATCATCGCGCAAATATCAGTTACCGATGCTTCATAAACTCCGTGCGTAGATGGATACGTGATCATCAAAGCAGCTAGTTGGGATTCATGTTCAAGAATCTTGTGCTTTAGATCGTCCATGTCCACGTTGCCAAAGTCATCGCAGCCAACAACAACAACTCGCATGCCGGCCATAACAGCTGATGCGGCATTTGTGCCATGCGCCGAACTTGGGATCAAACAAACATTTCGCAGACTGTCCCCACGCGATTTGTGATACCCGCGAATAGCTAGCAAACCTGCGAACTCCCCTTGTGAGCCAGCATTTGGTTGCAAGGAAACTGCGTCGTAGCCAGTTATTTCAACTAACCAATCTTCTAACTGTCGAATCATTGCTAAGTACCCAGTCACGCTGTCTAGCGGCGCAAATGGATGGATACCGGCAAAGCCAGGCCAAGTAATAGATTCCATTTCCGTTGTGCCATTTAATTTCATTGTGCATGAACCAAGTGGAATCATCGAGCGATCAAGTGCGATGTCTTTGTCGGAAAGTCTGCGGATGTAACGCAGCATTTCAGTTTCGCTTTGATGAGAGTTAAATACTGGATGCTCCAGGAATGCAGATTCCCGGTGCAACGTGTTAGGCAGGGTCTCCCCTTCCATACTTGGCGAGTAATTTGTTGGGAAAACTGCGCCCGTTGCATCGCTAAAGGCAGCCCAAACTTGCTCAACGGCTACCGTTGTAGTTGTTTCATCAACGCTGAGTGAAATTGTGCCCTGGTCAATCTCCCAAACTGTGATGCCACGAGTGCGAGCAGCGTTCACTATGGCTCGCGCTTTTCCTGGAACACTTACCCGAACAGTGTCGAAGAACTCGGTACTAACTGTTGCATTTGAATCTTTTGCTAAACCTTGAGCGATGCCTTCGGCAAGCGCGTTTGCACGTCGGTGCACATTTCGCGCGATCCGGCGCAATCCAACTGGTCCGTGATACACCGCATACATCGATGCCATAACTGCCAGCAGAACTTGGGCAGTACAGATGTTGCTGGTGGCCTTATCGCGACGAATGTGTTGTTCGCGCGTTTGTAAAGCAAGTCGGTATGCCTTGTTGCCATCAGCATCAACACTGACGCCAACTAGTCGACCTGGCAAAGAACGTTCTAAGCCATTACGAACTGCCATAAAGCCGGCGTGTGGTCCACCAAATCCCATAGGCACGCCAAAGCGCTGCGAAGAACCTACTGCAATGTCGGCGCCTAATTCTCCGGGCGACTTCAAAAGTGTTAGTGCTAATAAATCTGTGGTGATTCCAATAAATACCCCAGCGTCTTTTGCTTCTCGAATACTAGGTTCCAAGTCACGAACTTTTCCGCTGCTACCTGGATAACTTAAAAGCACACCAAAACTTTCGGGGATCTTCTGGATGTCAACGTCAATTAATACAAGTTCAATTCCAATTGGCTCGGCGCGCGTTGCAAGCACAGCTAAAGTCTGTGGATGCGTATCGGAATCAACTACGAAAACATTTGATTCACTCTTGGAACTACGACGCATAAGTGTCATGGCTTCGGCTGCTGCCGTTGATTCATCAAGTAGCGAGGCACTTGCGATGTCTAAGCCAGTCAAATCGGTGACCATAGTTTGGAAGTTAAGTAAAGCTTCTAAGCGGCCTTGCGCAATCTCTGGTTGGTAAGGTGTGTAAGCGGTGTACCAAGCCGGGTTCTCAGTGATGTTTCGCAGGATTACCCCAGGGGTATGCGTGCCGTAGTAACCCAGACCAATCATCGAAGTAAGCACTTCATTTGAATCTGCGAAAGCTTTTAACTCAGCAAGTACTTCGGCTTCACTTACGCCATCAGCAATTGCTAGCGGCGCTGGATTTTGAATGTTAATCGGCACTGCAGCATTACTTAGATCACTTAATGTGCTGTAGTTCAGGAAATTAAGAATCTTGGTTAAGTCGCTGGTGTTTGGTCCAATGTGACGATCCGCAAATTGTTCGTACGAATCGTGATGAGCTTGAACTGTCATGCTGTGCCTCTTATGCAGTAGAAGGATCGACCGTTACCGGCCCTCCCCCTCTGTCGTGAGAACACTTCAGAGTTGCTGAATCCAAGTAGTCCTTTTGCCTGAGAGGTTCTGAGGAGCATTGCCCCGTCGGCGTCGCACTGGCTGTGCGCTCTCTCCCACTCGGATTCGATAGCCCTTAAAGCGTACTACGCAAGCCAGTTGGAGGCGCGTTACTCCCCCGCGACCCGTGCCCGACGGCGAAGCGATAGTTCATCCGTGGCATCTGTTTCTGGCGAATCAGACACTGCGTATTCATATTGATCACTAGGTAGTGAGGCCAGCGTGCCCTCAATTTCTTGCCAAACCCGTCCTACGGCAATGCCAAATACCCCCTGGCCGCCTGCGAGCAGGTCATAAACTTCATCGGGTGAGGTGCATTCGTATATTCCTACGCCATCACTCATAAGTGTTATTTGCGAAAGATCTGTAGTTCCACGCTCCCGCAACTGCTCAACAGCGGTGCGAATCTGTTGCAGTGATACGCCAGTATCCAGAAGACGCTTCACAATCTTTAGCTCGAGGATGTCGCGAAACCCGTAAAGCCTGGCGTTACCCGAACCAGTGGCTGGACGCACAGTTGGTGTCACAAGGCAAGTTCGCGCCCAGTAATCAAGTTGGCGATAAGTAATGCCTACTACCCCGGCTGCAATCGGCCCACGGTAACCAATGGCAGGCAATGAGTCCATATCAGTTTCATCAAAAAGCAAACCCTGCTCGCCCGCAGCAATTACCGCTGCTTCCCGCGCAATGTCGCGGTGAACTTGAGCTGTGTTCTCTGGCGGATTGCCAAGATCTGTCATGCGGTGCTCCTGGTGCATACAGGCAGAGCCGACTAATCAACCCAAGGGGAACCCGTGTCCCTTCACAATAGAACTAGCGGATATATAGGTCAATGACATCGCTATCCGACACGCCGAAGGATAAACCTAAACGTCTAGTTGAGGTACAAAACCCCTGATGAACGCTTAAAACCTAACTGAAATCGTCCGGTTTAATGTCATCCAGGAAAGCCCGAAACTTCTCAAGTTCATCGGCGCTCATATCCTGCCCGCCAGGTCCATCCCCTATGGAAAACTCGTCAGATTCAGCCAGGTCCATCCCCGCGAAATCCATAATCTCTTTAGTAACAAATACTGGGACACTGGTTCGAATCGCCAGCGCAATCGCATCTGAGGGGCGAGCGCTAATTGCATCGTGGTTCAAAAAATTCAGGGTCGCAAAAAACGTTCCCTCAACGAGCTCGGTGACCGTTACCGAGGAGACCTGACCGCCAAGTTGAGCAATGGCATTAACCAGCAGGTCATGAGTTTGTGGCCGAGCCGGAACAACGCCATCTAAAGCAAGCGAGATTGCACTTGCTTCCGCGGTACCGATCCAAAGTGGCAAATAACGCGCGGCATTTTGGTCGCGCAAGATAAGCACCGGCTGGTTGGAAGGCAATTCCAGTCGGATTCCGACGACATCTACTTCTCTCACACCACAGAGTCTATTCGCACTGCCCGCGCCCGCATTAATTGGCACAAAGTTAACTCTAATTCTGGCGGTCGATAACTTCCCGGACCAACAGACCATGCAACGAGATGATCAGGGAAGCCAGCTGTAGTGAGAGTTCTTCGGCTTGCGCGCCGGCTGCCGGAGTTCGCTGGGCGGCAGCGCTTTTCACTATCGGCGCAAATAGATCCACTTCGCGGCTAGCGCTGGAAAGCACAGTTTTGAGGTGCCTGGGTTCTAGGCCAAAACTGCGCAAAGTTAGCGCTAAGGAAACGACTGCCGATGCGGTCAGTGAAAAGTAACCCTGGCTATCAGGTTTAACTAATCCAAATTCCACAAGTTGATCGAGGAATTCTGGATCACTTTGGGTATCAGCAATAAGCTCTAACCGATTCATTCGCACAATCGAAGCCGCATTTGATGAATCTAAAGTTTCGGTACTGATTAATGCTCGCGGTGGCTTTGGCGCAGTGTCCCCGACCGCAACTGGTTCTAAGCCACGGTTAAGCGCATCAATGTGCTCTTTTATGACGCGCAGCGGCAAAAAATGATCGCGTTGCATCCGCAGGACATAGCGAAGTCGCTCAACATCAACGAGGGAAAACTTTCGATAGCCACTGGGCGTGCGTTCTGGCAGAACTAAACCATTTGTTTCAAGGAATCTGATTTTAGAGATCGAGATGTCTTCAAATTCGTTTCTTAATCGAACGAGAACTTCGCCGATACTTAAAAGTGCTGGTGAGTGCTTGGAAAAATCAAAGTTCGGAGAACTCATTTATTCTCCTGCAGGTAACGCCAGCATAAATACAAATCTAAATTTTCCGATTTGAACTTCATCTCCGTTTGTCAGCGCAGTACTGCTAACTCGATGCTTATTGACATAAGTGCCATTTAGCGAACCGGCATCACTTAGCGTCCAGGCACTGCCAACTAATTCAACAACTGCATGCTTGCGCGAGACAGTAACGTCATCTAGGAACACTTGACTGTCCGATGATCGTCCAATGGAAATCTTTTGTGCTCCAGTTAGAGCAAACTGCATACCTTCAAGTGGTCCGCGTCTGACCACAAGATAAGCGCCGCCACCTGGCAAGCCAGCTAACTTGGCCGCATCAACGGCTGCATACTCGCCAGTATCGGGATCACCAACGAGAGAAATCATGCTGGTTTCATTCAGATTAACCGGAACAGACTTGGTTAAGTCAGTCTCTTCATCGTTAGTGCCCATGTCTATACCTTAACGTGAGGCTTAACTTGAAGTCATGTCTCGGTAGGCAGCAGCGTCAAGAAGCCCAGCAACTATTGCGCTAGCGTCCCCAGAAACCTTAAGTTCAACAATCCAACCATTGTTGTATGGGTCGGAATTGAGCGTGTCTGGCGATGTTTCAATTGCGTCATTTCGAGCTACGACCTCGCCACTAACCGGAGCGAAAATGTCGCTTACGCTCTTAGTCGATTCGACTTCACCACATGTGGCGCCCGCAGTAAGCATGTCGCCAACATTTGGCAGCGAGACAAAGACTATGTCGCCAAGGGCGTCTTGCGCGTAGTCAGTAATGCCAAAGCGAACCGTGGATTCACCAACCACTCGGATCCATTCGTGCTCAGCAGTGTAATTCAGGTCTTCAGGTATGTTGCTCATGCCTAAAGCGTACGGCACTTCAGGTTAAGAATTTGGCAGGGGCACCGTTGCTGAGATGTTTACGCTTTGACTTTCGCCAATGGAAATCTGGCCGCCGCCTGCTCCGACCGTGTCCACTAATCCACCTGGAATCTTGATCGCGGGAATCAACACTGTTGGGTCACCAATTACGGAAATTAGGATCGGGACTTGTAGCGCCGTGCCCCCAATAGTTACTCCGTTAGTGCTATCCGCAAACCAAGAATTCGCCACAATCCGAATCGCCAGTTCAGGATCAGAAATTTGAATCGCAACTGCGCCGGCATCCCGAAGCTCTTGAATCGCGTCTAGCAATGTGGATGAGCTGAGATTTCCCGTGATTGTGATTTCGATACCTGTTGCAATAATTTGCTCACTGCCGGCTAATACTCCTAGGGCATTAGCGCGCCGTTTTGCTTCATTCAGAGCTGAGTATTCATCACCACCAAGAAGAGTTTCGCGCGCACTTTCTAGCCGTGAGTTCTCAGCTTCCAATCGCGCTTCCCGCTGCGCTAAGTCATCTAACAGGCTGACCAGGTCACTCTGGCGCGCATTAGACAAAATCGCATCCGATCTATTTGCGGAAATAGCAGCAGTCAAAGTAAAGCCGAGAATCAAAAATAACACCGTAATCACAAACTGAGTTCCAGTTCGCTGTGGTGTTAGGGATCGCTTAAGTCGAAATCTTGCTTCCGCAGAAGTGCGCGCTGGGCGAAATTTCCGAGGCGCCGAATGCATACCCATTGTTAAGCCTTGAGCAGATGTCGACGAATAGCAGCTACGTTAGCGAAAATTCGCATCGTTAGTACCACGACAACACCTGTGGACATCTGGGAACCAACTCCCAGTTGATCTCCAAGGAATACGATCATGGCCGCGACTAAAACATTCGATAGAAAAGAAATAACAAATATTCGATCGTTAAATAAACCATCTAAGACCGAACGAAACGCACCAAAAACCGCGTCCAAAGCTGCCACAACTGCAATCGGCAAATACGGCTGGAGCCAGATTGGCACTGTGGGCTGAAACAAGAGGCCAAACACAATGCCAACGAGTAATCCAATGGCAGGAATCAAGGCGTGTCCTCTCTGATGGCTGAAGCGGCTGCGGGCAATGTCAATTCACCAACAGTTTGTAGTTCCCAGAATACGCCGTAGGTAGCCTCTAACTCTTCAAGCAACAATCCCGCGGTGCCCTCGCGAAATCTTCCAATAATTAGATTTGCGTCTGGTCCTATCGCTGAAACAACATAGGGCGGTATCAATGGACGATAGTTGACCAAGATGGCCTCGCCTGCCGACCTTATGGCTGAAGTCGGCGTCAATCTGCGACCATTTATGGCGATATTCGTAGCGCCAGCTTGCCAGAGTCCATTCACAACAATTTGTAAATCACGGTCCACTATTTTGCCTGGGTCATTTACTAGTGCACCTTCAGTAGTGACTGGCGCATCATCGATCGTCACAGTGACTCCGCTGCCAGTTACTTCGCTTTGGCCAGTTGCACTTCGTAATCGTTCTAACCGTTGTTGCGCTTGCTCTCCCAAGGAAGTGCCTGCCAATATCGATCGTTCTGCGGCAATCAAATCGTTTTGCGCCGTCAGGACACTTGCCTCAAGTGCCTGCACTCTGCGATCAGCAGCTTGCACTCTATCAACTAACGCATTTCGGGTAAGTGAGTTTTCAGTCGCCTGAATTCTCGTTTGCGCAATTGCCATACCTAAAACTAAAGTCACTAAAGTTGCCGAAGCTGCAACAACTAATACCCGAAATGAATCCCGCCCGCTTCGATTCCTAAATTGGGTTTTTTGAGTGTCGGCGTAATCTGAAGCCAAGGCATCGGCAAGTAGCGCATCGAGTGACGCGTCAATTCGCATGTAACGAACTCCGCATCGACCAAATCTGGTTTAAGTAAAGCGTTGCAGCGTACCAATACATCGTGATACCCCAAATCAAAAATGCCCAACCAAAAACGTGCGCAACTTCGCCAACCGCGTTCTGGAAGTTACCCAGCAGAATAAGTGGAAGCGCGTACAAGAGATTCATAGTTGCAGCTTTTCCAACAAAATGAACTGGGATACCTGTTATGCCGAATCGTTTTAAGTAAATCAGAACAAGTGACATCAGCACATCGCGCGATAGCAACGCAACGACTACCCATAAAGGAATCAAGTCTCGAATGAAGAGAGCCAGGACTGCTGCCACTACATAAAGGCGATCGGCTAGCGGGTCAAGCAACTCTCCTAGTCGACTGAACTGATTTAGTTTCCGAGCTAAGAAACCGTCTAACCAATCTGTAAACGCACTGACAACCAAAATGTAGAGCGCTAGATCATCACGCTTAGGTCCTACTATGAGCCAAAAGAAGACTGGCACTCCAAGCAACCTAGCCGCACTGAGTGCATTTGGGATGGTTGCGATATTTAGCGACTCCTGATTAGTCACCACAAACCACGCACTCGATCATTACCGCATCTCACATTGCAAGCCTACGGTTAAGGCGAACAAATTCATGCGGTAACCTTTCCCGAGTAAAGAAATTAAGCCCTGGTACTCCAACTGGCAGAGAGCGCGGTCTCAAACACCGTTCAGTGTGGGTTCGAATCCCACTCAGGGCACCAACCTAAACGTTACGAAACAATTGATTTGAACCCAAACCGAGTGCGATTTGTGGGTTCGAATCCCACTCAGGGCACCAACCTAAACGTTACGAAACATTTGATTCGAACCCACACCTGGCACAGTTAAAGCGCGGAAAGTGAACTTCGCAGCGTAGCTACTTGCCCTAAGAGTCCGTTTATAAAGCGGCCAGATTCCGGCGTGCTCAGCACACCAGCAATTTCGACTGCTTCCGACACAGCAACACCGCTATCAACCTCAGGGCGCCAAAGTAACTCTGCAATGCCAACTCGAACAATTGCTCGATCTACTGCAGGCATTCGCTCCAGTGGCCAAGCTTGGGAATAAGTATCGATGATCTCATTGATGCGTTCGATGTTTGATTCAACAAGAGCTGCAAGTTCGATTGCATAGTCGTTGACCGCAGGATTGCGCTCAAACACATCCGGCGACATGACGCCACGTTGTTCGGCTTCAAATAATGACTCCACTGCGCGCTGACGCGCTTTTGTTCTAGTGCGCACTTAGTTGATGCGACCTTGGTATGAGCCATCGCGAGTATCGACTTTAACTTTGGTATTTGCTTCGATAAAGAGTGGCACTTTTATTTCTGCGCCAGTTTCAAGAGTTGCTGGCTTACTGCCCGCGCTTGAACGATCTCCCTGTAATCCAGGCTCGGTATAAGTAATCATGAGTTCGACCATCGCAGGCAATTCAAGATAAATAGGTAAGTCATTATGAATTGCGACTACGCCTTCTTGATTTTCCAGCATGTATTTCGCGCCATCGCCAACAATGGCGTCAGAAAGTGTGTACTGTTCAAAAGTTTGTAGATCCATGAAGATCCAGCCATCGCCATCTCGGTACAAGTACTGCATGTTGCGCTTATCTACATCTGCAGTATCCACGGACACGCCAGCGTTAAAAGTCTTGTCAACAACTTTTCCAGTCAGAATGTTCTTCAACTTTGTGCGTACAAATGCTGGACCCTTACCAGGCTTAACGTGTTGGAATTCAACTACTGTCCACAGCTGTCCATCAATGTTCAGGACTAAGCCATTCTTTAGGTCATTCGTTGATGCCACGAGCGCTCCTTGGTAGGTTTTTCAAATCTCGATAAGTTCATACGGTAAATCAGTAAGGTTCTCGTAACTTTCAACGGTGACCACAACTGTATCTTCTATTCGAACTCCCCCACGATCTCGCAAGTAGATCCCAGGCTCGACCGTTAATACCGTATTTTCTGCAATCTTATCGTGTGATCCACGGCCAAAAAACGGCGTCTCATGGATCTCAAGTCCAACTCCGTGTCCAAGCCCATGAGTAAAGAATTCGAGGTGCCCGCTGGTTTTCAAAGTGTCACTTACGGCAGTTTCAACTGCTAAAAATGTTGCTTGCGCACTTAATGCATTACGCCCGGCTAATTGCGCCGCAGCCAAGGCCTGATAAATCTCAACTTGCCAATCCGCAGCTTTGCCAACGACAACGGTACGAGTGCAATCAGCGTGGTAGCCGGCGATCTTTGCACCAAAATCAATCTTTAAGAAGTCACCGCTCGCGACTTCTCGATCCGTCGGCTCATGATGTGGGATCGCACTATTTGGTCCAGCAGCAACGATTGAACTAAAAGCCACATCATCTGCTCCCATAAGGCGCATGTTCTGTTCAAGATTGTTTCTAATCTCTCGCTCGCTCTGACCAACTTTGATTTGCTCGATACACATGCGCCAAGCCGCAACAGAAATTTCACATGCAGTTCGGATGATCCGCAACTCCGCATCATCCTTAACTTGTCTGTGTGCTTCGACAATTCCCGTTTTTGCAACAAATTTGTGAATTTGAAACATTTCGGTAAGCGAAGTTAGTTGCGAAACGCTCAGGTTATTTGATTCGAACCAGATTTCCGCAGGTTGCTCTTTTTTGATTAACAGCTCACTGAGGTTACGTCCGATAACAATGTCCACATCAAAACATTGTTGTGAACTTTGAATTTCATACCGAGAATCGGTGGCGAGTGTGGCTGTCGCTTTAGTGATCAAAAGCGCGCCATTTGAACCGGTAAAACCGCAAAGATAACGGATATTAATTAAATTGGTTACATAAAAGAATTGTTCATCTTGCAGCGAATCCTGAATTCTTGAGATTCTGGATTTAGTCACGATGAAGCTATTGCCTGCAACGCTAATACATAAGATTGCGCGCCAAATCCGCTGATGGTTCCCTGGGCAAGTCCAGAGATAAAGGAAGTGTGTCTAAATTCTTCACGCGCTAGCGGATTGCTCAAATGCACTTCAATTAATCCACCTGATAGCAGAGCTGCGGCGTCTCTAATTGCGATGGAGTAATGCGTGAAAGCAGCTGGATTGAAAACCACGAAAGTCTTAGCGGCGGCTGCTTCATGCAACCATCCAATAATGACTGCCTCATCATTTGATTGCCTGAAATCAATCTCCATGCCAAATTTAGCGCCAGTTTCACTACACAGATTTTCGATTTCGCCCAGGGTAAGAGTTCCGTAAATCTCTGTCTCTCGAGTTCCCAATTGATCCAAGTTGGGACCGTTTAAAACCATCACTTTACGCATGTGTCTCACCCTGCCCTAGTTTGGCGTGAGCAGCAATTAGCAACGCCGTATCTGGCGACTGCAGAATTGCTGGTCGTCCTACGGACTCCAGAATGATAAATCTGAGTTGATCGCCCCGTGATTTCTTGTCAATCGCCATGTTAGCCAGCAACTGATCAAATGATCCGCCGTCGTACTTAGTTGGTAAACCAACTCCCGACAGGATGTCGCTATGACGAGTTACCACATCAGCGTTCAAGCGACCTGCTAAATGTGCCAGTTGTGCGACAAACATCATGCCAACACTTACGGCATCGCCATGGCGCCAAGTGTAATTTTCCTGACGTTCTACCGCATGGCCAAAAGTGTGACCGTAATTCAGAATCTCTCGACCACTTGAAGTACCGAGAGTTTCGCGCAGGTCGTTGCCGACTACCTCCGCTTTTACTTGAATCGTGCGTGCGATGATCTCGGGTGCATGTTCCCAGGTTGGGCTCTTTGCACCTTCGAGATCAGATTCGATCAATTCTAAGATTCGGCTATCCCGGATAAACCCACACTTAATAACCTCAGCTAATCCGCTGATGTAATCCGGTGAACCTTGCGAGCTAAGGAAATCCAAGTCACAAATAACGGCGATCGGCGAGTAAATCGCGCCAACAAGATTCTTACCTGCTGCGGTGTTGATTCCAGTCTTACCGCCAACAGCCGCGTCCACCATGGCAAGCAATGTGGTTGGGACATGCAAAACTTTAACTCCGCGCAACCAAGTTGCGCCAACAAAACCAGCTAGATCAGTAGTTGCGCCACCACCGATAGAAATGATCAAATCGTTACGGGTAAAACCGGCTTCACCTAGCGCCGACCAGCAAAACTCTAGAACTTGAGCTGTTTTAGCATTCTCGGCATCTGGAATTTCAATGCCGATTGAAGTAACGCCGGACAAGCTCGCGCGTACTTTGCCAGCTACCTCAGACATCGACTTTGGGTGAATGACTGCAACTTTAGAAACACCGGAAATATGATCATTAACTAATCCCAAGATGTTTCGATCAACAACTACTGAATATGTGTGCTCGGCATGAACTGAAATAGTTGTCATGACGTTGCGTCCACTTTCTCCAACTCAGAAAGAATGTTTGACACGACTTCACCGGGAATCAATTTCGAAGTGTCAATGACAATTGTGGCCACTTCTTGGTAAAGCGGTTCTCTGGCCGTCATTAACTCAGCTAGTTGGCCCCGCACGTTGCCAAGTAGTAATGGCCGATTGCGGTTCATGCCAACGCGATCTACCGCTTGGGCTAAGCCAGCGACTAGCCAAATAGTAGTTGCGCCTTTTACCGCGCTTCGAGTATCAGAATTTCCAAGTGCCCCGCCGCCAAGTGCCAAAACTCCAACATTGTCCGCAAGCAATTTCACAATTACCTCGTGTTCAAGGCTACGAAATACGCTCTCGCCATCTTGGGTAAAAATATCGGACACACTCTTACCTGCTTGTGCTTCGATTACTTGATCGCTATCGAAAAATTCTTGGTTCAGTGATTTCGCTAGCAATTTTCCAACTGTGGTTTTACCGGCGCCTGGAACTCCGACCAGCACTATTGCGGCCATGTCTACATCCTCAAGTGCGCGCGGAAAGATTCAATGTTTCGGGCTGTCTCAGAAACATGATCGCCACCAAATTTTTCCAAAACTGCTTCAGCTAGAACGAGTGCGACCATGGCTTCGGCGACAACGCCAGAAGCTGGAACTGCGCACGCATCACTGCGCTGTGAAATCGCGGTGGCTGCCTCACCAGTTTCCACATCTACTGTTGCTAGCGCTCTGGGAACAGTTGAGATTGGCTTCATCGCTGCGCGTACTCGAATTGCTTCGCCGGTACTCATGCCGCCTTCAGTGCCGCCACTTCGACCAGTTTGGCGTCGCAATAATCCGCTGTCACTGTAAATTTCATCGTGTGCCTCGGAGCCGCGACGTCTGGCGGTTTCAAATCCATCGCCAATTTCAACACCCTTGATAGCTTGAATTCCCATAAGCGCTGCAGCAAGTTTGCTATCAAGACGACGATCCCAATGCACGTGTGATCCCAACCCGACAGGAACTCCGTGAGCCACAACTTCTACGACTCCGCCTAAAGTATCGCCATCGGATTGCGCAGCTAAGATTTCGGCTTGCATAGCTGCGCTAGCCGTTGGTGAAAAACAGCGAACTGGATCGTTATCAATGTCAGTAACATCAGCGAAGTCAGGAATTTCGGTGGAATCCGTTTCGATTGTTCCAATGCTAACTACGTGACTAAGAATTGTTATCCCAGCAACTTGCTGCAGGAACTTCTTTGCAACCTCGCCCAGGGCTACGCGCGCAGCAGTCTCGCGGGCGCTGGCTCGCTCCAAAATTGGTCGCGCATCATTGAGTGAGTACTTTTGCATACCCGCTAAATCTGCATGACCTGGACGCGGCCGAGTTAGTGGAGCATTACGAGCCACATTTACCAAATCTGCTTGATCTACTGGGTCGGCGGACATCACATCCTGCCATTTAGGCCATTCCGAATTAGCTACTGAAATAGCAACTGGTCCGCCTTGGGTGAAGCCATGGCGAATCCCACCAGTGATGGTTACCTCATCTTGTTCAAATTTCATCCGAGCGCCTCGGCCAAAACCGAGCCTTCGTCGGGCCAGGGCTTCGTCAATATCAGCAGTACAGACTTCAACTCCAGCAGGCAGACCCTCCAGAATTGCAGACAGGGCCGGGCCGTGAGATTCTCCAGCAGTAAGCCAACGCAACATGGCTCTATTCTTTCACTAATTGAGCAATAACACCGAATTGGCAGACTAAATAGTGTTTAAACCACGCGCTAACAGCTCTAGGTTTAAACCAGCGCGCATCTCTTCTATTGGTGCTGGCAGATTTGTCATTAACGCGACTTGATGAGCGGCTTGATGCAGCAACATGCTTAGTCCAGATGTGACGCTGCCACCAGAAATTTCCCATGACGCTGCTAACTGCGTAGGCCAGGGATGGTAAACAACATCTAGCAAAATTCCCTTGGGTTGCCATACATCCTTTGCGATTTCATCTAGTACCCCAAC
Organism: Actinomycetota bacterium; assembly: GCA_041192345.1. Lineage (GTDB taxonomy): Bacteria > Actinomycetota > Actinomycetes > S36-B12 > UBA5976 > UBA5976. The sequence goes on from JBEEND010000002.1 coordinate 59,255, forward strand.
TGGCGTGGTGTTAACTACGACATCACTTGTCAGCCAATCGGAGTCGCTCAGTAGCGTATGTGAAACCACAACATCGATAACCTCGCCCAATTCGATTAATTGCGCCACATCCAACTTGTTGCGGGCTATGCATTGAACTTGGGTGATTCCAAGTTGCGCCATGGCAACTAATGCGGAGCGTGCCGTCGCACCTGATCCAAATACTGTACCCGTGTCCGCTCTGGACAAACCTTGCTCGATGAAGGAGTCCACGATGCCAGCTACGTCTGTATTGAAACCAGAAATTCCATCCGAGAATATTAAAGTGTTAATCGCTCCAGTTTGAGTTGCTACCAAATCAGCAGTTGTGGCTACTAGGAATGCAACTTCCTTAAGCGGCATAGTTAAGGAAACGCCAAGCCAGCTGTTATCGAGACTAGAGATGAAATTTGGAAAATCAGATTCATTTACTTCTATTGCACTATAAGTGTGATCTAAACCAAGACACTTGTAGGCAGTATTGTGCAAGACCGGGGAAAGCGAATGTAAAACCGGACTGCCAAGCACTGCTGCTTTCACTAGTAACACACTCCCGCATTGGCATCACAAAAAGCTAGAAACTCATCCTTGTAAATTAGAAACTCAGAATAAGACCTAGTGAATTTGGTTTCTTGGGTATTTAAATCAACGGTAATGAAGAAAAGCCAATCCCCTGGCTCTGGATTAAGCGCTGCTTCTATCGCAAGTGCACCTGGGCCATCAATGGGAGTTGGGGGCAACCCATCACGCAAGTACGAGTTGTACGGCGTGTCAGTGTTTAGTAACTCAGTCGTTAAAATAACGTCAGTTTTGCCGAGTCCGTAGTTAACTATGGAATCAAACTGCAAGCGCATCGGTTCAGCAAGCCGATTGTAAACAACTTGCGCAACTTTAGTGAAGTCGCGTGGATGCCCCTCAACTTCAAGCAAGGATGCAATCGTCACAATCTCATACGGAGTCCGGCCCATGGCTTTGGCCCGCGCCTCTAAATCGATTCGAATCGCTTCTGAATTAAATTTTTCTAGCATGGCAGTAATCATCTGCGTTGCTGTAGTACCGGGCGCAAACTCATAAGTTGCTGGAAACAGAAAGCCTTCCACATTGCCATTCGCATACTCTGGAAGTCCGAGGGTGTTCGCCTTAGCAATTGCAGCTTCAAATTCTGAGGCAGGAATCCCAGTTGCCTCAACCAGCGCAGCAACAGTCCAACTCGTGCGCTTGCCCTCAGGTATTACAACCTTGGTAACGACTCGATTAGCGGGATCAAGCAGCGCCAAAATTGCATCAGAACTCTTCATTTCCTTTAGTAAGTTGTAACTACCTGGCGAGATATTTGCGCTCTCTGGAATCTTGTTGGCGGCAGAAATAAAGCCATCGACTGAGGCAACTACCCCAAGTTCTTTCAAGTCGTTTCCAATTTTGGCCAAAGTAGCACCCGGCTCAATTTGGAGTTGCACTGCTCCCGAACCCGGACCCGGAAAATCTGGCGCACTGGAGAACATTGAAATAGCGCGAGGTGCAAGTAGTCCAAGTGCCACTATTACTCCGACTAAAGCAATCAAGATACGAAATTTTGAGCTCTTCGACTTGGCTTTTGCTTTATGAGTGTCATTTGAAGGCGATGATGGCTTATCGCTGACCAGATCTAAATTACTCACCGGTCAACACCACTTCCCTGCCCACGAATTCTCCCTGGCGCTTTTCTGACTCTATAGCGTGTTCCAATATTACGATGGCTGCGGCTTGATCAATTACTTCTCGACTGGACTTGTGTGTTTTCCCAGCCTCATGCAAACCCCGTTGCGCACTCACTGTGCTTAGTCGTTCATCAATCATGCGAACACTGACATTACTTGTTTCAACTGATCTGGAGACCTGCGCTACTAAAGTTTGCGCAAAATCAATGGCTGCCTGCGTTGAAGCAGTTGCCTCGCCCTTAAGGCTTATCGGGTTTCCAACATAGACAACAATCGGCTTCTCATCCTTAATGATTTCCATCGCTCGAGCGATAGCGCGATCGCCAGCGGCGATTGTTTCCAGCGGTACTGCCAGCATGCCGTCGGGATCACATTTTGCTACGCCAATGCGAACTGTGCCCACATCCATAGCCAGCCGAACGCCGCGAAGCACAGGCCTAACTTTCTATGCCATCTGCTACAGCGCTTAAACTCGCGTCAAGTCCTGCTACGTTCGATCCGCCGCCTTGTGACATTTCAGCGCTACCGCCGCCGCGTCCATCGACAGCAGGCAACATGACCTTTAGAACGCCAGCAGCTGAAACACCCGAGTCGCGCGCCGCTGAATCAGTAGTGATTACAAAAGCAACTTTGCCGTCATCAATTGTGGCGCCAATTAAAACGTAGTTGTTTAATTTAATGCCCGATTTGGCACTAGTAACTAGATCGCGGAGATCGCCAGCAGTAGTACCAGTCGGGGCTGTAAACCGGTACACATTAGTGTTTGCAACTTTTACTGGTGCACCAATTAATTCGTCAATGTTGCTAGTCAAAGCACTTGTGCGCGCTTTTGCAATTTCTTTCTCAGCTTGCTTTAACCGATCTAGCATTTTAGAAATTCGATCTGGCAATTCATCTGGTCGAACTTTAGTAAGTTCAGCAAGTTGTCCAACTAAGTGATGTTCCCGAGCCAGATAACGATAAGCATCTGCTCCCACCAATGCTTCTACGCGTCTGACGCCAGCGCCGATCGAACTTTCCGATAAGAAAGTAATAACGCCAAGCTGTCCTGAAGTTTGGGTGTGCGTACCACCGCAAAGCTCGCGCGCCCAGTCACCAACGCTTACCACACGAACTTGATCGCCATACTTTTCGCCAAATAGCGCCATGGCTCCAGTTGCTCGAGCTTGCTCTTGTGTCATTAATTCTGCAGTGACTGCCATGTTGTCCAAAAGCAATTCATTTACGCGCGCCTCAACATCAGCCAAAACAGATTGCGGCACGGCTCCAGCGCTTGGAAAATCAAATCTAAATCGACCCGGCGAATTTTCCGAACCCATTTGAGTTGCTGTTTCGCCAAGTGCTTCTCTGAATGCTTTGTGCACCATGTGGGTAGCAGTATGCGCCCGAGAAATTGCTAAGCGACGCTGCACATCAACTTGCGTAAGCGCAGCAGAGCCAACAGCCACTGACCCCGCAACTACTCGTCCGCGGTGTACGTAAAGTCCAGGTACCGGGGTCTGCACATCATCAACTTCGACGATGCTGCCATCTGCGAAAGTGATCAAACCATGGTCAGCAAGCTGACCGCCACCCTCGGCGTAAAACGAAGTTCGATCAGTTAGCACTTCGACTTCATCACCTAAGGCAGCGCTCTTCACGTCAGTGCCGTCTACGACAAGCCCAGTTACCTTGCTTTCGGTTTGTGTCTCGGTGTAGCCAGTAAATTTCGTAACGCCAGACTTGCCCATAATTTCTCGGTAAACAGTTACTGGCGCAACACCACTCTTACGCGCAACTGAATCTGCTTTAGCTCGCGTTCGCTGTTCTTGCATGAGGCGCCTAAAGCCCTCTTCGTCAACAGCCAGACCTTGCTCTGCAGCCATTTCAAGTGTCAAGTCAATTGGGAAACCAAAAGTGTCATGCAGTGCAAACGCACTGTCGCCACTTAGCACCTTGGACTTGTTTGATTTCAATTCCGTAGCAGCCAGATCAAATAAGGATGTGCCTCGCTCTAGCGTAGAAAGAAATGATTCTTCTTCGGCTTTGGCAATCGAAAGTATTCGACCTTGTTCGGATAGCAACTCTGGATACTGCGGCGCCATTGCTTGGATACTGGCTAAAATCAATTCTTCAATTGACGGATCGAGTGTTCCAAGAAGACGCATGTTACGCACGACCCGGCGCAGGATTCGCCGCAGTACATATCCGCGCCCCTCATTACCTGGTAACACACCATCGGCTATTAGGAACGCGCAAGTTCGGGCGTGATCGGCAACTACGCGAAGCGCGATGTCAGACTTTGGATTAACTCCATACTTCTGACCGCTTAATGCACTGGCTCGATCCAAGATGATCCGAGTGGTGTCAATTTCATAAATGTTTTCAACACCTTGCAAGAGCGCTGCCATACGCTCTAATCCCATGCCAGTATCAATGCTTTTTGATGGGAGTTCGCCCAGAATCGGGAAGTTCTCTTTGCCGCCGCCAGCTCCACGCTCAAATTGCATGAAGACCAGATTCCAAACTTCTAAATATCTAGTTTCATCCGCAATGGGTCCGCCCTCACGACCATGTTCTGGGCCACGATCGTAATAAATTTCTGAGCATGGTCCGCATGGTCCAGGCACACCCATCGACCAATAGTTGTCAGCCATGTCGCGGCGCTGTATGCGCTCCATCGGCACGCCAACAGTGTTGTGCCAGATGTCAACACTTTCATCATCATCTAAATAAACCGTGACCCAAAGTTTGTCTTCTGGAAATCCGTAGCCGCCAGCAGCAACAGAAGAAGTCAATAATTCCCAGGCATAAGGGATAGCCTCTTTTTTGAAGTAGTCACCAAAGGAGAAGTTTCCACACATTTGAAAAAACGAAGCATGTCGAGTAGTTTTTCCAACTTCTTCGATGTCTAAAGTGCGAACTACTTTCTGAGCCGACACTGCGCGCGGGTAAGGAGGCGCGGCTTCACCTAGAAAGTAAGGCTTGAAGGGCACCATGCCAGCGTTAACGAAAAGTAAAGTTGGATCGTCAAGTAGCAAGCTCGCACTCGGCACCACGGTGTGGCCCTTGGACTGGAAATAGTTCAAAAAGCGTGAGCGAATTTCTGCAGACTCCACGTTCTTGAAACACCTCCCTATTCCTGAGCTTTAGCTTGACTCTAAAAAAGAATCAAGATTTGTTACTTACTGCCTAAACCTTAACGAACATGGCACTTGTGGGCTTAATCCCTACCCAGTAACGAGCGAATCTTTTGCCAAACTTCCCGCAAATTACTCTCCTGCCCATGAGGCGAAGGCTGGTAATAGCGAGCGGTTTTCAGTGGCTCAGGTAAGTACTGCTGATTTGCTACTCCCTGGGCAACATCGTGGGGATAGATGTAGCCAACGCCATGTCCCATGTCCCCTGCTCGGGCGTAGTGAGAATCCCTAAGCGGCGCCAGAACTACACCAATGTCGCCTTGTCTGACATCAGCTATCGCTCGATCAATCGCTAAATAAGCAGCATTTGATTTTGGCGCTAAAGCCAGTGAAATTGTGGCCTGTGACAAAGTGATGCGAGCTTCCGGCATACCTATCAAAGCCACAGTTTGCGCAGCCGCAACCGCGATGCTCAGCATTGAGTTATCCGCTAAACCAATGTCTTCACTGGCACTAATCATTAATCTGCGCGCGATAAAACGTGGATCTTCACCAGCTTCCAGCATGCGTGCTAAATAATGCAACGCCGCATCAACATCAGATCCCCGGATTGACTTAATAAATGCGCTGATTATGTCGTAGTGCTGATCCCCAGCTTTGTCATACCTGACAATGTTGTGATCACTTGCTGCGCTGATGTCAGCAGCAGTTACTTGCGTTCGATCATTACTTAGCGCGACTCCAGCTGCGGCCTCTAAGACGGTCAGTGATCTGCGCGCATCACCACCAGCAAGTCGCACGACAATATCTTGTGCCTCGCTATCAAGTGTTATTGAGTTATTTAAACCACGAGGATCTGTTACAGCGCGAGATATAACTTCTCTGATGTCGTCGTCAGCTAATTCGGTCAGTGTTACTAACAACGACCTGGACATTAAAGGTGCAATCACCGAGAAGGATGGGTTCTCTGTTGTGGCCGCCACTAATGTGACCCAGCCATTTTCCACACCAGGTAAAAGTGCATCTTGCTGAGTCTTATTAAAGCGGTGTACTTCATCAACAAATAGCACTGTTGATACGCCGTAAATTGATTTGTTTTCCTGAGCACTGGAAATGACATCTCTAACATCTTTCACACCTGCGTTGATCGCCGACAATTCCATGAACTTTGCCGAACCAGCGCGGGCAATAAGTTGAGCCAAAGTAGTTTTGCCACTACCGGGTGGCCCCCAGAGAATTACCGAAGACTTAGCATCAGTATCTCCAGGTGCAAGCAACTTATGCAGTGGGCTGCCGGTTGCAATAGCTTTTCGTTGGCCAACAAACTCTTCTAGTGTTCTTGGTCGCATCCGAACTGCTAGTGGCGCGCTGGCGCCACTTTGATCAAATAACGAATCAGTCATTACTCGCGACTTCGGCATTTGGATCGGCGTCGATACCTGCCTCAAGTCGCTGTTGCGCGGTAATTGAAGTTGGCGCACTTGTTAGTGGATCAAATCCAGCTCCAGTTTTAGGGAAGGCTATGACGTCTCGCAAACTGGTTGCTCCGGAAAGCAACATGCAAATTCGATCCCAGCCAAATGCAATTCCGCCATGTGGTGGTGGACCGAATGCGAAAGCATCCAGTAAGAAGCCAAACTTGTCTTGGGTCTCTTCCTTGCTCAAACCAAGCAAAGCGAATACCCGTTGCTGCACGTCACTTCGGTGGATTCGGATTGACCCACCGCCAATTTCATTACCGTTGCAAACAATGTCATAAGCCCAAGCCAGAGCTTGGTCGGGTGCTTCTTCGAATCGGTCAACCCACTGCGCATTTGGCGAAGTGAACGGGTGGTGCACGGCCGTCCAACCACCGTCATCGGTTTTTTCAAACATCGGGGCATCAACAATCCATAAGAATGACCACTGATTTTCATCGATCAAGCCGCAACGTTCGCCTACTTCTTGGCGAACTGCGCCAAGAAGTTGTTGCGTGCTGGATTTAGCTCCTGCGCCAAAAAATGCGCAATCCCCTGGCTTGGCGCCGATATGCTTCGCTAAACCATCGCGTTCGGCGTCGGTGAGATTTTTAGCCACTGGGCCGCCAAGTGTGCCATCAGTATCGAAAGTTACATAAGCCAAACCTTTAGCGCCGCGCTGCTTAGCCCACTCTTGCCAAGCATCAAATGTGCGTCGAGGTTGATCTGCGCCACCAGGCATAACCACAGCGCCCACAAATTCATTCTGGAAAACTCGGAATTCAGTATCTTTGAAATAATCAGTGCAATCTTTTAGCTCAATATCGAATCGCAGATCTGGCTTATCGGAACCATATCTATCCATGGCCTCGAAGAAAGTCATTCGCGGGATGTCCCCTATTTCATGGCCCAAAGTTCCCTGCCACAACTTACGGACAATCGCCTCGCCCACTTCCAGAATGTCCTCTTGCTCAACGAAGCTCATTTCAATATCTAATTGAGTGAACTCGGGCTGACGATCTTTTCGGAAATCTTCATCGCGGTAGCAACGAGCAATTTGGTAGTAACGCTCCATTCCACCGACCATTAGAAGCTGCTTAAACAACTGTGGACTTTGTGGCAAGGCGTACCAGTGTCCTGGCTGCAGCCGAACTGGAACTAAAAAGTCGCGCGCACCCTCAGGAGTGCTTCGCGTTAGAGTTGGCGTTTCAATTTCAACAAAGTTGCGTTCGTGAAGTACTTCGCGCGCCATGCGGTTAACATCGCTACGCATCCGCAGAATGTTTCCAGCAGTTGGGCGTCGCAAATCTAAGTAGCGATATTTAAGTCTTGTTTCTTCGCCAACTGTGATCGCATCATCGATTGGAAATGGTAGCGGAGCACTCTTGCTTAAAACCACGACTGAATCAGCTATGACTTCAATATCTCCAGTTGCGATAACTGAATTGTCATTTCCTTCTGGACGAGCTTGCACAGTGCCTAAAATTTGCAAACAAAACTCGGAACGAAGTTCGCCAGCAACAGATTCATCCCGAACAACAACTTGAACGGTGCCAGTTGAATCGCGTAAATCAAGGAAGGCAATTCCGCCATGATCACGCCTTTTACCTACCCAGCCAGCAAGTTTGACTTGCGAACCAACATCGCTTAAACGGAGCGCGCCGGCATTAGTGTTTCGCAGCATTCATGATCCTTAACTAGCTTAGGTTTTTAGTTGTGCTTTCAAGTTCTCTATCAAAGAGTCTACGGGGACACTTTCCTGGGTTCCTGCGACAAGGTCTTTGACAACAACAGTTCTAGCCGCCAATTCGTCCTCACCCAGAATGATTGCGAACTTCGCGCCGCTTCGATCTGCGGACTTCATGGCAGCCTTCATCGATCGCCCATCGTAGGCAATATCTGTATTAATCTCTGCCGCGCGCAAAGTGCTCGCCAATGCGACTACAGCGCGGATTGATTCTTGGTCCACTGGAACTATGAAGACTTGCGCAATGGCCTCGCTAACGAGCATTAGCCCCTCAGCTTGTACCGCTAGGCAGGTTCGATCTACGCCAAGGCCAAATCCCACGCCGCCAATGGCTGGACCGCCTAAAGTTTCAATCAACCCGTCATAACGACCGCCGCCGCCAATTGCGGATTGGGCGCCAAGGCCATCGTGGACACATTCAAATGTAGTTCGAACGTAATAATCTAGGCCGCGCACAAGTCTTGGCGCTTTCTCGTAACCCACACCCAAATCGTCTAAATAATTCAACACTTGGTCGTGATGCTCGCTACATGCCTGGCACAAATGATCTGGCATCAATGGCGCAGCAACCAATTGACTTTGCACGTTCTCGCGCTTGTCATCCAAAACACGTAATGGATTGATGGCAACTTTTGCGCGCGTCACTTCATCCAGATCGCAAGCTGTTAAGAATTTCACCAATATTTCTCGGTACTTAGGTCGACACTCGTGACACCCAAGCGAATTAACCAGGATGCGCACCTTCTTAAGCCCAAGAATGTTGCGCTGTGCATGGTGCGCCATCCAAATTACTTCCGCATCAAGTGCTGGATCTGATGATCCAATAGTTTCCACACCAACTTGCGTGTGCTGACGGTAACGTCCTGATTGCGGTTGTTCATATCGAAAGTGCGGACCGGTGTACCAAACTTTTGCAGGAAGTGGGCCGCGGTCCATTCGATTTTCTAACATGGCGCGAAGTACGCCAGCGGTACCTTCTGGCTTCAACGTAAGACTGCGACCACTTTTATCTTCGAAGGTATACATCTCTTTTGAAACAACATCGGTTGACTCCCCTACGCCGCGCACAAATAATGCAGTGTCTTCAAAAATTGGAGTTTCAATATATCCATAACCAGAATTTCTTGGTGGCGTGGACAGTGCATCCTTAACGGCTAGCCAAAGCGCAGAAAATGGTGGCACCACATCGTAAGTGCCTTTAGGTGCCTTAAATAACTCGCTCATAATGCGCTTAAGCCGCTAGCCACTCGCAAAAGATATTCATTGCTTGCTTTCTCAGTGGCCATATCACTTGCTGGACCATGACCTGGGTAGACCAATGCAGAGTCCGGCAGATGCAAAACCACGTCGCGCAGCGATGTGTCCATGTCAGCAGGGGAACTTCCTGGTAAATCTGTTCGTCCAATTGCGCCCGCGAACAAAACGTCACCGGTAAAAATTTGTTTACGATCGCCCTCGAACTCGAACAATATGGAACCCTGGGTGTGACCAGGTGCATGAAGCACAGTGAAAGATAAACCGGCTAGCTCCAGAGTCATTTTGTCGGTGAGTTCCCGAGTGTCGGCTGGTTCAGCGAAAACATCCTCCGAAGACATCATGTCCATTAGTGCATTCTTTGTTTCAATCGATACCCCAGCACCAGGATCGTTTAGCAAGAATCGATCGTCGCCATGGATGAAAGCCGGTATTCCATAGCCAGTTGCAACGGGGAAAATCGACCACATGTGGTCAATGTGACCATGGGTAAGCATTGTGGCAATCGGCTTAAGGTTTTTCTCTTCGATAATCTCGCGAATCTGTGGAGCAGAGCCTAAACCTGGATCGATAATGATGCACTCAGAATTTTCCCCGGTGGCTAGCACGTAACAGTTTGTCTGCCAAGGGCCAGCGCCAAAGCTTTCGATTAACATTTTCACGCTCCTGAGCGGGGATTTACCCAAGGATACCGTGACTTGTGGCAATTCCTTGGCACCGTAGAATTATGACTTGTGCCATCAAAACGTGATCGAAAATTAGCCCATGCGAAATACCTGCGCCAACAAAATCGGCGCGCGCACCGTCGAACCAGGAACCGTTTCTTGGTCGTGGCTGGAATTGGTATCGCAGTATTGCTCATCCCACTTTGGCTCAATTACCAGAGCACTCAAGATGAACAAGATCTCGCACTCCCTGCCGAGACACCAAGCGCCACCCCGAGTGTTGCGCCAATTTCAACCGCAGCGCCAATACCTGGTTGCGAACTTCCTGCCACAGTTCGCGCAAACAACATAATTTACGGCTCGGCAGCAACAGATCTGCCGACTGCAAGTGCATTCACATTGGAAACAAACTGCGGCGCAATTGAATTTGCTACCGATCCAAAAGCCCCAACCACAGTGGGAACTATGGCATGGCTCGCTAACGAAGGATTTTTTAATAACACCGCCTGCAGCCGCCTAACCACGCAAGGAATTTTTGTGCTGCAGTGTGGTGATCCAGCCGGTGACCGAACAGGTGGACCTGGGTTTAAATTTGCTGATGAGAATCTCCCACTACCGGGCGCGGATGGCAACTACATTTACCCTCGCGGCACTGTTGCTATGGCAAATAGTGGGCCTAATACCAATGGCAGCCAATTCTTTTTGGTTTACCAAGATTCGCCTTTGCCACCTAACTACACAATCTGGGGAAGCATAACTTCCGGGCTAGATGTCCTGGAAAACATTGCATCTGCTGGGGTTTTGGATGGTTCATCTGATGGTTCACCAACACAAGCGGTCGTAATTAGCAGGGCTTCAACTACGCCATAATTGGAACTGCACACAAGAGCCCCCAGGGGACCCGATCAAGAGGACTTGGCCATGACAACCACTAACGAATACGGATACGTTGACGAAGCTGGAAACGTATTCCTAAATGGCACACCAGATCCGATAAAGGTTGGGCAGTACGCCGCGGGTGACCCAAGTGAGGGTCTGGCATTTTTTACTAAGCGTTATGAAGACCTTTTAGCCGAGATCGAACTGGCAGCAACTCGCCTTAAAGACGGTAAGGGCAACCTCGATACGGTTACTGCCTTAATTGAGCGAATTGAAAAGTCTCTGTCTGAACCAAATCTGCTCGGTGATCTAGAAAAAATTAAAGCTGGTAAAGAATCCTTGCTCGCAGGCTTTGCTGAGAAGAAAGCGGCTGCTGCTGCAAAGAAAACTGCGATTAAGGCAGCAGCGCTAGCTAGACGAGAAGAGTTGGTTGCACTTTCTGAATCTCTGGAGAAATCTAATGCCTGGAAAGTCACGGGTGAAAAGTACAAGGAGTTACTTGCCGAATGGAAGAGTCTGCCCACAACAGACCGCGCTAAAGAACAAGAACTTTGGAAACGCTTTAGCCATGCCCGCTCCGGTTTTGATAAAGCACGAAGAGCCTATTTTTCAACTCTGGATGCCAGTCGTACTCAGGCCGTATCTGCAAAGAAGTCACTGATCAAGAAGGCAGATGAACTTGCAGGATCTTCGGATTGGGCAGCAACTACTGCGGCCTACAAAAAAATGATGGATGAATGGAAAACTTTAGCGCGAGCTGCAAAAGGTGAAGAAGAAAAACTTTGGGCTGAATTCAAAGCAGTCCAGGACAAGTTCTTCACTAATCGCAACGCTGCTAATTCTGTTCGAGAGGAAGAATTCACCAAAAACTTAGACATCAAACTCGAGTTACTTAAGCGAGCCGAAGCCCTACTTCCAATTACCAGCGTTGATGCTGCTAAATCTGCACTCCGCGAGATCCAGGAAACTTGGGAGAAAACTGGACATGTTCCGCGCAACGATAAGGAAAAGATCGAGCGCCGATTAAAAGCTGTGGAAGATGCGATTCGTAAAGTCACAGAAGAGCAGTGGCACCGCACTAAGCCTGAAGTCGTGCAGCGCGCTAACTCATTAGTAACTTCATTTGAGGCAAGTATCGCTAAGTTGGAAAAGCAGTTAGCTGCCGCAAAAGCAGGCGAAGAAGCAAAACTTTCCGCACAGTTAGTTCAAGCTAAAGAATTGTTAGCCGCAGCTCGATCTGGCGCCGAAACTCTAAAATAATTTGAACTAAATTCGCTCGCACTTGCTATACGCGATAGACGTCGTAAACCCCATCAATGCCTCGAACGGCTCGTAGCACGTTATTTAAGTGTGAAGGATCTCCCATTTCAAAAGTAAACCTGGATAACGCTACGCGGTCTTTTGTGGTGGTCACTGAGGCATTCAAAATGTTCACATGTTGATCAGAGAGCGTGCGCGTAACATCTGAAAGTAATCTTGCTCGGTCTAGAGCTTCAACTTGGATATTGACCAGGAAAATACTTGATTTTCCAGGCGTCCAAGCGACTTCAACTAGTCGTTCCGGTTGCTCACGCAACGAGTCGGCATTCACGCAATCTGTTCGATGCACTGAGATGCCAGAGCCCCGCGTGACGAAACCCAAAACCTCATCACCAGGAACTGGTGTGCAGCAACGAGACAATTTAACCCAAGTGTCATCAGCGCCAATTACGGTTATACCCGGATCTGGCTTGGCATCACGGCGATGCGCAACGCGTCCTGGCAGCACTTGCTCCGAGGCATCTTCATCGACTCTTTCGTCCCCGCCATGTAACGCAGTAAACCTTGTCACAACGGTCTGTGCGCCTAAATTGCCTTCTCCAACTGCCGCATAGAGCGCAGTGACGTCGCTGTAATTTGATTCAACTGCCAAAGTATTAAGCGCGCTATTTGTTAAGAGGCGAAGTGGTACACCCGCCTTTTTCATAGCCCGAATGATTGCTTCTTTACCAGCTTCAATTGCCTCTTCGCGTCGCTCCTTAGAGAACCACGCTTTGATTTTAGATTTGGCGCGTGCGCTCGCAACAATGTTTATCCAGTCTTGCGAAGGACCAGCTGAATCTGATTTGTTAGTGATTATCTCGACGTTGTCGCCGTTTGTTAACTTGGTATCAAGAGGTGCAAGTTTGCCATTTATGCGGGCTCCAACGCATCGATTACCCACTTCGGTGTGCACACTGTACGCAAAATCAATTGGAGTACTTCCAGCCGGCAAAGCCATGACTTCACCTTTAGGAGTAAATACATAAACCTCTGAGGCGCCTAAGTCATCGCGTAATGAATCCATGAAGTCACCAGGATCTGCCGTCTCACGCTGCAAATCTAGAAGTTGGCGCACCCAACCTAAGTCATCTGGTCCATCCTTACCTGCGACCCGATCTTGCTTGTAACGCCAATGCGAGGCGACGCCATATTCTGCTGCCCGATGCATCTCATGACTGCGGATCTGAAATTCAACCGGCTTGCCGTTAGGGCCGATAACTGTCGTATGTAGTGACTGATACATCGTGAACTTTGGCATCGCAATGTAATCTTTGAATCGCCCTGGAACTGGATTCCATCGACTGTGAATGATTCCAAGAGTTGCGTAGCAATCCCGGACACTCTCTACCAAGATGCGAACACCAATCAGATCATAGATGTCGTCAAAATCACGGCCGCGTACAATCATTTTTTGATAGATGCTGTAAAAATGTTTAGGTCGCCCAGAGACTATTGCCTCGATGTGGTTATCAGTTAAATCTTTGGTGAGGTCATCGACAATTGTGTGCAGACTTTCGTCGCGCGCCGGCGCGCGCTGCGAAACAAGTCGAGCAATCTCTTCACTCATCTTCGGGTAAAGCGAAGCAAATGCTAAATCTTCCAGCTCCCACTTAATAGAGTTCATACCCAAGCGATGTGCAAGGGGTGCGTAAATTTCGAGAGTCTCGCGGGCTTTTTGCTCTTGCTTCTCGACGGATAGATACGAAAGAGTTCGCATGTTGTGCAATCTATCCACAAGCTTTATCACCAGAACGCGGATATCTCGGGCCATTGCAACAACCATCTTGCGCACAGTTTCTGATGCCGAAGCTTGACCATACTTGAGTTTGTCTAACTTAGTAACGCCATCCACTAAGCCAGCGATCTCATCGCCGAAGTCGGCGCGTAGGTGGTTTAAGTCGTATTCAGTATCTTCAACTGTGTCGTGTAGCAGTGCAGCAATAATTGTTGGCGTCGTCATACCTAGGTCCGCTAGCAAACCTGCTACGGCAATCGGGTGTGTTATGTACTGCTCACCCGATTTACGGTTCTGCAATCTATGGAAATAGTCCGCAGTTTGAAACGCCCGAACTACTTCACTGCGATCGCTGCCCGGGTGAAAACCCACCAGGGTGTTTATTACTTCACTGAGTTGATCCGGTATTGGGGTTTCTAAACCTTGTGGAAAGCGATCTTTTAAGGCCTGCACTAAGGGCGTGGCAGTGAGTTCACTGGTCATGTCGCCTCCTAATGCTTGGCTATAAGTCTATTTGCAATCTAGAGAACTGCGAAGACATCCACATTCGCATCGCGCAAAGCAACTTTGGCACTGCCACCAAGAAATGCCAGGTCCAGCAAAACCGAAATTCCCACAACAGTTGCTCCACATTCTTCAATCAAGTCAATGGCTGCGCACGCCGTACCACCTGTGGCGAGTACATCGTCAACAATTAGCACTCGATCACTCTTAGTCAGGGCATCTTGATGAATCTCGATTGAGTCAGCGCCGTACTCCAGCTCATAATCTGCGCGGAAAGTAGCCCGCGGAAGTTTTCCACTTTTGCGGATTGGTACAAAGCCTAAATCCATGTGTGTGGCAAGTGAGGCACCAAGAATGAATCCGCGCGCTTCCACGCCAACTATTCGAGTTATTTTGCTTTTGGAAAAGTGTTCAGCAATTTGCGAGTTAACCCACTTGGTAGCTGCTGGATCACCGGAAATTGGCGTTACATCTTTAAAGACCACACCAGGCAATGGGTAGTCCGGAATTTGTGCGATTAAAGCGAAGACCCCGGCACGATCCATTTAGTTAGTGCCCTGATCTACGTGATCGCGTCTTTTTTACGATCTGCTGCCGCGGTCCAGCCGCAGTAACTGTTGACACTCCTGATGCCAGCACTGGAGCAGCGACTTGTGCTTCAGAATTACCTTTGCGCCGGGCCGCTACGCGCTTAGCAAGAGCGATAGTTGCTGGCTGGCGTTCTTTGATTTGGCATAACACTGGAGTCGCCACGAAAATTGATGAGTAAGTACCAACCAACATTCCAACGAACAGCGCAAGCGATAAGTCATTAAGAGTTCCAACACCAAGTAAGGAAACACCAACAACAAGAATCGAAAATACTGGAAGTAGCGCGACTATAGAAGTGTTGATACTTCGAACTAAAGTTTGATTAAGCGCAAGGTTTGCAGCTTCACTATAAGTCGAACGCGATCCTCCATAAATTTCCTTGGTGTTTTCCTTGACTTTGTCGAATACCACCACGGTGTCGTAGAGCGAATATCCCAAAATTGTCAGGAATCCGATGACGCTTGCGGGCGTTACCTCAAATCCACTTAGTGCATAAATGCCAACCGTAATCAAAACATCGTGTGCCAACGCAACAAGAGCGCCAACCGCCATAGGCCATTCAAAATAGATTGACAAGAAAATTGCTACTAAAACTAAAAATACGACCAGTGCTCGCGCGGCATTCTTGGAAACTTCATCACCCCAAGTTGGTCCAACTAACTGGACTTTTATGTCAGATTCAGTAACAGAAAATGATGCAGCAAGTGCCGCACTAAGCGCATTTGAGGCTTCCGTGGAAAGCGCTGGAGTTTGGATGCGAACTTTGTTTCCACCAATCACAGTCACCGAGGATGGAGTCTCGCCCGCTGCAATAACAACTTCGCGAGCTTGTGTGACTGATTGGTCGTCAGCAACGTCTAGCGGAACCGAGAATTCGGCTCCGCCCTTAAATTCAATTCCTAGATTAAGTTTTTGAACACCTAAAGTGGAAATTGATAACACAATCAATATTGCTGAAATCAGGTACCAAGTTCTCCGACGGCCAACAATGTTTAGCGATACATCGCCTCGGTAAAGACTGTTTCCCAATTGACTCAAGTTAGCCATTAGTTAACTCCTTCCTTTGCGCTGATAACCCCGAGTCGAGTTGGCGATACACCTGTCATTGCTGAACCTTTGTTCATCCACTTAGAAGACGCAAGCCTTGTTACCAGCGAGCGAGTGAATAAGAAGGCAACTGCAATGTCAACGAATGTAATCAAACCAAGAGTAAAGGCGAACCCGCGCACGCTTCCTACCGAAAGATAGAACAAGATTGCTGCCGCAAGAAGTGAAACGAAGTCAGCCGCCAAAATCGTGCGTCTAGCTCTAATCCATCCTTGTTCAACTGCAACGCGTAATTTCTTACCTTCACGAATCTCATCTCGAATTCGCTCAAAATAAATAACAAAAGAATCTGCTGTAATACCAATAGAAACAATTGCACCCGCTACCCCAGCAAGCGTCAGCGTAAATCCGATACCGCGACCCAAAATAATGAACACGAAATACGTCATGGCTGCAGCCGCAAATAGGCTTACCACGGCAATTGCGCCTAGCGCGCGGTAGTAAAGCAGCAAGTAGATAATTACCAGCAACAAACCAAAGCCACCAGCGATTAATCCAGCCCGCAATTGATCTGCGCCAAGAGTTGGTGAAATCTGCTGTACTTCATCAACTTCCAAGCTCACCGGAAGCGCACCGTACTTTAAAACTTGAGCTAACGCGCGTGCTTCGTCTGCTGTGAATGATCCAGATATGACGGCTGAGCCACCAAGAATCGGTTCGTTAACAGATGGCGCGCTAATGACAACGCCGTCAAGCACGATAGCAAACTGATCATTTGGCGATTGTTGAGCCGAAAGACTCTGAGTCGAAGTTGCAAACTTCTTTGCGCCTTCAGTTGTCATTAGTAGTTCAACCTGCCAGCCACCAGCGCCCTGCTGTGGAAGTCCTGCAGTGGCGCTTTCAATGTCGGTTCCAATTAGATCAGCTGGTGCTAAAACGTATTTGTATGATCCGTCGTCTTCGCAGGTTATTAAGTACTGGGCAGGGTCGTCCGTTGCGCCTTTAAGAATTTCTGAATTATTACAGTCCAGCGCAGTGAATCGATCCGAAAAATCTCCAGAGGCATCTGGTGATTGGATCGGAGGCAATAGTAATTCGGGCGCAACTGAGGCAGCTGGAGATGGTGATGGAGTTGGCGTTGGCGTTGCATCAACGGCCGGACTCTCGCTCGCACTTGCTGATGGAGTTGGCGAAGCAGTTGGTTGCGGCGTGCCAAAATCAATCGCAACCACTGGGCGGAAATTTAATTGCGCGGTTGTCTTTAGCTGATCCACTACTGTGCGACTAGTTTCACCTGGGATTGTGACAATAATTTTTGCAGAGTCGCCGGATCCTTGAATAGTTACTTCAGATTCCGCGACACCGAAACCATCTACGCGCTGGCGAATAATGGCAACCGTTTGATCCAGTTGTTCCTGGCTTAAAGTTTGTCCAGCAGCGACTTTTGGCGACAAAATAACTTGGGTACCACCGCGTAAGTCAAGGCCCAGCTTAGGAGAATGATTCTCACCAGGCAGGAAAGCCCATACCAACAACCCAACGAGTCCAAGAGTGAATATCAACAGTGATCGACCTGGACGGTAATGCTTAGCCACTTATAAAAGCCTTTTCGTTAAGGATGCGGTTACTGCGCTGTGCGAATCAAACTGCTGACCCACAAATCACAAGTTTAGTGGGCATTTGCGCCCACTAATTCACCGCCCGTTAGTCGTCAAGCGGTAATTGATTAGGCAAATTCGGACATTTTCTACCAAGTGCAACCCAGGCAGCCGGTGTGGCAACACGTCCTCTTGGGGTGCGCGTTATGAAGCCTTGACGCACCAAGAAAGGTTCGCACACACTATCGACCGTTTCTGGCTCCTCACCTACTGCAAGTGCCAGAGTTGATAAGCCAACTGGACCGCCACCAAATTTATCAATTAACGCAATCAAAACTGCACGATCTAATCGATCAAGACCTAAGTCATCAACTTCGTAGAGCTCAAGAGCTGCTTGAGTTCGGGCAACCGTTAGTTCGCCATCATGATGAACCTGCGCGTAATCACGCGATCGGCGTAGCAACCGGTTTGCAATTCTTGGTGTGCCACGCGACCTGCGCGATAGCTCACTGGCTGATTGATCATCAATCTTGATGCGGAGCGCTTTAGCTGAGCGGTGCACTATCTGTTCAAGTTCATTTGGTTCGTAGTAATCCAAATGAGCTGTGAAACCAAACCGATCACGAAGTGGTGCGGGCAACATACCAGCGCGCGTAGTAGCACCAACTAACGTGAAGGGTGGAAGTTCCAGCGGGATTGAAGTCGCGCCCGGTCCTTTACCCACCATGACGTCAACGCGAAAATCTTCCATAGCCAAATACATCATCTCTTCGGCAGCGCGCGACATCCGATGGATTTCATCCAAAAATAAAACTTCACCGGGTATCAAACTCGAAAGTATGCTCGCTAAATCCCCCGCATGCTGAATCGTTGGTCCGCTTGTGATTCGAAGTGGCGCACCAACTTCAGCCGCGATAATCATCGCCAAAGTGGTTTTTCCAAGACCAGGTGGTCCCGATAACAAAATATGATCAGCACTTGCATTTCGTTGTTTTGCTGCGCTCAACACCAAATTCAATTGATCCTTAACGCGTTGCTGTCCAACAAAATCAGCCAGCGAAGTAGGACGTAGCGCGGCGTCTGCAACTTTTTCCTGCTCGGCTAACGCAGGATTAACCATTCGCTCGCTCATGCTCCTGCCAAAATCTGCAGCGCCCGACGAAGTAAATCTGAAGTTGCTCCCGGATCTTCAACGCCTTCTTCAATGACTGCAGAAATAGCTCGCTGGGCTTCGCGCGCATTCCAGCCAAGGCCAAGCAGACCCTGCTCGACTTGAGTTTGCCAATGGGCAGAGTTGCCAGTTGCCAGTGAGGCGCTACGTGAAGGTGTGCCGATTCGATCTTTTAATTCCAAAACGAGTCGCTGCGCGCCTTTAGCTCCCACTCCTGGAGTTTGCTTGAGTCTGGCAAGATCTTCATTGCCAATCGCAGTGCGTAGTTCGTCCGCTGGTAGCGCAGACAAAATGGTGAACGCCAACTTTGGACCAAAGCCGGAAACTCCTTGAACTACTTCAAACATCTCGCGGTCTTGGGCATAAGCAAATCCAAAAAGCGTCAGTGAATCCTCGCGCACAATCAGTGAAGTAAACAATGTTGTCTCTTGATTTACCCGAGCTTGCGAAATTGTGTTTGGAGCGCACATCACCATCATGCCAACACCGCCAACTGCGATCACTAGAGAATCTGGGCGAATTTCCAAGACTGGACCACTTATAGAGGAAATCATGACGCAACTACCACGGCATTCTTTTGCAGGTGCTGCGCAATTCTGGCATTGCCTTGGCCTTTCCATGCGTGACAAAGTGCAAGAGCTAACGCGTCAGCAGCATCTGCCGGGTTAGGTGCTTCTTTCAAATTCAAAAGTCTGGTGACCATGGCTGTGATTTGTGTTTTATCTGCTCGACCATAACCAGTCACGGCTGCCTTAACTTCAGTTGGTGTGTACATCGCAATATCAAGACCGCTCCGCGCAGCTATCAACATCGCAACTGCGCTAGCTTGCGCAGTTCCCATTGCACTTCGCACATTGTGCTGGCTAAAAACTCGCTCTATAGCAACTGCCTGCGGTTGATAGGTAACAAATAACTCGCGCAGTTCGGTTTCTAGTTCGAGCAAGCGCTGCGGCAAGTCGTTAGTTGGCGGCGTGCGAATCACGTGAACGGCAACAAAAGTAGTACGCCGATTACTGTCTAGATCAACAATTCCAACACCACAGCGCGTTAGCCCTGGGTCGATACCTAAAATCCGCATTTCACCTCCGAACATCTGTTCGAAAGCCTATGCCATAAAAGCGCAAAAGTGGCGGATTTAATCACAAAGTGGACAACTTCAGAGTGTCGAAAGTGGAAAAATCCCGAAAATATCGATTTTTCGGTACTACTCGACGGCTAGCTCAGCTAAGACCGAATCGGAGATGTCGATGTTGGTAAACACATTCTGGACATCGTCCACATCTTCCAAAGCGTCAATCAAGGCAAAGACTTTGCGCGCAGTTTCAGCGTCTACTGGCACCGACATGTTTGGAACGAAAGTGGATTCGGCAGATTCGTAATCAATTCCAGCGGCCTGCAGCGCTTGGCGAACTGCTACAACATCCTTTGAATCACTGATGATTTCCACACTCCCGCCATGATCATTAACTTCATCTGCGCCGGCCTCAAGAACCGCTTCGAAAATCTGCTCTTCAGTTGCCGCGCCTTGGGGCACCATTACAACACCTTTGCGTTCAAACATGTAAGAAACTGATCCTGGATCTGCCATAGTTCCGCCGTTACGTGTCACAGCAACCCGGGTATCTGAAGCTGCGCGGTTTCGGTTATCAGTAAGACACTCGATCAGCAAAGCAACGCCGTTTGGACCATAACCCTCATACATGATTGTTTGATAGTCCGCGCCGCCAGCTTCAACACCGGACCCGCGTTTTACGGCGCGATCAATGTTGTCATTTGGAACTGAGCTCTTCTTTGCTTTTGTGATTGCGTCATACAAAGTTGGGTTTGCTGATGTGTCACTGCCACCTAAGCGAGCTGCAACCTCAATATTCTTAACTAGCTTGGCGAACAACTTCCCACGGCGAGAGTCAATAACAGCTTTCTTGTGCTTAGTTGTCGCCCATTTTGAATGGCCGCTCATGCTGACCTCACCATTTCTACAAAATACTTATGTATTCGCAAATCAGACGTGATCTCAGGATGAAATGACGTTGCCATGAGGTTACCTTGTCTTACGGCAACAATTTGTTCAGACCCAGTTAGTGACTGGTCCCCTGGAATTGCTGCTAAAACTTCCACAGCATCGCTTGCTGATTCCACCAGCGGCGCGCGAATGAAAATGGCGTGAAAATCAGGCTCACCGATTGCTGGAATCTTCAGATCAATTTCAAAAGAATCAACTTGGCGTCCGAAGGCATTTCTCTTCGCGGATATGTGAAGACCGCCGATAGTTTGTTGATCACTTCGACCATCAGTGATGGTGTCAGCCAACATGATTAATCCAGCGCAGGAACCATACATCGGGATTTGTGAACTAAGTTCCTGAAGCGGTTCGATCAATTGGTTTTTGACCGCCAAAATACTCATAGTCGTGGATTCGCCACCAGGGATCACTAAGCCAGCTAGCCCAACGAGTTGCTCTGCAGTTTTTACCAGTCGGACTTGTGCTCCGAGTTCGGTAAGGCAATGTGCATGCTCTCGCACGTCACCTTGAATTGCGAGAACCCCAATAACTGGGGACACGACAACTACCAGCCACGCTCAGCTAAACGATGTGGCGCAGGGATGTCGGCAACATTGATGCCAACCATTGCTTCACCAAGCCCACGTGTTGCTTTTGCAATTTCATCTGGGTTATCAAAGTGCAGAGTTGCTTGCACAATCGCGTTTGCTCGTTTAACTGGATCGCCTGACTTGAAAATTCCAGAACCAACGAAAACGCCATCTGCGCCGAGTTGCATCATCATTGCTGCATCAGCTGGAGTAGCAATGCCACCTGCAGTGAAAAGCACAACTGGGAGTGCGCCAGTTTCAGCAACTTCGCAAACTAAATCATAAGGCGCCTGTAGTTCCTTAGCTGCAACGTAAAGTTCATCTTTACTCATTGAGGAAAGCTTTCGGATTTCACTCTTAATGGTTCGGATGTGCATAGTTGCATTTGAAACATCGCCAGTTCCCGCTTCACCCTTTGAGCGGATCATTGCAGCGCCTTCATTAATACGACGAAGTGCTTCGCCAAGATTTGTCGCACCACAAACGAAGGGAACCGTGAAATTCCATTTGTCGATGTGGTTGATGTAATCAGCCGGAGTTAGAACCTCTGATTCATCGATGTAGTCAACACCAAGACTTTGGATAACTTGGGCTTCAACGAAGTGACCGATTCGAGCTTTAGCCATAACTGGAATCGAAACTGCCTTAATAATTTCATCAATCATGTCTGGGTCACTCATGCGAGCTACCCCACCCTGCGCGCGAATATCTGCTGGAACGCGCTCAAGGGCCATAACAGCAATAGCGCCAGAATCCTCGGCAATTTTTGCTTGCTCAACATTTACTACGTCCATGATGACGCCGCCTTTGAGCATGTCAGCCATTCCGCGCTTTACTCGGGTAGTTCCAGTTACGCCGGTCTTGGCTGCATCTTTCTTATCTACGTTGGCCATGATGTCCTCTTAAAGGTTGTTCGGGATTCCCAAGTCTAGTCACCCCTTGGAGATTCGCTAGTTGGAAAGAGATTCTAGAGATTGGTCGGCCAACGCAAAACGGGCTGGGGGCTTGGCGAACCCAGCCAAGTGGCAAAACCGGACTAGAAACTGCTCACGAATCTCGAGGCAATCACGCACGGCATCAGTGTGAAACTGGTGGCTCATCTGGATTCGAGTGCTGACTTGGGCTAACTCATCGAGCAACGAAGCTGCCAAGGCGATGCTTCGGATTTCGTTGACTTCATCCTGGTCCCCCAGAGTCATTTCCAAAATTTCACTTAATTCATCCTCAACTTGGGTTCGGGCTGGTGAGGCAACTTCTGCCAAAATCAAAACTTCGTGAGCTGCTTGTCCCCACAGCACTGACAGTGCTGGATCGATCCCCGGCACTGCAGCTAGTTCTGCAACAATGCCACCGCGACGAAGTAATTGCCCATGAAGCGCCAACTCAGCAACATCAATTCGATGATGCAGGCGGTCCAATCGGCCAGCTTGATTTGATAAGTACCAGATACAAAATGCAACAAAAGCGAGAATGAAAATATTTTGACTACTCATAGTTCACCGCGAGGTTCTGGTGTGATGCGACCACGTGCAAGTCTTCCCATAAATTGTCCCGTCAAGTCTGGTTCAACTTTAACGCCGGGGACGCGCACCGATTCATAAACATTAACGATTTCATTTGCCACGACATTCCAATTAAACTCGTTTGCTCGGAGTCTTCCTTGATGTATCAATTGCGTGCGCTTTGCTTCATCATCGAGTAGTTCGCAAATCACTTTGGCCAAATCGTCAGAATTTTCGTTTTCAAATGTAATTCCCGCACGCCCAAAATCTAGAACGCGCTTAAAAGCCTCTAGATCACTTGCTACTACTGGTGTACCACTTGCCATGGCTTCCAATAAAACTATTCCAAAAGATTCGCCACCCGTATTTGGTGCCACATAAATCGTGCCCGAAGCAAGCACACTTGATTTATCTTGTGGCGCGATCATGCCAAGCACCGTGACACTTGCTCGATCAACTTTAGAAAGCTTTTCTAAAGTCTCTGCTGGCTCACCTGGGCCGGCGATCAGCAATCTAACATTTGGAAACTTTTTTCGAATCTGCGGATAAGCATCAACTAAAATCTTCAGTCCTTTACGTGGCTCGTCGCCACGACCCAAAAACACGATCGACATGCTTGGTCCTGGCCAGCCAAACATTGGAGTTGCGTTAGTAAACATAGAAACATCAACACCATTTGGAATCACCACTGCGTCCCCGCCTACGTGCTTTATTAAGGTAGCACGAGCGGCCTCGCTAACTGCTATCCGAGCAGAAACTTTTTCCATCGCAGTTTGCCCGAGTTTTGATAGCGTCAACATCATTCGGGAGCGATCCATTGCAGAATGCCAAGTCGCAACGATCGGTCCGTTAGCTGCCCAGCAAGCTAATACTGACAAACTTGGCGAAAGTGGTTCGTGCACATGTAGCACATCGAATTCACCTTCTTCAATCCACTTCGAAACTTTGCGCGCAACTAGCGGGCCAAAACTAAGTCGAGCTGTTGACCCGTTGTATTTAACGGCTCGCGGCTTTCCAGTTGAAACCACAAAATCGGGAAGTAGTTCATCAAACTCCGCAGGTGCTAACACGCTCACAAAATGCCCCATCCGAATGAGTGCCTGCGCTAAATCATTTACGTGCGCGCTAACTCCACCTGGAATGTCCCAGGAATATGGACAAACAATTCCGATTCTCATTTGTTGGCCTGGGAGTTCGCATCTAAGTCTGGCCAAATTGGTTGCAGTTGATGCCAGTTAATTGAATGAGCAGTGATGTGTGTTTCAAAATTACTTAAAACTTGAGCAGTGACTTCCTGAGCTCGGCGCAGGCGTTCCCGACCCTGTACTGGACTTCGGTCGAATTCAATTTCGTTATCAAAAGTAATCACCATAGTTTCGCCGTCATACCAAGGTGCACAAGTAAAAAGTGGTCTGCCAGTATCAAGTGCCAACAATGCTGGGCCGATTGGAATAGAAGCGCGATGTCCAAAAAATTCGTTGCCCATCCCACTCTTTGCGACATCACGATCGCCTAGAAGGGCAACCAACTCTCCGTGATTAATGTGATCTCGAAGAAATTCATATGTGCCACCTTCGCCTGTTAGCGGCATGAGTTTTACTCCAAGGGCAGCTCGCATAGCTAAGAACTTTTGGAAAACACCTTCTGGTCTTAATCGCTCGGCGACGGAACACACTGAGCCAAAATAAAGTGCAGCCCAGGCACCAGCTAGATCCCAATTTGCCAGGTGTGGCAGAGCAAGCACTGCGCCACCAGATTTCAACGCAGTTTCCAGCGGTTCAACATTCACAGCCTGCACAGTTCGCAGAATTTTTTCCTTACTCCATCGTGGGAGTAAAAAAGTTTCGCAGTAATAGCGCATGTAACTCTGCATGGCAAGCATACTTAATTCTCGAATTCGCGGATCAGATTCTTCGTAACCATGCACTCGAGCTAAATTCAGTTCTAGTTGACGAACTCCCCTGATGTCCCGTTTCCAGACAATGTGCGCACTCTTATCAAAAAACCAGTACGAGAATCGAGTTGGAAGCCGCCAAAAGAGGTGCCAACCAAGCCAGTACGAAGCATCTATCGCGGTGGATTTGAGATTCATGAAACTAACTGTTTACGAACGTAAACAATTCTCTGGATCACGGTAATTGTAGAAACAACCGCAAGAATTACAAATGCATAACTCATTACTTCAGTAACCAAACTTGTGATAATTAGTGATATCCAAATCAATATATTTCGCTCTGCGCGTTCTGCTATCCCGATTGTGCATTTTGCGTTTAGGGATTCAGCCTTTGCGCGAGCATATGAAGTCATTAAGCCCATAACTAAGGCAACAACTCCAGCGCTTACTACTAAATTGCTATTGGGCAAATCGTTATTCGCGTAGTAAAAACAAATTCCACAAATTACTGCGGCATCGGAAACTCGATCCAAAGTGGAGTCCAGAAACGCGCCCCACGCCCCCGATGTTCCAAGCATTCGAGCCATGGTGCCATCGAGTAAATCGACCAGACCAAAAACGCCAAACAATAACGCGCCGAGTAAAAAATCACCTTGCGCTAGAAAAGCCACAGAAATCACTAACATGGCGCCAGCGCCAAACCAAGTCAAAGCATCCGGAGTAACCCGAGCCTTGATTAGAAGTTTGGCAACAGGATCAACTAAATGAGCCAAGGAACTCCGAGATTTTGGGTTATCGAGCACCTTGGCCTCCTTCACTACATATTGACCACTACGATTCGTATGGATATGTCGATGTTACCCAGTGCCAGTGCAGAGTCTGGGCAGCCGCACGTCTTGATCTATTTGATTACGTCAGACACTGCAGACTTAAATCAACTTTGTGCCAATTTAGGCGCACAACTCGATTCAACTTCCCCAACTGTGATGAAATTCCCAGCAATGCCAGGGGTTGCGATTGTCACTCATTCGCAATCCCAAATTGACGCTCGAATTGTCCAATCATGTGACGCTCTGGTGGTGGCCCTGGACGGTAGCAGTGGAGTTGGCCGCGAAACCTTCACAATCTGGCAACAAGCGCGGGACCAATCCTTGCCTAGGCACTTTCTCGCCACAAACACTGTTCATGGCCGAGCAGATTTTGACGAACTTAGCGCCATTGCTATCCGCACTATGGAGCCAGATCTTATGATTCGGTACTTACCCATTGACTCAGATGATGAATCCTCACTGGCTGGAATCTACGACTTATTGACCAGCGAAATTCAAACAGGCACGGCGCCCAACTGGATTACGGTTTCTGCCGATCCTGAGCACATCGCAATAACTAGCACCGCTCGAGAAGAGTTGTTTGATCATTTGGCGTATTCCGGCTTAGACGACGCAACATTAGCTAACCATCAAGCTGGGCTGCCAATAAGTGTTACCAAACTGGAGTCAGCGTGGTTACATCCTGATGTTGTTTCGATCACGCCGATGGATTTCAAAGTCGGCATTAAAGTTTTTTCTAGTTGGATTGCAAACTTAGAAGCAATGTGGCTGCCGAGTTTGGTGGATGCTGACACAACAACTGATGTGGCGCATACGCAAGAACGCATCGGAATCGCGGTCACTGAAGAAATTGTTCGAATGTGGGGCGCCCAGAATCAAGACGAACTGCTGATGATCAAAAATGGTGAAGTATCTAGCGTTGACATTAAGTTAGATTCGCCCGCGATCATTATCGCTAGTGGACTTTCGCCTGGCGCTACTTTGCGAAATTCAAAAAGCTCTTCGCTGTTATTTACGCCAGCTTTCTGAAAGCATTTCTCTAGTTCTTTCAATTAATTCCGGTAACACTTTAGTGCCGCCAACTATTGGCATGAAATTTATGTCGTGTGACCAGCGCGGAACTACGTGTTGATGAAAATGATCTGCAACGCCGGCGCCGGCAACTGAACCCTGATTTAACCCAATGTTGAAACCCTGGGCGTTACTGACCGTTCGCAAAGTACGCATGGCTTGGGCAGTAAGTTCACCAACTTCGCGCATTTCATCAGGATTCAATTCATCAAATGTTGCAACATGACGATTTGTGCAAACCAAAATGTGCCCGCTGTTATATGGATACTTATTCATGACGACAAAGGCATGAGTCCCGCGGACCACAACTAAACCAGTGGCATCATCAACTGCTTGCGCAATACAAAAAGGACACGAATCTTTGTCGTAATTCCCGGCTTCTTCAACTAGGTATTCTTTACGATGCGGCGCCCATAATCTATCCCAAGCCTGTGGGCCGCGTGGGTCAGTGCTCACTGAATAAACCTAGATCTGCTCACGAGAGGCAACTATCTCTACAATTTTTGCAATGGCCTGCGCAATTGGAACGCCATTTTCTTGTGATCCATCCCGGTATCTAAATGAAACTGCTTTAGCTGCGATATCTTCATCCCCTGCAATCAACATAAAGGGTACTTTTTGGGTTTGCGCTGTACGAATCTTTTTTTGCATCCGTTCATCGGATGCGTCAACTTCAACACGAATTCCCTGCGTTCGTAATTGCGCAGCAACATCATCCAAATAGTCAATATGCACGTCAGCAATCGGGATTCCAACAACTTGAACGGGAGCTAACCATGGTGGGAAGGCGCCGGCATAATGCTCAAGTAGCACACCAAAGAATCGCTCAATCGATCCAAACAACGCGCGATGAATCATAATCGGACGCTCGCGGGTACCCTCTGCGCTTTGATACTCAAGTTCAAATCTTTGTGGCAATTGGAAATCGACTTGAATTGTGGACATCTGCCAAGTGCGTCCGATGGCATCTCGTGCTTGCACCGAAATTTTTGGTCCATAAAACGCAGCGCCACCTGGATCTGGAACTAACTCAAGTCCAGATTGCTGGGCAGCTTGGGCAAGTGCTGCGGTAGCTTGCTCCCATTCCTGTTCGGTACCAATTGATTTTTCCGGATTGCGCGTGGACAGTTCCAAATAAAAATCATCTAGGCCGTAATCCCGCAATAAATCAAGAACAAAGCCAAGTAGGTTTTGAAGTTCGCCGCCCATTTGATCTGGAGTGCAATAAATATGCGCATCATCTTGGGTCATGCCGCGAACTCTGGTTAAGCCATGGATCACTCCTGACTTTTCGTAACGATAAACCGAGCCAAATTCAAAAAGCCGCAGCGGGAGTTCCCGATACGAGCGACTGCGTGATTTGTAAATTAAGTTGTGGAACGGACAGTTCATCGGCTTCAAATAATAATCTTGACCCTGTCGCTTTACTGTGCCATCTTCGTGAAGTTCCTCGTCAAGATGCATTGCAGGGAACATTCCTTCGCGATACCAGTCCAAGTGTCCCGATTGTTCAAAAAGCGCACCCTTGGTTATGTGAGGCGTGTAAACAAACTGGTAACCCGCACTTTCGTGGCGAACTCGCGAGTAGTCCTCCATCTGACGGCGAATGACGCCACCTTTTGGATGAAAGACGGCTAGACCTGAACCAATTTCATCTGGGAATGAAAATAGATCTAGATCGATGCCAAGCCGGCGATGGTCGCGCTTCTCGGCTTCTTCCAGCATATTTAGGTATTGCTTTAAACCATCTTTAGTTGGCCACGCAGTTCCGTAGACACGTTGCATGGACTCATTCTTTTGGTCGCCCAACCAGTAAGCAGCTGAAGTTCGCATCAGCTTTATTGCCCGCGCATCAATGTATCGAGTGTCGGGCACATGCGGTCCACGACATAAATCGCACCAACGTAGCTCACCACTGCGCAAATCTATATTGTCGTAAATTGTGAGCTCGCCGCCGCCAACTTCCATTACGTCCTCGGACATAACAGTTGCGTCATCATCGTCGCCAAGAAGCCTGATCTTGAATGGTTCGCTTTTTAGTTCTGTGCGTGCCGCTTCGCGAGTTGTGACACGTCTGGCGAACTTCTGACCAGAATTAACAATTTCCACACACTTTTTTTCAATAGTCAGCAAATCTTCAGGTGTAAAAGTTCGAGTAGTTCCAAAATCGTAAAAGAAACCATCTTTAGTTGGCGGACCAATACCAAGCTTGACGTCAGTGAAAACTGCTTGCGTGGCTTGTGCGACTATGTGCGCAACGCTGTGCCGCAAAACAGACAAACCAATTGGGTCTGAGATCAGAATTGGCTCAACGTGATCGCCATCGCTTAGTTCGTGGCTAAGGTCGACTACTTCGCCGTTTACCCGAGCGACAACAACTTGGCGAGCTTTATCTCCAACGGCGTCGTAAGCGCACGCACCGGGATCGAAGGTAGTGCTTATTCGATCGGGTCCTACAAGTACGTTCAACACGTGGATTCCTTGTCAAAGAAGATAATGACCCAATTCTAGGGGTGTATTAAGCCCTAGACATAAAGGCTGGACACCAGGAGCTCATTAAATTTCGATGTTGAATAAGTTCTCAATCGGTTCCACCAGCGGTGCGAAACCTTGCATAGTCGCGCCCCATTTAGACCAGTATGCATAGGCAAGAGTGATGATAACTATGGTCGTAACCAAAATTACCTTCATTCGCTTTTCGTGGAACTCCCGACTCGTGAAGAGTATCGCTAGTCGAGACGTAAACGCTTTCAATGGATTCAGCAATCTCTGTGCCCAGGCATACTCAGTGGCAAGAATAATGAGGCCGACAAATACCACCGCCCAGCCAGGACCAGGGAACAATAAGAAAAATAAACCAAGGCCAACTACTGTCAGTCCAACCACAAGAATCACGGTTCGCCAAGCAGTATCAAGTGTTCGGTTTGTGCGCACTGAATCTCGTCGGCCCATGTATTTGCGATACATCAGATCGGCCAGTGAAAGTTTCTTACCAGATTTATTTGGGCTCATGGGTTCATGTTTCTGGCGCGCTGTTGCCTAAAGATTGCCGCAAGTTTTAATGTCACTGCGCCGATTTCAAGTGTGCGATGACTGCCTAGTTGCAAAGCAGAATCCAATGAAGCCAACTCGGTTATTGGTAATACGTCTCTAGTAGAAGAAGTCAAGAACAATTCCTGCGCATCCCAAAGTTCGCCTGGGCTAACGTCACGTTCTTTAATTTCGATTCCTGATTCTCGCGCCCATGTAATAACCAAATCTCGCGTGATTCCCCGCAGCAGTCCACTTGCATCCGAAGGTGTGATCACAACCCCATTCGAGACTAAGAATACATTCGATCCAGTGCCTTCACTCAATCGCTTAGACGTATCGCAAAAAAGTGCTTCCGAAAAACCACGTGACTTTGCAGCCTCAAGTGCATAGGCATTCTCGGCATACGAAGTTGTTTTAAGACCGGCAAGTGGCGAATCTTCATTTCTAGTCCACGGCACTAGCAATGCTGAAGTTGAATCTGGCCACTTATCTTGGGCCGATATCGAAACTACCAAAGTGGGTTCTGCATTTGTCCGATCAGAACCAAGTGGACCCGAACCGCTGGTTACAGTCACCCGCAATCTTCCAAAATCCATAGCTTTGTGAGCGCTGAGTACTTGATCTATTGCAGAGTTCAATTTAGTTACATCTGGTAGCGCAATACCCAGACCAGCTGCTGACTTAGCTAGCCGTGTCAGATGAAGATCCCGCGCGAATACTTCGCCGTCTAATACCAATAGCGTTTCAAAAACGCCATCAGCAACCGTAAAACCGTGGTCAAGAACGCTGACTTTAGCTTGCGTTACTGGAACGAGCTCGTCATTGACCCAGAAGTGCGTTGCCTGCATACCTCTTAGTCTAATTCCATTGCAGCGATATCAAGTAGTCGCGAAGCTTTGAGCGTCGTCTCGTGCCATTCACCAAGCGGATCACTATCCCAAGTTATTCCCGCGCCAGTTCCAAAATTAACTTGTCGTTGATCTGCTGTTTCACTTTGCCAAAACGTTCGAATTCCAACTGCTATCTGCGCAACGTTTTTATCAATGTCAATCCACCCGAATCCGCCGCAATAGATTTCTCTTGGCGCTTTCTCTAACCGATGGATAACTTCAAGCGCACTGCTCTTGGGGGCGCCGCTTACCGATCCTGGTGGCGACATTGCCTTAAGAACTTCCTGCCAACTAATTTGGCTAGGTAATGTCCCTTCGACATCCGAGACTAAGTGCACAAGACCAGGATGTTGTTCGAGACGGAGTAGATCAGTAACTTGTACCGAGCCAGCCTCACAAACTTGGCCTAAGTCATTGCGAATTAAATCAACGATCATGATGTTCTCGGCTTGATCCTTGGCAAGAAGTTCCTCCGCTACGCGAGCGGTTCCCTTGATCGGACTCGAACGAAGTACTTGTCCATTTCGCGAGATAAATAATTCTGGTGATGCGCTGACAATTC
The DNA here is from genome assembly GCA_041192345.1 of Actinomycetota bacterium. Classification (GTDB taxonomy): domain Bacteria; phylum Actinomycetota; class Actinomycetes; order S36-B12; family UBA5976; genus UBA5976. The sequence continues at coordinate 90,413 of JBEEND010000002.1, forward strand.
GAACATCAATAGCAAATCCAGAAATAGATTTAGGGACAAGTAGTGCGCTCAAATATGGAGCTGGATTATGTTGCGCAAGTAATTTGTAAAGACCTAATACATCAAGATCATTTGACAGTGGCGCCGACAAAACTCGACAAAGATTTGCTTGGTAAACCCAACCTTTTGCAATGTCGGCTTTAATAGCCTCGACAGCTTCGGTGTACTGCGCCTGAGACATGGATGATTTCCAGCTATCAATGGTGACCCCTTGATAGTTACCCAGTGTGTAAATTCCGAGTTCAGCTAAGACCCCAAAATCGAGGGGCTGCACATTGCCAAACCGAAATGCCGCAAATTCACCCTCAAAAGTTTGAGTGATTGCCCACCAGCCACCGCTGCTTAATCGATTGACGTCAGTGGTTGCTTCGATCAAATCAGTTGCCATTTGATTACCAAAAAGTGCAATGGCATGGCCCTGAGTCATGTCAGTAGTTTACGAAGTTAAATTGCCTGACTTTGAACCCACGCCTTAATTGGGCTAAGGTAACGGGGTCAGGTTAAGCCTGCATGCGGATGTGGCTCAGTGGTAGAGCATCACCTTGCCAAGGTGAGGGTCGCGGGTTCGAATCCCGTCATCCGCTCGGAAGAGCTCGTAATTGGGCTACCACGGTGGAGTGGCCGAGAGGCGAGGCAAGGGACTGCAAATCCCTGTACACGGGTTCAAATCCCGTCTCCACCTCGTAATTGCATCGAGATAATAATTAAGATTGAGCAGTTAGCACGAAGAATAACCGTAGTTTTCTACAACGGTCGATTGGCGCAGTTGGCTAGCGCGCTTCCTTGACATGGAAGAGGTCACAGGTTCAAGTCCTGTATCGACCACCACTTAAGTTGCACTGGGCGGTAGGGATGTGTCTCGTGACTCTAGATCTGGCCACTGCGTCGCTGCAAGAAATTGCCAAGCATTATCAGCCGCCAAAAGCTTCTTGGGTGCGAGCCAACATGGTGGTATCTCAAGATGGACAATTTGTCGGACCAAATAACACTTCGCGCGATTTAACAAGTGCGCAAGATTTATCGCTGCTGTTGCTATTGCGAGCGCTTTCCGATGTTTTGCTAGTTGGAGCAAATACTGCTCGCCAAGAAAACTATCGCGCGCCCAAAATGCGTCAAGAGTTCGCTTTCTTAAATAGACCTACACCGACTCTTGCCATAGTTAGCTCGAGTTTAGATTTTGACTTAACCTCTCCGCTTTTTCACGGTGGCGAACAGCAAACTGTAATTATCAACGCTGGAAATCATGAACCAACGAGAGAATTGCTTAACGTGGCTAAAGTCGTACCAGTTTTAAATGATGGCAATTTCGCAATTCGACTTATCGAAACTCTCTCTGACTTGGGCTTTCCAAAAATTACTTGCGAAGGCGGACCTGGACTTTTATCACAGCTACTCACAGCCGAACTTGTAGATGAATATGACTTAACAATTTCGCCAGTTTTCGCTGGCCTTGAAAGCTCACTGCCGAATGTAATGCCTGATGATAAGAACTGGCACCTTGCTGCGAGCGCGATGGCTGGCGAGTTTAAGTTCCACCGCTACTTAAAGACGAGAGCATAGTTTTCATTTCTGGCGTAACCTTTAGGCATGGTTGAAAAAGTAGAAAAGTCTGACGAGCAGTGGCGCAACGAATTAAGCCCTGAGGAGTATCGCGTGCTGCGGGCGTCCGGAACTGAGGCCCCCTTCATTGGTGAATACACTGACACTGAAACCAGCGGCATTTACGCTTGTCGCGCATGTGGCGCGGAATTATTTAGAAGTGATGCAAAGTTTCACAGTGGGTGCGGGTGGCCATCATTTTTCACTCCCCTTGCTGCCGAATCTGTAATCGAAATCAAAGATAAAACCATGGGGATGGTGCGTACCGAGATTCGTTGCGCAACTTGCGACTCACATTTAGGACATGTTTTTGAGGGTGAGGGTTACCAGACCCCAACAGATCTGCGCTATTGCATTAATTCAATTTCCATGACTTTGTTACCTGGAAGCTAGTTACTAACCCAAAGCAAGTAAGGCAACGCCACTAAAAGTAATGGCAATTCCAATGTATTGGACTCGCATTAATCGCTCTTTGTGAATCCACCAGGCCAATAGCACCGTGATGATTGGGTAAAGCGAACCAAGTACTGAAACAACAGAGAGTAAACCAAGTGAGGCTGCAAATGTGTAGAGGACGTTTGCGCCCGCGTCACTGGCGCCGATTGTTGCCAACATAGGGACGTCACGTTTTACAAGCCCGCCAAGATTTCTAATTGCCAAAAACAAAACAAGAACAAGCGCAACTTGTACTGCGCGCATAGCAGTTACCGTCATAGTGGGATTTATTCGGGCACCCTTGGCCATGAAGTAGACGCAGAAACCAAAACTCACCGCCGCAAAAAACGCTAAGAAAACTGGGCGCGGATCTACTTTGCCGTTTAGCTCTGGTCCACTTGCCAGAATGACACCTATTAATGCCACCACAATCCCAGTAAGTTGCATTGCTGATGGTCGCTCACCTTGCACTAAACCGATTGTGACTGGCACTACCGCGCTTAGCGAAGAAATCGGCGCCACAATTCCCATTTGACCAGTCGCGAGTGCGGTATAAAAACCAACAAGTCCGAGTAGACCCATGGCGCCAGCTATCGCGCCATTTATCCAAACAGTCTCATTCCAAGTCCAAGCTTGTAGCCCAATTGCCAGAAGCGCGACGAAAAGTAACCCAAAACTTTGCGAGCCACCAATAACTGCGACTGCTTTGCGCTTTTTACTTAATGTGCCGCCAAGAAAATCGGCTAAACCCCAAACCAAACTTGATAGGAGTGCGAGAATCACGGGCATTTAGTTAGCCTACCTAACCGCGCGCCTAGACCTACATCACGTTCATCTTTCATATGCTTGCAAGTAATGAAGTTATTGGAAGCAGGTGCGACGAGCGTGGACATTTGGGAGAGCGCTTTAGCTAGCTTAAAGTCTCCGATACTGCGCCCAGAATTTGTCCTGGAAGAAGTACCAGCGCCGAGTCGGCTAGCTCCCCACAGTATTGCGATTGCGGTAGAGGCCATCGATGCCAACGATGAAGAACTCGCAGTTGGCCGCTTCATAGTTCTGCATGATCCAGAGGGTCAAGATACTTGGGATGGAACATTTAGAGTCGTTTCTTTCGTGCGCGCTCCAATTGAGTCAGATGTAGTTACTGATGATCTCTTTGACGAAGTTGCCTGGTCTTGGTTAACTGACGCCTTGCGCGATGCGAGCGCGGATTACCATAATGTCTCTGGAACCGTCACGCGCACAGTATCCCGATCATTTGCCGGCTTAGAAGATCGCTCAACTGATACCGATTTAGAAATTCGTGCATCCTGGTCACCCGATGGCGCAGACTTATCAACTCACATTGCAGCTTGGCTGGCATTAGTTGAAAAAAGTTCCGGCTTAACGCCATTGCCAGAAGGTGTTTCAGCGCTCTCCCGTAAGCGCTAATAACATTAGGTATGACATCGGAAAATAATGGCGATTTAACAGAGATCGTTGTTGCCGAAGAAATTCCAGAAGTCACCAGCATTAAGGTCTCAGCACCTCGTGATGGGCTACCAAAAATTGCTACCACACCCGCAGAATTGCTTGAAATCGTCGCTGCAATTTCGCAAGGAACTGGTCCAGTTGCCTTAGATGCTGAGCGAGCTAGCGGATTCAAATTTAGCCAGCGGGCCTACTTAATACAACTTCGCCGCGAGGGTTGCGGTTCACACTTAATTGATCCAACAGGTTTTGAGAACCTCGATTTGCTGCAAACAGCATTGCAAGATGTTGATTGGATTTTGCACGCAGCTTCCCAGGATTTAGTTTGTCTAGCCGAAGTTGGATTAGTTCCAACTGCTGGGTTATTTGATACTGAGTTAGCTGGACGACTACTGGGATTACCTCGAGTTGGTTTAGGTCCAATGATCGAAACCCAACTTGGCTTTGCCTTAGCTAAAGAACACAGCGCAGCAGATTGGTCCACTCGCCCACTTCCAGAATCTTGGCTCAACTATGCAGCGCTGGATGTGGAGTTCCTCATCGAACTCTGGGATGTTTTGGATCAACAACTTATTGCTGCTGGAAAACGTGAGTGGGCTATCCAAGAATTCGATCATGTCCGCCGAACCACTGTTCCAATTGAGCGAGTTGACCCATGGCGCCGGACTTCTGGCATGCACGTCATTCGTAGTCCACGCGAAATTGCAGTTGTTCGAGAAGTTTGGCAAGCGCGTGATGAAATTGCGCGCGAACAAGATATCGCTGCTGGGCGCATCCTTTCGGATTCACACATCGTCACAATAGCTAATTCAGGCTTGACCACAAGGACGGACTTGCGGACTCTTTCATTCATGCATTTACGAAATGTTAAGCGTCACGCTGATACCTGGATTCAAGCAACGATTCGCGCCCATGAATTACCTGAAGATCAGTTGCCACCAGTTAAGTTGCCGGCTACTGGCACGCCCGCGCCGCGCAACTGGGAAGCTCGCAATCCTGTGGCCTGGCGCCGACTTGAATTCACGCGCGGACAATTAGCTGCGACGGCAGAAGAATTAAATTTGCCTGTTGAAAATTTGATGACGCCAGAAACAATTCGTCGAGTACTTTGGTCGCCGCCCGAGACGCCAGAACTGCTGCGCGTTGAGTTAATGAATTTTGGAGCAAGAAATTGGCAAATTGATATTGTCGCTCCAGTTTTGGAGACTGCCATTTGGGCTATGGCTGAAAACCAAGTTTCGCAACCAGCGAAAGTTGTTACCTAACGGTCGTCTTTAGACCCTCAGCGATTGTTGCTACAATCCCTTGGGCATCAAGCTGCAAGCTATTTAGAATTGATTTGCGAGTCGCATGATCCAAGAATTTCTTTGGAACGCCAAGTGACATAACTCGAGTTGGCGAGTTGGCGTTACGCAGCGCACTACCAATCGCTTCACCAATACCGCCATCAACTAGGCCGTCTTCAATTGTGACTACAAATTCTCGGCTGCTTAAGTAGTTAATAAGCCCTGACGAAATTGGCAACACTTGCACGGGATCAATTACTTCCACGTTAAAGCCCTGTCCTTGCAGACTCTGCGCAGCCTCGAGCGCCGGAGTTGCCATCACACCAATTGCAACGATGCTGACATCTGGGCGTTGGTTTTCTAGCAACACATCAGCGAAACCAAGTTGCGTTTCTGCTGGGATGTCAGCCGGCACTGCGCCTTTGGAAAATCGAATGACCGTTGGATGATCGGATTTTGCTACCGAACTTCGAAGCGCAGCTCTCAATTGCTGACCATCACGTGGGGCAAACAAATCCAAATTCGGCACGACCCGTAATAACGCCATATCCCACATTCCGTTATGGCTGGCGCCATCGTCTCCGGTGACTCCAGAGCGATCTAAGGCAAAGGTGACACCCGCATTGTGAAGCGCGCAATCCATAATCACTTGATCAACTGCGCGATTTAAGAATGTTGAATAAATTGCAACAACTGGATGGAGTCCAGCATGTGCCATACCAACAGCGCTGGTGACTGCATGTTGCTCCGCAATTCCAACATCAAAAGTACGAGTCGGGAACTTGTCTGCGAACGCAGTTAAACCAGTTGGGCCGAGCATGGCTGCTGTGATTGCAACAACATCTTGTCGCTCACTTCCAATCGCAACTAGTTCACCCGAAAAGACTGAGGTCCAAGATTTTGCTGATTGCGTTAATGGCTTACCGGTATCTGGATCTACAATCCCTACCGCGTGGAATCGGTCAGCTTCATCTGATTCAGCAGGTTTGTAACCCCTACCCTTTTCAGTAATTACATGAACAATCACAGGCGCACCAAAATCGCGCGCACGTTGAAATGCAAATTTCATATCAGAGATGTTATGACCATCAATCGGTCCGATGTACTTAAGACCTAGATCTTCAAACAAACCTTGCGGTGCGATGAAATCTTTAATGCCTTTTTTCATACCGTGTAGGGCGTCATAAACTGGCGCGCCAACTACTGGGGTTCGTTCCAAGACATATTTACCCCAGTCTAAAAATTTTTCGTAACCTCTATTTGTGCGCAACGTGGCCAGATGTCGCGCCATGCCGCCAATAGTTGGTGAGTATGAGCGTTCGTTGTCATTAACAACAATTACTATCGATCGGTCCGAACCATCCGCAATGTTATTTAACGCTTCCCAAGTCATTCCGCCCGTAAGAGCGCCGTCGCCTACGACTGCAACGACATGACGATCACTTTCGCCATGAATCTCAAAAGCTTTTGCGATGCCATCGGCGTAAGAAAGCGCAGTTGAAGCATGGCTGTTTTCAATAACATCGTGAATACTTTCAGCGCGGCTCGGATAACCTGATAGCCCGCCTTCTTGGCGAAGTGAATTAAAATCTCCAGCGCGACCAGTAATCATTTTGTGTACATAAGTTTGGTGACCCGTATCCCACAGGATTGGGTCCTTAGGCGAATCAAAAACTAAGTGCAATGCCAGAGTCAGTTCAACTACGCCAAGGTTTGGACCTAAGTGACCGCCAGTACGTGTCACGTAATCCACTAGAGATCCTCGGATCTCAATGGAAAGTTGATCAAGTTGCGCAGGTGTCAATGTGCGCAAGTCTGCTGGTGACTCAACGCCTTTTAAAATCGACATAAACCCACCCTCACAAATCAATTCGCACTCGAGATTCCCAGCGAATTACCGCGGGATCATCTGCCAAGTCTAATCAACTATTGAGTAAATTTCCCTGCCCCAGCGCACTGACCTACTCCGAAACAGGCCTATGTTAATTGGAATTCTGGCCAATTAGAGCGTTGATAACCGAGCTTGCTTGCTCTAATTCCAGAGCTAGCCGAGCGCCTTCATGCTCTAGCGCAGCAAGTAGCTCATCGAGTGGTTCCGGTTTTAAATTGGCAGTCGTTCGCGCGCTTCGGTAGGCATCTCGAATTGCCTGCACTTGATGTTCCAAATGAAATTGCGTTACGTAACCGAGCGCTGCTGGGTGCGTTCGGAATATTTCGTAAGTCCGAAACTCTGAAGGACAACGATCCAGCAACCAAGCCACTGCCTTAACTTCCCAACCGGTAGCACCAGCAGGCGTCAGATCAGATGGCCAACTGTTCATGAAGTTAAGCGGTTAGGCGCTTACGAGTGAACGAAGGACGTATTGCAGAATTCCACCATGGCGGAAATAATCGGCTTCCCCTGGCGTATCAATTCGCAAAACTGCCGAGAAGGTCACGACTTTACCGTCTTCAGCGCGCGCTGTGACTGTAACAGTTTTTGGCGTTACGCCACTATTCAACTCCACAATTCCAGTCACATCGAAAGTCTCAGTGCCAGTTAAGCCAAGTGAGTCCGCAGTGTCTCCTGCTGGGTACTGCAGAGGTAGCACTCCCATGCCAATCAAATTAGAGCGATGAATACGTTCATAAGATTCTGCAATCACGACTCGAACTCCAAGCAGCGCGGTGCCCTTTGCAGCCCAGTCTCGTGATGAGCCTGATCCATACTCTTTGCCAGCAAGAATTACCATCGGCACATTCTTCGCTGCAGCATTTACTGAGGCTTCATAAATTGAAGTTTGCGGCGCATCAGCCAATGTGAAGTCGCGTGTGAATCCGCCTTCGACATCATCAAGTAGTTGGTTACGCAGACGAATGTTTGCAAAAGTTCCACGAATCATTACTTCATGATTTCCCCGACGTGATCCATAGGAATTAAAGTCTGCTCTGGCGACGCCATTTTCCTTAAGGTACTTACCCGCTGGACTGTCTTCGCGAATTGAGCCTGCGGGAGAAATGTGATCAGTCGTAACGGAATCACCTAACTTCGCAAGTACTCGCGCACCAACAACATCGGTGACAGGCACTGGGTTAGCTGGCATGTCTTCAAAATATGGAGGTCGCCGAACATAAGTGCTATTTGGATCCCACGCAAAAGTCGCGCCGGTTGGCGTATCAAGATTTTGCCAACGCGCATCGCCAGCAAAGACGTCCTTGTAGCGCGAGGTAAACATCTGCGCATCAATTGACGAGTCAATGACATCTGCAATTTCCTGTGAGGTTGGCCAGATGTCTTTCAAGTAAACCGGGTTGCCATCTTTATCATCACCAAGTGAATCATTTTGGATGTCAATTGCCATCGAACCGGCAATTGCATATGCAACTACAAGTGGTGGCGAAGCTAAATAGTTCATTTTTACATCTGGATTGATTCGACCCTCAAAGTTTCGATTTCCAGAAAGAACTGCAACGGCAGCCAAATTATTTTCTGCAATTACTGAACTAATCTCTGGTGCGATTGGACCTGAATTACCAATACAAGTTGTGCAACCATAGCCAACGAGATTAAACCCAAGCGCATCCAAGTACTTTGTGAGTCCTGATTTGTTGTAGTAATCAGTAACTACTTGTGATCCAGGTGCCAAGGTGGTTTTAACCCAAGGCTTACTAACTAGACCCTTTTCAACTGCTTTTTTAGCAAGCAAACCAGCAGCCATCATCACTGATGGATTTGAAGTATTTGTACAGGAAGTTATCGCTGCAATCACTACTGCGCCGTTTCCAACCTCAAAGGTTTCTTTACCAACAGTTACTGCACCAGTTTTGTTTCGGTCTTTAGTAAAGGTCGCTACTGCAGTTTCAAAAGATGTTGCTGCATCTGCCAGTGGGACGCGATCTTGTGGTCGTTTTGGTCCAGCTATCGATGGGCGAACTTCGCCTAAATCAAGTTCGATGTATTCGGAATATGTTGGCTCGAGTGTCACGTCGTGCCACAGACCTTGGGCTTGGGTGTAAGCCTTGATTAATGCAATTTGAGATTCTGGTCGGCCCGTTAGTCGCAGGTAATTAAGTGTTTCCTCATCAATTGGGAAAATGGCAGCAGTGGATCCATATTCTGGACTCATGTTTCCAATCGTTGCGCGATTGGCCAACGTAACGGCAGTAACACCTTCGCCATAGAATTCGACAAATTTTCCAACCACGCCGTGCTTACGTAACATTTCGGTAATTGTTAGCACTAAGTCAGTAGCTGTTGTGCCCGGCTGCATCTGTCCGAATAATTTGAAGCCAACGACACGTGGAATCAACATCGAAACTGGTTGCCCGAGCATTGCAGCTTCGGCTTCAATGCCGCCGACTCCCCAACCAAGTACGCCAAGGCCATTGACCATAGTTGTGTGTGAATCAGTACCAACACAACTATCTGGATATGCCATTCCATCTCGAACCATTACTACGCGCGCTAACGCCTCAATGTTTACTTGATGAACAATTCCCGTGCCAGGTGGCACAACTTTAAAATCTGTGAAGGCGTCCTGACCCCAGCGCAAGAATTTATAGCGCTCATTATTTCTTTCGTACTCAAGTTCAACGTTTTTATCGGCAGCTGCAGAGTCCCCAAAGAAATCAGCAATTACCGAATGGTCAATCACAAGTTCAGCAGGTGCTAGCGGATTAATTTGATTTGGATCCCCACCAAGTTCGGTAACGGCTTCCCGCATTGTCGCAAGATCAACTATGCAGGGAACTCCGGTGAAATCCTGCATGATCACGCGAGCTGGGGTGAATTGAATTTCATCAGTTGGCTCAGCTTGAGAATCCCAATTAGCCAATGTCTGAATCTGCGCAGCAGTGACATTTGCGCCATCTTCAGTACGTAACAAATTTTCCAGCAAAACTTTATGGGTGAAAGGCAGCAACTGTGAATGCGGAAACACATCCAGCCGAAAAATCGTGAAAGTCTTATCCCCCACAGTAAGTTCGGATTGGGCTTTGAAGGAATTAAGGCTGCTCACGAGACTCCTAAAGTATCTTGATGTCAAGATAAATTATACGCCTGAATACTGGGATTTTCTACCTCAGGTGATCAAAATCTTTCAAAAAGCGCGATGCATTCCACGTGGCCAGTCATCGGGAAGGCATCTAAGCCAACAAGATGAGTCATTGACCAGCCAGCATCTGCCAAGTACTTTGCGTCTCGTCCCAACGCGCTTGGTTCGCAAGCTACGTAAACAATCGCGCGCTTAGCAATGCGGTCAATTTCGGTAATTACCGGAAGGCCTGCCCCGGCGCGGGGTGGATCCAGAATTACAACCTCAAAATCTTCATCTATTTGAGTTATCCACTTCGTCACATCTGCCGTAATCAAATCAAGTTGTGGCAAATCGCTACACGAGCGACGAGCATCGCGCATGGAGTCAATCACTGATTCAACTGCAACGACTTCACCATTTTCCCGAACATCGGCTCCCAAACTGGCAGCGAATAATCCCGCACCGGCGTAAAGGTCTAACACTTTATCGCCAGCTTTTAAATTCGCGAAGCGGCGAACTGTTTGCACAAAAACTTCTGGAGCATCTTTATGAACTTGCCAAAACGAACCAGCATGAATTCGCCAACTACGATCTCCTACTGTTTCATCCAGCCATGGCCCACCGCGTTGATCAACCACTACGTGCTGACCAGAAGAACTCTGCGCAGTACTAATGTCGCCATTACCCAGATGCACTTTAGCTTGCGCTAAGGCAACGGAACCCTCAACAGCAATTAAGCAATCGTCAATTTCAATTACAGTATGTGATCGAGCCATCTTCAAGCCCACTGAAACCCCGCCGATGCGAGAGTACCGATTTCTAGTGCGCCAGCGTAAACCAGTTTCTTGCGGCGAAAGAGCTACTACCGCAAATTCCGCAAGGGGTTTTCCATTGACATGTGTGATTCCGCCTAAGTGCGCAAGTTGCTCGCGCACAACTTCACTCTTTAACTCTCGCTGATGGGACAAGCTAACGTGCTGCCAGTCACAACCACCGCAAGTTCCTGCGTAACTGCATGGCGCGGGAGTTCGATGCTCGCTGGCAGTAACAACCTCGACTACGTCTGCGCGTAAAAATTTCTTGCTGATGTCAGTGATTTCTGCGCGCACAACTTCACCTGGAATGCCATGACGCAGGAACACAACTTGGCCATTGTGGCGAGCGATGCAGAAACCACCATTAGCAACTTTGTCTACAGTTAATTCAACAACGTCACCGATTCGAGTTTCTTGTGTCTCCGTCATGAGTTCTCACCAGAAAGCAATTTGTCTTTTGTTAATAATCGATAAGTCGCGAATATCGCAAGTGCGAATAATGGATACCCCAACAGAATCTTCAAGGTACCCAGCGCAGCAGTCTGGCCCAAGAAATACAAAGGCAACATGATTGCTACGCGAATTCCAAACATTAAAGTCCACACCCAAGTGATCGTGCTAAACAATTTATGCTTCTTTTTGTCTTTCACCCACGACATGTCATTGCCACGCATAGCTTCCAGGACGTAGCCAAGCAGTGGCCGTTTCGCAAAAATACTTACTAAACAAGCGGCTGCATAAGCGGCATTTGTCAGAATCCCTGGCAGAAAAAAATTATCCGCATTCCCAGTACGGCGCGCGAGAAATGCCGCAATCGCAATTCCAAACAGGCCAGCTAGTACTTGTTGTAGCGACTGTCTCCGGGCAAGTCGCAGTACCGCCAAAATCGCGGCTGTGCCGAGCGCCGCATAGAGGGTGACTTGCAAATTTCGATCGGTAGCAAGATAGGCGATGGTAAAAACCATAAATGGTAGGCCAGAATCAACTATGCCAGCCCAGCCACCGAGCGCCTTAGCGAGTAATTCGGAATCGTCTTTGATCTCATGTTTGATCTCATGGGTGATGCCTTCTTCATTGGAATCTTGATTCGCATCACTCATGGCGTATTCAGACTGTAATTCACATACTTACTTTAACCACTTTCGAGCGCTAAAGTTTGACGGCTCAATTACAGCGAAATGTGCACGTGTCCAAATTTTGTTGGATCTTGTGCTTGATCTTCGGCGACAGACGCTGAATTTGCATTCGGACTGCGCAACCAAAGTCGCTCACCTGGTGCTTGCGGTTCACTTCCGCGATGCACAACTATCTGGGCAATTACATTGTCAATTTCAGGGATTTGGGATGTGACGATTG
>JBEEND010000003.1:0-67845 GCA_041192345.1 Actinomycetota bacterium
CAAGTCCACCAATTTTAATTTCGTCTAATGCCATGTCTAAAACTCCAACCTAGTTTGATTCTGCGCGCATTTTTTTAGCGGCCCAGAGAACTGACTTAACGATATTTTGGTAACCGGTGCATCGACACAAATTGCCGGAAAGTGCCCAGCGAATTTCGTCTTCTGTTGGGTCGTTGTTCTTGTCTAGAAGTGCCTTTGCAGCCAGCATCATGCCTGGTGTGCAAAAACCACAATGTAACCCGTGTTCTTCCTTGAAGCCTTCTTGAATTGGGTGAAGTTCACTTGCAGATGCAAGACCTTCAACTGTCTCAAGGCTGTGGCCGTCGGCCTGAACTGCGAGCATTGTGCAACTCTTGATTGGGCGACCATCAAAGAGAATTACGCACGCACCACAGTTACTGCTATCGCAGCCCGAGTGTGTGCCAGTCATCTTTAGGCCTTGGCGTAACAGGTGGGCAAGTAGTAAACGTGGTTCAACATCTACTGTGCGATCATCACCGTTGACCTTGATTGTTACTCGACGAGTCACAACTCCCGGTGCTGGTGCTGCTTGTACTTCGTCATAAAGACTGGTCATTTTCAGGCTGCTTTCTGTGATGGGGTTGCAAGTCCAGTAAGAATTCGCGAAACAAATGTCTTAACGATCTGACGCTTGTAGTCCGCTGATCCGCGATGATCAGTGCGAGGCTCAGCAGTTGCTGCAACCGCCGCCGAAACCTTCGCGATTAACTCGGGTGTGATCTTTTGGCCAACAAGTGCTTGACCTGCAGCGGAGGCATCAATTGTGCGACCGCCAACACTAGCCAGCGCAATTCCGGCGCTGATAACGGTGTCGCCCTTCATTTCCAATGAAACAGCAACTGATGCCGTAGCGAAATCGCCAACGCGACGTTCCAGCTTTAGGTAGTTTCCAACACGGACACCCTTTGGCGCTGGGATAACAGCTTCAATTGCAATTTCGTTAAAAGCGAGTGTGTTTTGGAATGGCCCAATGACGAAATCTTTCATTGAGATTTCCCGAGTTCCCTTTGGACCCTGCGCAACGATGTGTCCACCCATAGCAGTCATAGTTGCAGCCCAGTCACCCTGTGGATCCGCGTGACAAACCGAACCAACAAAAGTTCCGCGCGTGCGGACAATTGGATCGGAAACTAGCGGAGCAGCTGCTGCGATTGTTGGCGCATGCTTTTCCATTAGAGCGCAGTTTTCAAGTTCTTCGTGGCGGCAAAGTGCGCCGATGTGAATGCTGCCATCTGGATCGACTCGGTGATAGTCAAGACCAGCAATGCCATTAATGTCCACTAGCATCTCTGGCGCGGAGAAACGAAGTTTGATCATTGGGATCAAGCTCTGGCCACCCGAAATAATCTTCGCTTCACCAGCGTATGAATCTAGAATCGCTATCGCCTCTTCTAGTGTTTTTGGTGCCTCGTAACCAAATCTGGATGGATACATTTCTTTCCTTTCAGTAACTTAACTAGTGTTCTAAAACTTTTATTTGCGCGGGAAAACTACTTGTTGTCTCTAACTGCAACTGGCAGATCATTAGCATCTGGATCTGGTCGCTGTTCTTGACTAGGTGGCCATGGACCTTGCACGGGTTGTCCGGCAACTTTTAAGTACTCAGTAATTTGTGGCCAAGCCCAAATCGTTGGCGACTTACCGGTCTTTGGAGCATTTTCGATCAAGGAGTAAAAGCGTGGATTTCCACGTTCTGCGCCAGTGGACTCAATTGCCATTTTTTCTCCTGAGTATCTATGAGGTCAGTGCAGTCAAGATGTGTCACGACACTAGCACCACAACTGCATAAAGTTTGCAAGAATTGCAAAAAATCAAAAACCTTTACCTAAGCGGGGATATCTCAGTATTTGGACGGGGGGAAGTCTCGTTGCTTATTTTTGCTTCAAAACAGAAATGACTTCGGCAATTACTGAAATTGCGATTTCAGCTGGCGTACTTGCCGAGATTTTTAGCCCAGCTGGTCCATGCACCCGCGATAAATCAGTTACTTCTTGATAAGCCAGCCAGTCGGCGCGATCCTGCTGCATTTTTGCTGAGCCAAGCGCGCCGATATAGCCAGCATTACCCTCAATGGCAGCGCCTAAGTTTCGGCTGGACATTTCGACTTCATGGCCCATGATGATTGCTGCATCTAATGGCGAAAGTGAAGCTAACAGCCCGATTGCCAGGTCATTCCTCATAACCACTGAAACATTCCAACCCAAAGTTTTACCCAAAGCGGCGATTGCTTCGGCATTTGGACCTTGGCCAGCAACGACCAACCTGGTGACTGGGAATAGAACTGAGATGACGCGATCTGGGTGAACCTGGAAACCTGTAGTTCCCGCTGCAAATAACTCAGCAGTTTGTGGATCTGCCGTTGAAATTGAGCTTTCATCAAATACGTCTACCCGAGTAACTTCATCGGCTATTAAGTGGGCAACTATTGCGATCGGCACGCGATCAATCATGGCTGGCCAAGTGTCCGGATCAAAAGCGTCAGCTGGCACGATTAGGAACTGGGCATTTGTGCCAACCGGGATTCCGGAAATAGTTGCTTCAAATTCGTTAACAAGTACGTTTAACAATCTTCCAGACGGAAGTTTGCGATTTGAATAATCTGACATAACGCCATCGAAGGCGCCTTCAAAGATTTTTCCGATGCGTCCGCCGCCTGGAGTGAGCGCCAAAGCATTCACACCTAAATTGGGTGAGACTAGCCAAGCAATCTCGGCTCGAGTCTTAGATCGAACACAAGCATTAATACTTAAAGCGATGTCATACATGAGATCAGTATAAGTAGTTGCAAATTGCCGAGGTATTACGCCTTAACTAAGGGCGGTGCGGCATGATCGCATCCACTGGGATGTGGCCGAAGCGACCCTTTTGGTAATCCTCCATAGCCTGCATAACTTCTTCTCGAGTGCTCATCACAAATGGGCCGTACTGGAAAACCTGCTCGCGCAGTGGGATGCCACCAATTAGGAAAATATCTAGGGTTTCGTGACGCGCATCTTGAATTTGATCGGCCTGTATCCGAATGTAATCGCCATCTACAAGCACTGCCATTTGGCCTGTTTGAATTGCCTGACTAGCTGGCCCAATATTTCCGGCGCCATTTAATACATATGCCAGAGCGTTGAAGTCGGTGCGCCATGGAATATCTACCCGAGCTCCTGGTGCTAATGAGATGTGAGTAATTGTGATCGGAGTGTGAGAAATTCCAGGTCCAGAGTGACCATCAATGTTTCCAGCAAGTACGCGAACTAATGCGCCACCATCACTGCTTGTTACCATGGCCGAATCCAAACCCTGCAAATCTTGGTAAGCAGGTGCAATTCGTTTCTTGGCCTTAGGTAAATTAATCCAAAGCTGTACGCCATGAAAGATTCCACCAGACATAACTAAATCTTCAGGTGGAGTTTCGATATGCAAAATGCCATCGCCCGCAGTCATATACTGCGTGCCACCTTCTTTAATAATGCCGCCACCGCCATTGGAATCTTGGTGCAGGAATCGGCCATCCATTAAGTAGGTGAAAGTTTCAAAACCCCGATGTGGATGCCATGGTGTTCCCTTTGGTTCACCTGGCAAGTATTCAACTTCACCCATTTGATCCATGTGAATAAATGGATCAAGATCTGCTGTCGGAATTCCCGCAAATGCTCGGCGAACTGGAAAGCCCTCGCCTTCGTAAGCCTGTGGCGCACTCGTAATCATTTTTACTTTGCGAGCTTTTGAATCTGGAGCCACTACTAGTCGTGGCAAAGTCAATGTGTCGGCAGTAATTGCGGGCATGAATGCCTCCTAAGGCGGTAGTTGAACCTTCAACTACTCCTAAGTGTACGTGCCCACCTGAGTCAACGCAACTGGTATTGCCATAATTAACCGTACTCTTTGCATTAAGCCCAAATAGATGGAGAAATTGTGGAACCCATTGTTCGTCGTTTGTCCCAAGGTGACTGGTCCGGGTGGCCAGATGACCAAGTTGCTGCGCGCGGCAAAGTCACTTGGAAAGCGCTGCAGGGCGTTAATGATGACGAAGATACCGACATGGTCCTGGGAGTTGCGCGAGTTTTCAAAGGTGAATCCCTGGAAGCTCACCGGCATTTGCAGCCAGAGACTTATTACGTATTGAGCGGAAAAGGCAAAGTCACAATTGAACACGTTGAGTATGAAGTAGAAACTGACACCATGGTTTACATTCCTGGCGATGCGCTACATCAAATTAATAATTACGATGACGAACCACTTCGGATTCTGTACTTATTTGCTACGCCACATTTCGCAGACGTAATTTATAAATTTTAGAAACTTCAGGCGGCGTAATCTGGCTGGCTGCGATCTAACATTCGCTTTAAGGCTGCAAAATGTAGGTCAATTCGACTGTAGCCATTTAGATGTGTGGAATCCTTAAACTGCTCAACGGTTAAATCAACGATGTCTTTTGGAACTTCGCGGATCATCTGACCAGTTGATTGTGCAAGAACTTGAACTTCCGCAGTGCGCTCAAAGAAATAAAGATGATGGAAGGCCTCAGCAACTGTTGCACCTGTTGTCACAATTCCATGATTACGCAGCAACAGGATCGACTTATCCCCTAGCGCACGCGTCATTCGCTCACCTTCCGAGCGATCAAGTGCCAAGCCGTTGTAATCACAATCGTAAAAAACATCATCGCGATACCCAAGCGCATTTTGGCTTGCCATAACTAAATCTGGTTCATCCAACATTGCAAGGGCAGTTGCATAAGGCATGTGAGTGTGCAGAACTGCTCGTAATTTACGGGCGCTGCCATGCATTGGAGCATGAATGAAGAACGCAGTTTCTTCAACAAGTCCATTACCTTCATAAACTGTGCCATCTAAATCAACGATCATAAAATCGCTGGCCTGCATTTCCGACCAGTGCAATCCAAATGGCGCCAGAAAGAATCGATCTTCATAACCTGGCACCAGCAAAGTGAAGTGATTATCGATACCTTCGTGAAAGCCATAAAAGACCGCTAGTCGATGCGCAGCTGCTAAATCAATTCGGGCTTGCCGAATTGGATCTGGATCAACCCGCAACATTTCGTCTGGTGAAGTTAGCGACATGGTTTAGCCCTTCTTATCCGTAACGTTTAGTGCCATTAGCGACATGATTTCATAAGCTAGCGTCGCTGCAGCGAGTGATGTGATTTCTGCATGATCATATGCTGGCGCTACTTCGACAATATCCGCGCCAATCATTTGTTCCCGTGGCATCCCGCGAACCAGGCTAAGTAATTCGCGTGAAGTAAACCCGCCCATTTCTGGAGTTCCGGTACCTGGGGCAAAAGCTGGGTCCAGAACATCAATGTCAATAGATAGGTACATCGGGCAATCTCCAACGCGCTTTTGTGCCAGCCCAATAACTTCGGCCACGCCCATGCGATCAAAGTCTGCAGCGCGCACTGTGGAAAATCCAAACTTCTTGTCATTAACAAGGTCTTGCTGGTCGTAAAGCGGACCACGAATACCTACGTGAAGTGACTTATCTTCGATCAGCAATCCTTCTTCGAAGGCGCGTCGCATAAAAGTTCCATGTGTGCGGTCGGCGCCAAAATAACTATCCCAAGTATCAAGGTGGGAATCGAAGTGAATCATGGCAATAGGGCCATGAACTTTTACTAATGCGCGAAGTAATCCCAGCGTTACTGTGTGATCGCCACCAAGAGTCACCAGCTTGCGACTATCACTGACTAACTCACTTGCACCATCATCGATTTGCTTAAGTGCGCTATCGATATCAAATGGATTGCAAGGAATGTCGCCCGCATCAACTGCTTGAATCGTGCGAAACGGGGCAACTTGTAAATCAGGGTGATATGCCGGACGCAAATGTCGGGATGCCTGGCGAATTGCCATTGGACCAAACCGAGCACCTGGCCGGTAGGAAACTCCACCATCAAATGGCGCACCAAGAATCGCTACGTCGTAATCTGAAACTTGATCAATGCGCGGCAATCTGGCAAAAGTTGATTCGCCTGCAAAGCGCGGGACTTTCGTTCCTTCAACAGGACCAACGATATCTTCTGGTTTCATCTGTACTGCTTCTTACTACTTGTTAAACCGACGAATTACAAACATTTTACGAATTGGCTCGTGCACAACCCAAGTTCCGCGCCAGCCCTCTGGCGTCACAATTGTGGAATCAACTTTCAATTCAACGACTGTTCCGTCCTCACCAGTGATTGTTGCTCGGCCACTCAAGATCTGTGCGATTTCGTCATAACCATCGCGATGCACAATAAATGTGCCCGGCGAGCATTCCCAAATTCCAGTTTCAATTGCAGTATCTGGTGAAGTCCAAGCCATCAAGATTGATTCCATTTGGCCATCTATGCTGTTTGGCTTTAGCGCGGCTGGTGGCACTGCAATCTTGCTGCCAGCAAGAACTGTGATTGTGGGCTCGATGCGTTCTGACATTTGTTAATACCTTTCAAGAATGAATACCCCAAGTGTAGGGCGAGGATGTCCCTTGATTCAGGGGTGGTAGATCCGTGTGGCCATCTGCAAGGCTCAGTTTGCCGACCGATAAGGCACAATTGCGTTATGGCCAAACCAACTGACATCGCCTTGCTAAGTCGCCGCGCAATTACTTCGAGCTCATTGCTCTTGGGTACCGTTTGGCTAGCTGCCTTGGCTTCGGTATCGGGCGCGCAAAGCTACCGGGATCAATTGGATGCTGGCGTTGAAACCGAAAAGATTTTAACAACTTATGATTCTCTTGCCTCACTTGTTCCAATCGCAATGATTGTTGCTTGGATATTCACCACTCGCTGGTTATACGAACTTTACAAAGTTGCGAAAGAGACCAACCCAACAGCTATGAGATTAAAGCGGCCGTGGATTTTTTGGGGCTGGATTGTTCCAGTGGTTTCGCTTTGGTTCCCCAAGTTAATGATCGAGGATCTATTGAAGTTTCGTAACTCCGAACAGAGCAATGAACTCATAGGGCGCGAAACCCTAACTTGGTGGCTAACTTGGGTTGGCTTTGCTCTGGTAAATAATGTTGGAATCGTTACGGCGTTTAGTGCCCCTGATGGTTACATTCCCATTCGCCCAGAACTTGAGATTGCTGGCGCATGCATTTTGACTGCCTCTTACATTGTTTGGGCACGAATCGTTAAGGCACTCAGCTAAATACTGCAAAACTTAGCGCGAAAAAGTCTTAATCAAATTAGAGCGTAAGAAAAAGACCACCAAGATTGCAACAGCCAACAAGATTGCACTAACCACAAATGCGCTGCCTTGATCAGATTCTATTGCCGAGTAAACCGCCATTGGCATTGTGCGAGTAACACCTGGCAGTGAACCAGCAAACATCAAGGTTGCGCCAAATTCGCCGAGTGCGCGAGCCCAAGCTAAGACAGCGCCGGCGATTAACCCAGATTTAGCAAGTGGTAACGAAATTCGCCAAAAGACCTTTGCGGGTGGCGCGCCAAGTGTTGCAGCAGCCTCTTCGACTTCTATCGGAGTCTGACGAAACGCAGATTCCAGTACTAAAACTAGAAATGGCATGCCAACAAAAATCCCAGAAACAATTACCGCAGTTGTCGTAAATGGCATCGAATAACCAGTTGCTTCATAGATGTATTTTCCGAACATGCCATTTCGCCCCATAAGAGTCAACAATGCGATGCCAGAAACCGTTGGTGGCATAACAAGTGGGGCAATAACTATCGGACGAATCCACCTGGTTCTTGCTTGCGGTCCACGCGCTAAGTACCAAGCAAGTGGCACTCCTAAGAAAACTGAGATAACTGCGGAAATTGTCGAAGTCACTACCGAAACTTCTAGCGCAAGTAAGACGCTTTTCGAAACTGCTATTTCAAAAAATGAACTCCATGGGACTCGTGTTAACAGCGCAAGGACCGGCAATGCCAGAACAAGAAATCCAGCCAGCGCAAGCAAGGCAAGGCCAGGATTTAGCTTTGCGCTCCCTTTTGGATTATTAGTTTGGCGGCGCATCAAAACCCGCCGCGATTAAAACATCTTGGCCTGATTGCGCTAGGACAAAAGCTACAAAGTCTTGCGCAGCTGAGCTTGCCTCATTTGATGTGCCAATTGAGTAAGAAGTTGCTGCGCTGACATTATTGCTAAATTCCAGCGACGTTAAATTTGAATTTGCAAAAACATCTGTCAGATAAACGATGGCTGCATCTACTTCGCCAGCTAAAAGTTTATTCAAAACCGAATTCACGTCTGGTTCAAGTGATTTTGGTTGCGCAGTTACCCCATCTATCGCCAATGCTTCATCAGCTGCTGCCCCACATGGGACTTGATGGTCACACTGAATCCAAATTAAATCTTTGCTATTCAAATCTCGCGAATTCATAATGTTTTTTGGATTAGTAATTGGATAGGCAATCACAACTCTGTTTCTTGCAAAAGTTTTTGAATTAGGAATTTCATTTGAAACACTAAACATTGCTGAACTAGACGCTGATGCAAAAACATCTACTGGCGCGCCTTGTTTGATTTGTTCCGCAAGTGTCGCGGATCCAGCGAATGAGATCGTGACTTTGACGCCAGGATTTGCTAATTCAAACTTGTTAGAAATTTCCGTAAAGGTTTGAGTCAGACTGGCAGCAGCTAAAACGATGATTTCGGTATCGGCGCTTGGGGCCAAACTCTGTGTTGCGGTATCGGCGCTGTCTGAACATCCAGTTAGTGCGAGCACACCTGCCGTCAGTAACGCAATTTTCTTGGCTAGCACCAGTTCCAACTAACCTTTTTCGATTACAACGTCGGTAGATTTCACGCTAGCAATTGCTTTACTACCAACTTCAAGTGCCAATGCGCGAGCAGCGTCAGCTGTAATCATGCTGACTATGTGATTTTGGCCAGATTGGATTTCAATAACTGCAGCTAAGCCCTCAATCTCGACTCTGGTTACGATTCCCACAATTCGATTGCGCGCACTTACCGATGCACCGCGCTCATCTCGGAATTCTTTAGCCAACTCAACTGCCAATCCAGCCAGCGAAGCGCCATCCACGCTTTGGGGTCCTTGGCCAGTTGCTGACTTAAGGCGGCCTGATTCCACCCAACGCCTGATCGTGTCATCGCTCACGCTTAATAGGGCTGCTGCTTCGGAAATACGGAAATGAGGCATAATCTGTAATTATTCACCGTATTTCGTGAAAAATCAACCTAATAACGGCGAATTAGCCTGAGTAACCAGTAACTTTGGCCAGTTTCGAAAGGAACTCTGCTAACTTCTTTTGGTGCGCAACGCTGCTGAATTGATCGTGACCCCGCGACTGGACTTGCACCTAATCCCAATTCCTGAATTGTTGATGCTGCATGAAGATCCCGATAACCCTGGGCTTCTTGCTGATCGGGATTTCGCTAATCCCCACCTTGAGTTGTCACATGATCATTCAGGTCCACTGCGGTGGCGGGTGCCACAAGTCAAAGAAAACCCAGCAGCAAACATTTGGTTCATCCGCTGGATTGTTCTGCGCGAAACAAAAGAAATTGTCGGATCAATAAGTTTTCATGCACCGCCAGATGAATCCGGAATGATTGAGATTGGATTTGGAATTTCTCAAGGCTGCCGTAATAACGGTTTTGGAACCGAAGCGCTGCTTGGTATGTGGAGTTGGGTAGTCGCCCAACCTGGTGTGAAAATACTGCGTTACACAGTTAGCGCAGGCAATCTGCCTTCGATGGCAATTATTTCTAAATTTGGTTTTTCTCACGTTGGTCAACAACTAGATGTTGAGGACGGACCGGAAGAAATCTTTGAAATGTCAGTTGCTGATTTTCAGCTAAGACTGAAAAACGGTTTCACCGCTGACAACCGTTCTTAGTACGGGCAGATCTATCACGTCATTTGGGTTCACTAGTGACGGATCTTCCTGCCACATAACTAAATCCGCTTGCATTCCTGGTTTCAACATTCCACGTTCATCCTGCGCGCCAACAGCTAGCGCAGCATTTCGGGTGTAACCGCTCAGAGTTTCAGCTCCAGTTAACGCCCGGGTAGTTCCAATTGGTTCATCAAAAGAGACGTCATGTGCTCGCCGCTTTTGCGCAGCAAAGAATCCCATTCGAGGATCAAAGGGTGCAACTGGCCAGTCGGAACCAAGGACTACTAGCGCGCCAGTACTCATAATGTCGCCAGAGCGCCAGCCATGAGCACATTGCGTAGTGTCTAATCGCTGGGACCAGGGATCGCTTAAGTCATGTTCAATCCAGCGAACGTGCACTGGTTGCATTGATGCTGTTACTTTCAGAGGTTTAAATCTGGAAATTGTGGCATCAGGTGAAGTCTCAATGTGTTCGATCCGGTGTCGGCCATTTGAACCACCCGGCAAAGATTCATAGACATCAAGAACTTCGCGAACTGCGCGATCTCCAATTGCGTGCGTTGCAATTCGAAATCCTGCATCATGAAACTGCCGAGCGCGCTGATGGTACAACGAAAGTTCGGGCCACATCGGTTGCGTTCCCGCGCCTTGGGAATCTGGATGTTCCAGCCAGGCAGTTCCAGTGTCAATTACGCCATCGAGCATGAACTTCACACCGTCAGCTTGCCAACGCAAACCTTTCAAATTACGAGTCTGCATCATTGCTTCGACTTCTTCAATTGGTGTGTAGGGGTAAATGAAGTGATGCAGCAGGACTCGCAACTTTAGTTGCGCCTGCTCTTCAAGATCGCGCATCACACTTACTGTGTCAACATTGCCATCCATTAAATGAACTTCAGTGATACCGAGTGCATTTTGCTTTCCAATGGCTTCGGCGTACCACTTCAATCGCTCACTTCTTGTGGCAACGGGCACATGTGCCAAAACAATTTGCATGGCAGCCATTTCAAGTAGTTCACCAGTTGGCTTATCATCTTGATCAACAACAACGACTGAATTATCTGCAACTCGCATCGGACCCGTTACACCAGCGATCTTCAAAGCTTCGGCGTTGACCATTCCGGTATGGACATCAAGGGTGTACAAAAACATCGGACCATCCCCTGCCGCATCATCAAGGAGTGAATGGTGAAACGGGCCACCGATAGCTGAGTACTCCAAGGCAAAGCCCATAAGCCATTTACCTGGACCAATACGTTTGCGCTGCGCCGCTATAGCAGCGCGTAAATCTGAAAGATTTGAAATTCGATCAAGGTTTAATCCTTGGGCAAATTCTGCGCCATGAAATAAATGTTGATGACCATCGACAATTCCTGGAGTTACGCCAGCGCCATGTGCATCAACAACCTGCGTTGCGCCATCACAGGATTCGCGAACTTGATCCTCACTTCCAACGGCAACTACGTGGTTGCCCGACCAAGCAATCGCAGAGGCACTTGGTGCATCCGGATCCTGGGTGTTTATCTTGGCATTAAATATTGCGTGGTCGGCTGCCATTAGTAACTCCTAAAAGTGAGACTAATCGCAACCTTAATAGAACAGCCCAGTAGATTGGTGGCTATGACTGTACATATTGGTGCCAATAAAGGCGACATAGCTGAAACAATTTTGCTTCCGGGCGATCCACTACGGGCAAAATGGGTTGCTGAGAATATGTTGGAAAATGCTGTCCAATACAACGCAGTTCGCAACATGTTTGGCTACACCGGAACTTACAAAGGTAACCGCGTTTCAGTTCAGGGTACCGGGATGGGTATTCCTTCTATTTCTATCTATGTAACTGAGTTGTTCAAAGATTTTGATGTCCAAACTGCAATCCGCATTGGCACTTGCGGTGGTATTGGAAAAACCAAACTACGCGATGTGATCATTGGTATGGCGGCATCAACAGATTCAGGTATTAATCGCCGCGCCATGGGTGGCTTAGATTTTGCCCCGATCGCTAATTACGAATTACTCACAGCTGCAGTTGAAGCGGCGAAAGCGCACGGGATTAGTTACCACGTTGGCGGTATTGCGTCGATGGATGTTTTTTATGACGATAGCAATGCCTTCGATGTGCTTGAAGCACATGGCGTGCTGGGTATCGAGATGGAAGCTAGTGGACTTTACACAATTGCAGCTCGTTATGGTCGACGTGCCTTAGCAATTTGCACAGTCAGTGACTTGATTCGCACTCACGAAAAAACTTCCGCTGAAGAGCGGGAAACTGGTTTCCAAGCAATGGTTGAAGTTGCGCTCGAGGCTGCGTTTGCTTAAGTAGCTTTTGCTCTTGGCGCACATTTACTGATTTATAAAACTTTGGAATTCTTCCCGGGTGCCATTAAATACATTTAGGTCAGTTGAATTTGACGGAACAGCGTCGATCTCGCCGTCAGCAGTGAATTGCCAAATTGTCCAATTGTTTTTCCAAATTCGATTTTCGCTTGGATCGGTTCCAAGCTCTGGACCCCACTTGGCTAACCACAATGGATAGCGCGCCAAATCCGATGCGCCTGCATCTTCTAATCTCGCGATGAAGCTGCCGTTGGCATAAACAATTGGAGTGCGGCCAGTAATTCTCTGTGCCTCTTCCAAGAAAGCACTTGTCCAAGTAGCAAGTCTGGTTATGGTCCAGCCACAAGGCAGCTCTTCGATATCCAGAGTCAAAGGCAAATCTCCAATCGGAGCGCCATTTGCTTGCGCAACAGCTCGCTTAGCTTGCAGTTTGGCATCTGTGATCGTATTGGGATCCATATTGCCGGGTAGCGCGTAGTGATAACCCCCGACAATTAGACCTTGCGCCTTGGCGGCGGCGCTATCAATTGGAAACCATTTCTTGGCATTGTCATTGCCGCGCACCCCGCCATCGGAGGATTTAATAATCACAAACGAAATATCGAAATCAGATTTGAGGCGAGCAAAATCTATCGGCTTGCCATTTGGGTGTTGCCAAACCGAGATGTCTATTCCCCTGATTTCTTGGGTGAATCCTTGTTCCTGCCAGGACCGCGCGTTTGGGATGTACTTTCCAGGGGCGCCCTTTGGATAGCTGCAGGAAAGATATTTATTTGCAACAGTGGCATTGGCAGCTGATGCTGGCCCGGCGAAGGCGCCCTGCCACGCCAAGGATGCTGGTAACGCACTCAGCAGGATTAATCCCACAAGTAACCAAATTCGCCGTGACATTCTTAAAGTTTACAATCTGTCATGGAATGCTCCCCCGATTGGACTCGAACCAATAACCACTCGATTAACAGTCGAGTGCTCTGCCAATTGAGCTACAGGGGATTAACTGGTCAATCCTAACAAAATGAAGTCGCTGTGGCGAAACGACCTAGATTCCAAAAATGGACTTAAGTTCGCTCATGGCCGCAGCAACATCTTTTGCACCTGCGGCGCTCTGAGTTGCAGCCAAATCGTCAACCACTGTGATCCATGTGACGTTTTTGCCATCACGCCTTGCCACAAAACGGACGTTACCCGCATTCGGCAAGTTATACGCTTTATCAACTACGACAGTATGGGTTACCCGATCACGGACGGCGCTCGGTATTTTTCCGGGCTCTTCCAAAGTCCAGGTTTGCGTTGCAGACACTGACTGGCTATCTAGTTGAGTAACTAAAGTCAGCACCGGAGGCTCCCAACGAGCTTGCAGTGCAATGGACCAAGGAATCAGGGTTGGAAGCGACTCCCCCGTAACAATTAAATTCTTATCGGTAACAGCAATCAATCCGCCTTGATACGCAGCCCATGCAAGGATTCGATCTGATTTGGGGATAGCTGCTAATAACTCAACTGGAATTTGTGAATTCCTTGCGAGCCGGCTCATTAACTATCACCCACGGCAAAGTTACGCATATCTCGGCGATAACTTTCAAGTGAAAGCAAGTCCCCTAATAAACGCGCTTTATCCGCATCATCAGTTCCGTCTTCCGCCCTGCTTAGTGCGGCCTTTATCTCAGCAACTCGTCGCGCTGCATCCATTTCCAAAATTCTTGCTAAAACTGCTTGCACGTATCTTTCATCTGGATCATCATTTGGCAACGGCTCAACAGCCATTGCCCTGATGTGTGAGCGAGTTTCCTCATCTGGTGCTTGTTCCAAAACTTTAGTGATCCAAGTTTGCGCTGAATCAAATTCCAAGGGATTGCCTGCTTGCACGCAGGACGAGTAAACAGCAGAGGCAGCTGGGAATAGAAAAACACTTGGCTCAAGTGACTCAAACCAGTTCCCAACTAAATGCGGAGTTTGCAAAACGCACTTTAGTGCCTCGCGCTCGACGTGCGCAGCTTGCGAGGATGCAACTGCTTGTGGCCTTGTCTGTGTGGGAGCTGACTTTTTTCCCGCAGCATTCATCTCGTTGCGAATGGTGGCATCGTCCATACCCAGCCACCCTGCCACCATTCGAATGTATTGCGGACGCAGTGCAGTGTCCTTAATGCCCGCAAGTATTGGCGCAACTGCGCGCATGCTGGCAACTCTTCCTTCGGCAGTGTTTAAGTCAAACTCTTCCACCGTTGAACGCATTACAAATTCAAACAACGGAATCTTTGCTGCAACTAATGCCTTGACAGCTTCATCACCTTGCTTCAATCGCAAATCACATGGGTCTAAACCGCCCGGTTCAATTGCCACGAAAGTTGAAGCCACAAACTTTTGATCTTCGCCAAATGCCTTCAGTGCTGCTTTACGACCAGCGGCATCACCATCGAAAGTAAATACCACCTCAGCATGGTTAGTGTCATCATCCATCAAAATTCGGCGCAGCATTTTTACGTGATCTGGGCCAAACGCCGTTCCACAGGTTGCTACCGCAGTAGTTATTCCAGCTAAGTGGCAGGCCATCACATCGGTGTAACCCTCGACAACAACAGCTTGCTGTTGTTTTGCCATATCGCGCCGAGCTAAGTCAATGCCATATAGGACTTGGGATTTGCGATAAATCGGAGTCTCCGGGGTATTTAAATATTTTGGACCTTGATCAGCCTCAGATAACTTTCGAGCGCCAAAGCCAATAGTGTCACCGCTGGAGTCGCGAATAGGCCACATCACCCGATCGCGGAACCTGTCATAAGCGCCACGTTGTCCAGCGACTGCAAGTCCGGCAGCGATCATCTCTTCTTCAGAGAAGCCCTTGCCGCGAAGTTCATTACGAAGACCATCCCAACCTGCGGGCGAGTAACCGACTCCAAAGTGGTCCCACGATGCTTGATCGAAACCACGCTCCGTTAAGAAGTTACGGGCATGCTGCGCATCGGGAGTCAGGAGCTGCGCGCGATAAAACACACCCGCCACTTTATGGGCTTCGATTAAACGTGCTCGTTGGCTTTGTTGGCCAGCAGATGATCCGCCACCTTCTTCGTAACGCAAAATGATGCCGTACTTGCCGGCAAGTTTTTCAACAGCCTCAGTAAAAGTCAGAGCATCGATTTTACGAACAAAGGTAATTACGTCGCCACCCTCACCACAGGAAAAACAGTGGTAAAGCCCCTTGCTTGGCGTCACGTGAAATGATGGCGTCCGTTCATCATGAAACGGACATAATCCCTTGTAGCTACCGCCACCAGCGGCCTTTAGCGTTACAGTTTCCCGAACGATCTCATCAATGCGGGAGCGCTCTCGAACGCTAACTACGTCCTCTTCGCGAATTTTCCCTGCCACAGGGCCTACTTTACGGGTTCAATCTGGTGTGCCACTGCACAAGGCTGACGTCTGTGAGCGCAGCCACCTGGTCGATCACAACGCGGGCTTTAGCCTCGGGAGATTTTGCGTTGACCCATAATTCTGCGTGGAAACGATCCAGCCCAGCCATGGGGTCTAGGGAAAGCACGCCAACTAAATCATGGATTTGTTGGCGCTGCCTGGCATACATCTGATCTGCGCCATCGCGATTCATTACATATCTCGCAGCTAATGCTTTAAGCGCAGTTACTTCGTACCGAGCATCACCCGGGACTACCAAGTTCGCAGCGTAACGAGTTAATGGAGCGGTACCAAAAGTTGCTTGCGTGGCTTTTTGCGCCGCAATGCAAAATCGCCCTATCAAAGTGCTGGTTAAGTTTTTTAATGCAGCTAAAGAGTTCATGGTCCCATCAAAGGATGCTGGCCAGCTCGGGAGCGAGCTGATTCGAATTAATGCCGCATCAAGCTGATCACTTTCAAACTCGATGCCATACCAACTCTGGGCAACTTCAACAATTTCACTTCGCCCAGTTTTGGACTTGAGGATGTCAATGTTTACGTGGCCAGCGAAAACAGCATCTTCGACATCATGCACGCAATAAGAAACGTCATCAGACCAATCCATAACTTGGGCTTCAAAACAGGTAGCGTCATCAGTCCGGTCATTTCTCACCCAATGAAAGACATCAGCGTCATCGTCATACACACCAAATTTCACTTGTCCCTCACGTTTAGTCCAGGGATATTTTGAAGCTGCATCAAGTGCCGCGCGCGTCAGGTTTAACCCAATTGATTGGCCGACGCGCGGACCATTAGAGCTGTCGAAAGCTTTAGGTTCTAACCGAGTTAATAATCGAAATGATTGTGCGTTTCCTTCAAAGCCACCGATGTCTTTTGCCAATTCATTTAGCGCAGTTTCGCCGTTGTGACCAAATGGTGGATGACCTAAGTCGTGGGATAAACAAGCGGTGTCGACTAAGTCTGGATCGCAGCCAAGCGCTGCGCCAAGCTCTCTACCAACTTGCGCCACTTCGAGTGAATGCGTTAACCGAGTGCGCGGGAAATCTTCTTGCCCAGCTTCCATGACTTGCGTCTTAACACCCAGCCGGCGCAGCGCAGAACTGTGCATTACGCGAGCGCGGTCGCGCGCAAATTCGGTGCGCTCCACACTCTTATTTGGCTCATTAACCCATCGCTGGGTATCCGTGGGTAAGTATTCGCCCAACATTTAGCCACCACTTACTAGAAGCTCAGCTTCACGTACAGTTTCTTTTTCAGCGCTAGAAATAAATTGTGAATTCAACCAACCATCAGGCAGATTTACTTTTCGATCTGGGGTGGTGCGCCCGCGTGGTGACTTTGCAAGTTCCTCATCAAGGATTTGATCAGGGTCAATGTTTGCCAGCAGCAATTCCAATTGCGCCAAACTAGAAATCAAGGACAGCGCTCCCCTAGTTTCGCTGCCGGCAATCACGCCCTTTAAGTACCAGGCCATGTGCTTGCGCATTTCTTGGCAACCGCGGAACTCATCGCCATGCATTTCAACTAATAACTGCGCATGTCGACGCATCAAATTTAGAATCACACCCGAGTTGGGCTCAGCTGGTACCACTTCACCTGCAAAGGAGGCTCGGATTTGCCCAAATAACCACGGCCGGCCCAGACAACCTCGACCAATTACTACCCCGCGCGCACCTGTTTGATCTAACATTCGCTGGGCATCTTGCGCGCACCAGATGTCGCCATTACCAAGCACGGGAGTGTTTGGAATATGTTCTACCAGCCGAGCTATCGCGTTCCAATCAGCTTTACCGCCGTAATACTGCGCAGCGGTGCGACCGTGTAATGCAACCCAAGTTACCCCGGCCTGCGAAGCGATTCGCCCAGCATCTAAATATGTGATGTGGTCTTGGTCTATCCCAATTCGCATTTTTACTGTTACTGGAAGTTTGCCTTGGGCATTGGAAACAGCAGAGTTCACGATGCTGGCAAACAAGTCGCGCTTCCAAGGAAGTGCGCTACCGCCGCCTTTGCGAGTGACTTTTGGAACAGGGCAACCAAAATTTAGATCAATGTGGTCTGCCATATCTTCATCCACAAGCATTCGCACTGCAGCGCCCACTACATCTGGGTCAACTCCATAAAGTTGTGCGCTTCGGACTTTTTCATCTCCATCAAAAGTCACTAAATCTAAAGTTTCAGGGTGTCGTAACAGAAGAGCTTGCGAAGTTGTCATCTCTGCAACATAAACCGTATTGTCTTGGTCAGTTTGGCCAAGTGAATTTCGAATGTCAGTGGATGCTTCGCGACACACTCTTCGAAATGCGCGATTAGTTACCCCCGCCATCGGAGCAAGTTCGATGACTGGATCAGTCGCTAACAGATCTGCATACATCAGCAGCCTACGAGGCGTTGACCTAACCAGGAAACAACAGAATCCAAGCCCACTCGCTCTTGCTCCATAGTGTCGCGATCGCGAATCGTAACTGCATTGTCCTCGAGAGTCTCAAAGTCAACTGTGATGCAGTAAGGCGTACCTATTTCATCCTGGCGACGATAGCGACGTCCAATTGCGCCAGCGTCATCGAATTCGATGTTCCAGTTTTTGCGAAGTTCGGTTGCTAAGTCACGAGCTTTTGGACTTAAATCAGCGTTGCGTGAAAGCGGCAAAATTGCAGCTTTCACTGGTGCTAGGCGCTTATCAAAACGCATGACAACACGTTTATCAACGCCACCCTTGGTATTAGGTGCTTCATCTTCGTCATAAGCCTCAAGCATGAATGCCAAAACTGCTCGGGTTAATCCAGCAGCTGGCTCAATTACATAAGGCACATATTTTTCGCCAGTTTCCTGATCAAAGAATGATAAATCTTTGCCCGAAGCTTCCATGTGAGCTTTCAGATCAAAGTCGGTACGATTTGCAATACCTTCAAGCTCGGCAAATTCGCTGCCACCAAACTGAAAACGATATTCGATGTCAGTAGTGCGCTTGGAGTAGTGCGAAAGTTTTTCTTTTGGATGTTCAAAGCGGCGAAGATTCTCTTTTGATAACCCAAGATCTAGATACCAATTCCAGCGCTCTTCAAGCCAATATTCGTGCCACTGTTCATCCGTACCAGGTGGGACAAAGAATTCCATTTCCATCTGTTCAAATTCTCGAGTGCGGAAAATGAAGTTACCAGGGGTTATTTCATTTCGGAATGACTTTCCGGTCTGACCAATTCCAAAAGGTGGTTTCTTGCGCGAGGAAGCCGCGACGTTTGCATAGTTTGTGAAAATACCTTGCGCAGTTTCAGGACGTAGGTAATGCAATGAGTTTTCATCAATGACAGGTCCAAGATTTGTGGACAACATGCCATTGAACATTTTTGGTTCGGTGAATTCACCTTTGGTTCCACAATTTGGGCACGGCACACCGGCAAGCCCGCCTTCGGGTGGGCGGCCTTTACGTTCTTGGAATTCTTCAAGTAAATGATCTTCGCGGAATCTCTTGTGACATGAAGTGCACTCAGTCAACGGATCGGTAAATGTTGCTAAGTGACCTGAAGCTGCCCAAACTTGTGGCGCCAGGATGACTGCAGAATCAAGTCCAACTACATCTTCGCGGGACTGAACTACCGCTTTCCACCATTGCCGGCGAACATTCTCTTTTAACTCGACACCAAGGGGTCCGTAATCCCACGCAGAGCGGGAACCACCATAAATTTCGCTACTGGGAAATACAAATCCCCGACGTTTGGACAGATTTACTACAGCGTCTACGCGATCCATGAAACTCAACATCCGATTAGGTCATCCGACTGGTTGCCGGTGAACGTGAAACCCCATTCTATCGAGGAATTACGGCTTCTTTACTGCAGGTTAATTAAATGCCGTTAATTAACTTCGTAATGCAAAGTAAGAGATTGCGGCGCAAGCGGCGAAACAACGCAATCCACAGCGTCATAAACTTGCAGCAACTGTGGCATAACCGAACTTGGGCAAATCGGAACCATTAGCGTGGCCACAGCTGCACCTTCAGTTTTCAACATTGCCCCAATTGCCATTGCAGTAGTCCCAGTTTCCACACCATCATCAATAACCGTGACGCGAAGATCCAAGACCGCAGTAATACGAGGTATGACAACCCCGGCTGCGGTGCGGGAAATTACTAAATCACGCATCGGGATTGTCGTTTCGGAAGCAAACTCAAAGGCAATCTCGCTAGCTGCCGGCTGCACTACAACTATGAGGTCACTGCCTAAAATCTTGTGGCCGAACTTTTCGAACATCTGGCGGCCAGCATCGGCGCGATCTAGGAAATCATATTTAGTCATCCACACTCGATTCAAATTCCAGTGTGGAATCGGCAGTCATGCTAAATAACTTTTCAAATGCGGTTATTTCATCTTTCATGTCAGCTAAGAATGGCCAAACTCCTAGCTTGGAATCCATAGATCCCATAGCGCGTCGATAGGACCCAACATCTTTCCAATCCGATTGAACTAAGTACCGTTGTGGCTCATCAGCGCTGTGGAAAATATTCGCTGAAATAAAACCAGTCTGTCGTTGCAGGATGCTAAGCGCCGCACGCGCATTTTCGTTCCATTTTGAATCGTCATCAACTTCAAAAGTCCAAAGTGAGTGGAAGGTGCCTAGCATTAGTTACGAAATGTAATTTACAAAAGTAGCTGCGACCAGAATCAAGAAAACTGTAAAGCGAATAAATTTCGAGCGGGGATCAAGTAGCGGCCAGGACAGATACATAAGCCAAGCAACAAAAGTGGTCACAACGCTCAGTGCTAATCCAGAAAACGGTGGCTGCAAGAACAGCCCAAGCACCATGAATACCGCCATCAAGGCTGGAACAATGAATCTTGGTAAGGCGTGAATTCGAAGAAGAACTGGCGCGCTAGCGTTCGTTATCTTTTTACGCAAAAGTGAATGCGTTACAACGGGGACCGTTGGAGTCGGCTTTTTGGGGTTATTGTTCTTACTCATCGTCTAATTCAAGCATGAATTCTTGCCTGTTTAGGCTGATTGCGCGAGAGTGACACCGGAGAAAAACTTAAATTTAGTCAGCTGGAAGTGGATTTGGCGCAGCGCCACCATAACGACGATCGCGCGAGGCATAGATTTCGCAGGCATGCCACAAGTGACGGCGATCAAAATCAGGCCAAAGAGTTGGGAGAAATACAAATTCTGCATAAGCACTTTGCCAAAGCAAAAAATTGCTTAAGCGTTGTTCGCCACTTGATCTAACGAAAAGATCTACATCTGGCATGTCTGGTTCATCTAAAAATTTCTTTAATGTTTTCTCAGTAACTTTGCTTGGATCAATTTTTCCGGCAGCAACCTCGTGAGCAATTAAAGATACTGCATCTACGATTTCGGCCCTTCCACCATAATTAACACACATTGTCACGGTTAGTTTTGAATTTTTAGCAGTTAGTCGTTCGCAAGCTTCAAGTTCTTCAATTACCGAACGCCAGAGTTTTGGCCTTCTACCCGCCCAGCGAATTCGCACACCCATGTCATTCATTTCATCTCGGCGACGACGAATCACATCTCGATTAAAGTTCATCAGAAAACGAACTTCTTCTGGGGAACGCCGCCAGTTTTCGGTTGAAAATGCATAAGCCGATAGCCAAGAGACCCCAAGTTCAAGTGAGCCATAAATGCAATCCATCAAACTGGCCTCGCCAGCTTCGTGACCAGAATTTCGAGGTAAGCCGCGCTCTTTAGCCCACCTGCCATTGCCATCCATTACAACTGCAATGTGATTTGGGATTAGCTCCGTTGCAATCTGGG
This sequence comes from Actinomycetota bacterium, assembly GCA_041192345.1. Taxonomy (GTDB): domain Bacteria; phylum Actinomycetota; class Actinomycetes; order S36-B12; family UBA5976; genus UBA5976. The sequence continues at coordinate 21,356 of JBEEND010000003.1, forward strand.
GTGGCTTTAACCCAGTTGCATGTGGTGGTGGTTCAATTGGCACGTTATAAGTCTGCCATGCTCAGGTTGCTTGCCGGTCAACAGTTTGCCGGTCAACAGTTTGCCGGTCAACAAGGGATAACGAGCGAAGCCCGCGCTCAAGGTGCCACTGCACATAAGCCGCAACAATTCCCGAGACTTCATTACGATCTCGGGGCAGCGAATTATCTGCCTGCTCCCAATTACCCGACAATAACGCCTGCATGAGTAAAACGGATTCGGTTCGTGGGGCTACGCTGCCTGGAACTCGATGTGCAACACAGAGTGCGCCTCCTGTTGCCACATGAAAGAAAGGTTGAACCCCAGCTGTGCCACACGTGATACATGCCTCAAGAGATGGCGAGTATCCAGCCATTGAGAGCGATCTCAATAGGTATGCATCAAGTACTAATGAAGAAGCGTGCTCGCCACTTACTAGGGTTCGTAATGCGCCAACAAGTAATAAATATTGCGACTCTACGGAAATTGATTCCTCGGGAGACAAGCGATCAGCAGTCTCTAGCATGGTTTGGCCAGCTGTCCACAACGAATAATCCAATGCAAGATCTTGACCATATGCATTCAAGGATTCAGCTTGCGTAATTATGTCGAGATTCTTTCCTGCGAATACCAAAAGGTCGACTCTGCTGAAAGGTTCCAGGCGGGCACCAAATTTACTTTTAGTTCTGCGGACCCCTTTTGCTACGGCGCGAACTTTTCCTCGTTCTCGGGTCAGCAATGTGATTATTCGATCTGCCTCCCCCAACTTCTGCGTGCGCAAAACGATGGCTTCTGCGCGATAGCTGGGCATACCCCTATGGTGTCACGCCAGTTCTAAAATAATTGATCGGGTAACGTTGTTATATGAGTAATTTGCCTGATAGACCAGTTAATGCAAGCGGCTTCGATAAAGCAGGAATTAAGTGGGTATTGCGCACGTTAATCATTTTTGGTGCCATGGCCACGATTGGATTTTGGATATTTAGCCAAAATCTGAGTTTCATTTTGTTGCTTGCCGTTTCATTGTTAATTGCAATTGCCATGGAGCCACCTGTCTCCGCTCTAGCTAATCGAGGCTGGCGCCGAGGAGCGGCCACTGGTCTGGTCATGTTTGGTATTTTCCTAACATTAATTTGCTTCTTAGCACTTTTTGGCGGAATCCTATTTTCGCAAGCCACTTTATTGATCACGAATTTACCGGAAACTGTGGCAAACCTGACTGATTGGGTTAACCAAACCTTCAATCAACAACTCGATCCAAATACCATCATCAACGAGCTGAACATCCAACCTGATCAGCTCGCTGGCGCCGCTGGAGATTTTGCCGGCGGCGTTGTTGGTGTGATTTCGGGAATTGTTGGAGCTCTCTTTCAGACTCTCACCCTAACTTTGTTTGTTTTCTATTTTTCAGCAGATGCCCCGCGTCTTCGTCGCCAGATTGGCAGCATGATGAACTCAAGTGCCCAGCAAGTACTCGATACGACTTGGGACATTACCGTTAAAAAAACCGGTGGTTACGTGATCTCAAAATTGATTATGGCTGCAGCTGCTGGAACTGCGCATGCAATCTTCTTTTCCATAATTGGGGTGCCATATTGGCTACCACTGGCAATTATCACCGGAGTCACCAGCCAATTTATTCCGACAATCGGAACTTACTTAGGAATTTTAATTCCAGTTCTGTTTGTCGTTTTCACTGATCCAAAAATGGCACTATACATAATTATTTTTGCTGCGCTATATCAGCAACTGGAAAATTATTTAATTTCCCCTCGGCTCAGCAAAATTACTATGGATATTCATCCCGCAATCGCGTTTGGCTCAGTTATAGTTTTTGCAAATTTATTTGGTGTGGTCGGCGCATTTGTTTCGGTTCCAATAGCGGCTGCCATGGTTGCGTTGTTTGATACTTACGGAAAACGCTACGAGTTGATTTCAGAGTTGAACGACGATGATCTGCTAGCTAACAATCAGCCCGATTAAAACTTGAAATAAATTAAAACCCAAGTTTTGATAATTGCTTTGGGTCTCGTTGCCAATCCTTGGCGATTTTTACGCGAATATCCAAAAACACTGGAACTCCCAGCATCTTACTAATTGCAATTCGAGATTGCGTTCCCACCTCTTTCAGGCGTTCGCCACCCTTGCCAATGACTATGTGCTTTTGACTATCCCGTTCGACATAAATCAAAGCATAGATGTCCATTAGCGGCTTATCGGGCGAACGATCTGCGCGCATGGCCATTTCGTCAATAACAACGGCAATTGAGTGTGGGAGTTCATCATGTACACCTTCGAGCGCAGCTTCGCGAATCAACTCGGCAATCATTACTAACTCTGGTTCATCAGTTAACTCGCCATCAGGATAAAGAATTTGACCCTCTGGCAGCATGCCCAACAATAAGTCACTTAAAAGATCTACTTGCTCATGAGCAACAGCTGAGACTGGAACAATTTCTGCCCAATCAATTGCGAGTTCTTGCCCTAGGGCTTGAACGGCTAGCAACTGTTCGCCAATCTTTTGTTTGTCTGTGGTGTCAGTCTTAGTTACGACAGCAACTTTGCGCACTCGCGGTATTGCAGCGATTTGCTGGGCGATAAAGCGATCACCAGGTCCGATTGCTTCGTTTGCTGGGAAACACATGACCACAACATCTACTTCCGACCAAGTATCTGCAACAAGTGCGTTTAATCGTTCGCCGAGTAAAGTCTTTGGCTTATGAACTCCTGGAGTATCAATCAAAATGAGTTGGCCCTGCGCGCGGGTAACTATTCCTCGAATGGTGTGCCGAGTAGTTTGTGGTCGATCCGAGGTAATTGCAACCTTTTGCCCAACTAAAGCATTGGTCAGCGTGGACTTACCAACATTAGGTCTACCGACAATGCAGGCAAAACCGCTACGCATGTGCTCGCTCCTGTAGGTCTTGTGATTTGCTTCCTGACTCAACGATACCCAGGAGTGCAAGTGCCGTAATAATAGTTGCGCAACCAATCCAACCCATTAAATTCATTGACTCACTCAAGATAAAGACTCCAAGAAAAGTAGCAAGAACTGGCTCAGCAAGTGTGAGAGTCGATACCGTGCCTGGGCTTAGATGCGTTATGCCATTACCAAACAAAATGTAACCTAATGCTGTTGCTCCTAGGCCGATGTATAAAACAAAGCCGACATAGAGTCCGCTGTTTATCCAGGAACTTGTAAAGAGAACAATTGGAAACGAAAGCACCGCTCCAATACCAAACACGGCTCCCAAAACTTGTGCCCCAGGAATGTTATGTGCCCGCGCTAAGCGCACACCAAAAACCGTAAAAATTGCGTACATGACGCCACATATAAAAACTGCCAAAAATCCGAGATTATCGCGTACTTCAGTAACCCCAGTAATTAGTGCTAGCCCAACGACTCCAAGCAACGTTGAAACTACCCATACCTTAGTTGGTTTTCCTGTTCCAACAATCCAACCAAGTAGTCCGGCAAAAAATGGTGCCGTAGCTAAGGCTCCTAATGTTCCCATTGCCACGCCAATTCGAGCGGCACCAAAAAAGAATGAGACCTGGAAAGCTAAGACAGCAACTGCCATAACCCACACAGTAGGTTCTTTAACTAATCTAAAAATGCCTGCAAAGCCATACTTAATGCCAGCAAAAGTAGCTAAGCCAATACCACCAAGAAAGACACGCCAAGCTCCGACCGAAATACTGGATCCAGGGAAATCTAAATACGCTCGGCTAGTGCCGCTTGTACTAAACAAAACGCACGCTAATAAAACTGAGATGACCGCAAGACGTTTAGTTCTGCTGGCAGTTGATGTCACGTTAATTGCGAACTAACAAGCTCGCCTGTGGTGCCCAAGTGATGCACTGGGACGCCAATGCCACCAATTGAGCGCACTATTTCAATATCTTGCAAATCGATTTGAGCAAAATCACCAAAGATCACAACTGCTTCGATACCTACTGCGCCAGCAGCAACTGCCTGGCCAACAGCTAATTGAACGGCGGAAAGAGTGAGATTTTCTCGAGCCACGTTTGCGCTGGCATATGTGCGACCAGTGGTGTCACGAACGGCTGCACCCGAATTAGCTTGAATTCGACTGCGCGCACCCCTTGCCAAAGTAGCGAGCTTGTCGTCTTCGGCGCTCCAACTAATATCAGTCATCAACGCTTGCCGGTATTTCATCTGAGAAACTATCTCGTGAAATTAGCACAGTATCAATGCGATGCCTTCGGCCCGCTGTTGATTCAGCAGTTAAAGTCCAATTTGAAATTTCTACAGTCGCACCTGGAATAGGAACAATACCTAACTGCTTAGCCATCAGTCCACCAACGGTATCAACACCTTCATCGTCAATTTCAATTTCCAGGAGCTCTGCTAAGTCAGAAACAGAAAGGCGTGAACTAATTCGATATTCACCGTTTGCTAGTTCCTCAATTTCAGAACCTAATGCATCATGTTCATCGGCAATCTCACCAACAATCTCTTCAAGCACATCTTCAATTGTGATCAATCCGGCGGTACCGCCATACTCATCGACTAAGACCGCCAAGTGGGTGCGGGCGTTTTGCATATCTCGCAATAACTCATCAACATTTCGGCTATCGGGCACCATAAATGCTGGACGCATTAAATCTGAAACTCGCTCAGTATTTTGCGATTCTTGATGTTCAAACACTCGACGAGCTATGTCTTTTACAAAAATAACGCCAACTATGTCATCTATTCCCTCGCCCACAACTGGAATGCGCGAGAAACCCGAACGCAGCCCAAGTGAGAGAGCCTGTCGCAATGTCTTATGTGTTTCGACCCAAACCATTTCTGTTCTGGGAACCATAAGTTCGCGGGCTACCGTGTCGCCCAATTCGAAAACTGAATGAATCATTTGGCGTTCATCATCTTCAATGACTGAGTCGGCTCCAGCCATGTCAACTAGCTCACGCAATTCCGCCTGGGTGGAAAATGGACCTTCCCGAAAACCCTTACCTGGCGTTATAGCATTTCCGACCATAATAAAAAGTTTTGAAAGTGGACCAAATACAACGGTTATAAGTTGCGTTATCCGAACAGTGGCCAGTGCAATGGCGTCTGCTTTTTGTCGACCAATTGTTTGTGGGGCGACGCCCAGCAAAATGTAACCAACTAAGACCATAACAATCGATGTCGCTATTAAGGAAGTGGTGTCATCTGCAAAAATTTGTAAAAACGCCGTGGTTACTAAAACGATTGCAATCGTAGAAAGGGTTAAATTTGCGAACAGCAGCGAATTTACATACTTAGCACGATCATCAAGCAACTTAACGAGGCGTCCAGCTTTGCGATTACCATCTTTACGAAGCTGCTCTACCGTTGCTTTACTTACTCGCGCTAATGCTGTTTCAGCAGCAACTAAACCAGCGGCTGCAAGCACCATTATTGTCGCAATTACTAAATACAAAGTATTTGAATCCACTACAACCCACGAGCATTTCGCTCGCCTTCCCATTGTGCGAGCAACTCGGCTTGAAGGCCAAACATTACTTTATGTTCATCTGGTTCTTCGTGATCATGTCCGAGCAAGTGCAAAACTCCATGGGTGAGAAGTAAGCGAAGTTCTACTTCCATGGAATGTCCCGCTTGTTCACCCTGTCTGGCAGCAACTGCGGGGCAAAGTACGACATCACCAAGAATTCCTTCTGCACTTGGTTTATCAGAGGTGCCAGCGCGAAGTTCATCCATTGGAAAACTTAAAACGTCAGTTGAACCTGGCTCATCCATAAATTTTTCATGTAAAGCTGCCATGGAAACTTCATCAACTAGCATCACCGAAAGCTCGGAAGCTGGATTAATATGCAAACTTTGAAGTAAAAAAGTTGCGTGGGATGAGATTTCTAATTCATTAACCTCATAATCGGATTCATTATTTACATCTACGGACACGGTTATGAATTCCTGCGTTCAAACTTCGGATCCTGCGCGGCACGTTTTTCCTCATAGCGACCATAGGCGTCTACTATCTGGCCTACTAATTTATGCCTGACAACATCTGTTGAGGTCAATTCGCAAAATGCCACATCATTAATGTCATTCAAAATGTCGCGCACAACCCGCAGGCCACTTGCTGTTCCACTTGGCAGGTCTATTTGGGTTACGTCTCCAGTAATTACCATGGTTGATCCGAATCCAAGTCGAGTCAAAAACATTTTCATTTGTTCAGCTGAGGTGTTTTGAGCTTCATCCAAAATAATAAACGCATCGTTTAAAGTTCGGCCGCGCATGTAAGCAAGTGGCGCAACTTCAATGACTCCACTAGTCATCAGCCGCGGAATTGAGTCTGGGTCAATCATGTCGTGCAAGGCGTCATACAACGGGCGAAGGTATGGATCAATTTTTTCGCTCAAAGTACCAGGTAAGAACCCAAGTCGTTCGCCTGCTTCTACGGCAGGGCGCGTGAGAATTATTCGAGAAACTTGTTTACTCTGCAGTGCTTGAACTGCTTTCGCAACTGCCAAATAAGTTTTGCCAGTACCTGCTGGCCCGATACCAAACACCACAGTATTTTCATCTATCGCATCTACATACCGCTTTTGGTTAAGCGTTTTAGCTCGTATGGTTTTACCACGATTGGACAAAATACTTGAAGTCAAAACATCCGCTGGACGAACGTCTGAACGCAACATTGAAATGGAACGCTCTACAGATTCAGGAGTTAAGCTCGCCCCAGTTCGCAGCATTACTAACATTTCAGATATCAAAGTTTCGATTAAATTCACACTTGGCTTTGGGCCATCAATTGTAATTTCGTTTCCCCGGACCAAAATTACGCAATCCGTGAAAGATTTTTCAATGACCCGAATTAGCTCATCGCGAGTACCTATTACGGAAACCATTGGAGTGGCAGTTGGAACTACTACAACTGAGTGAGAGGTCGAAGGTGAGGCGGTCATTTGCCCTAATTCTATGGCACTGGGCAGATTGCGCTAATTTTTGGCCAAGTTCATAAGTAGTTCGCCAACTACCCTGGCGGCCAAGTTAACGGCCTTCCGCCCAGTACGTGCAAGTGCATGTGGTCAACGGATTGCCCGCCATCTGATCCAGTATTCGTCACAATTCGGTAACCGTTTTCTAGACCTTCACTTGTTGCTACTTGGGTGGCCAAGGCAAGTACCTGACCAGCGAGGGTTGGATTGCCCTGTGCCAGGGTCTGTGCATTCGCAAAGTGTTCCCGTGGAATTACTAAAACGTGAGTTGGCGCTTGTGGATCGATGTCGCGAAATGCCAATGCTGTATCCGTTTCAAGAACTACATCAACTGGAATTTCACCATTGGCAATTTTGCAAAATAAACAATCACTCATAATTTTCCCTAGGACCAGCGCTGGCTTCGCATTAATAAGCCACCAACTGCAATTGCGCCCGCTGTTGAAGTGCGCATTACGCTCGCTCCCATATGCACAACTCTGGCACCAGCGGCAGCAAATGCTGCTAACTCATTAGGTGAAATTCCACCTTCTGGACCAACTATCAACATTATGGTTCCCTGCTCGCGGATTGCGCAGGCAGCAAGTGCTTGATCTGCACTTTCATGCAATACGAAAGCGCTTTGTGCTTGTTTTATCAATTCACAAATTTGCTCTGTTGTATGTAATTCTGAAATTTCTGGAATCCAGGCACGACGTGATTGCTTGGAGGATTCTCGTGAAGTTCGACGCCACTTTTCAAGTCCCTTGTCAACCGCGTCCCACTTACCGATTGAGTGTTCTGCTTTCCAAGGGATGATGGCATCTGCGCCAACTTCTGTAAGCATCTCAACAGCAAGTTCTGCTCGCTCACCTTTTGCTAGAGCTTGCACAACAACAAATTTAGGTTCGGGAGCAGCTTCATAACTGACGCTCATAATGTCAACTTCAATGCTGTGCTTATGAACTGTTGTTACAGTTGCAATCGCTCGAATTCCTTGTCCATCACATAAGTTAATTACTTCGCCTGAGCGCATCCGCTTTACCGTGGCAGCATGGCGACCTTCATCACCAGTGAGAGTAAATGTCTTGGTCGCACTGGTAATTTCACCAGGACTAATTAAAAATTCTGCGGCGCTCATCGAGTGGTAAACGCATCCTTGAGTTTGCCAAACAAACTTGAGGACTGTTCGTGCAGTTGCGCTATTGGAGCTTCTTCATCCCGAAGCGCTGCCAGCTGTCGAACCAATTCCTCTTGAGCCGAATCTAGATTTGTTGGTGTCAAAACATCTAGGTGAACAACTAAGTCGCCCCGTCCCGAACTGCGAAGTCTTGGCATGCCTTGACCACGAAGTGTAACTGTGGCGCCAGATTGGGTTCCAGATTTTATGTGGATTGGGACAGCGCCATCTAATGTCTCAAGTTCCATGGTGGCGCCTAGAGCTGCAGCTGTCATTGGCAACGAAATAGTTGCGTGCAATTGATCGCCACGACGAGCAAAAACTGGATGTGGGATTTCAATCAATTCCACATACAGATCACCTGCGGGTCCACCACCTGGACCAACTTCGCCTTGTCCAGTCATTTGAATTCGAGTTCCGCCTTCAACCCCCGGTGGGATCTGAACTGTAATTGTGCTTCGAGTGCGAACTCGGCCATCACCAGCGCACTCAGCGCAAGGGTGCGGGTTCAGTGTTCCAAAACCTTGACACTGCGGACATTGCCGCGAAGTCATAACTTGACCTAAAAATGATTTCTGAACAGATTGCACTTCACCACGGCCTGCGCACATTGAGCAGTCAACAATTGCAGCGCCCGAGGTAGTGCCTTGACCAGTACACGCCGAACAAATCACGGCAGTATCGACTACAAAATCACGCGTTACGCCAAATGCCGCTTCCTCAAGTGTGACCTGTAGTCGAATCAAGGCATCTTGACCACGGCGTTTACGTGACCGAGGTCCGCGCTGTCCGCCGCCGCCAAAGAACGCATCAACAATGTCACCAAAACCAAAACCAGCAGCAGAGTTAAACCCGCCGCCGGATGAGAATGGATCCCCACCTAGGTCATGCATTTCACGCTTCTGGGGATCTGATAAAACTTCGTAAGCGGCAGCTACTTCTTTAAATTTCTCGCCCACCTCTGCGCCGGGATTTACATCTGGATGAAGTTCCCGAGCTAACTTGCGATACGAGCGTTTAATTTCTTCCGGAGTAGCGTCACTTCGAACGCCTAGAATTTTGTAATAGTCAGCCATAATTATTTATCCTGCAAAATCTGGCCAACATAACGAGCAACCGCTCGTACCGCCCCAATAGAGCCGGCATAATCCATTCGAGTGGGTCCTAAAATCCCGATAGTTGCCAGGGCTTGGTCTCCCGAACCGTAACCGACAGTGACAACTGATGCACGTTGTAACTCCTCAACCGAATTCTCATGACCTATTCGAACTGTTAAAGCATCAGGTGCGGCGGCTTCACCAAACAAGCGAAGTAACACAACGTGTTCTTCGAGTGCTTCTAAAACTGGGCCTACTGTTGCAGTGAAGTCCTCACCAACGCGTGCCAAATTTGAAGTACCACCGACAACTACGCGCTCTTCACTGTGCGTTACAACTGCATCCAAAATCGTTGCTATTACCGTATTCACTGCAGAGCGCTGATCTGGCTGAAAGTTATCTCCTAAACCAATCAAACGTTCTGGAACCTCTGTGAAGAGCTGGCCATCCAATGCAACATTTAATCGAGTCCGCAAATCGTGCAAGAAGTCTTCCGAAACGCTTTGCAATAAGTCGACGGTTCGTTGCTCAATGCGTCCAGTATCTGCAATCAAAATCAATAGGAGTTTGCTGTTTCCAGAGTTAACTAACTCAACATGTCGCACGAAGCTGCGTCCAAGGGATGGATATTGCACAAGAGCTACTTGCTTAGTTAGCTGTGAAAGCAAACGAACTGTGCGATTCATGACATCGTCAAGATCAACCGCTTGGTCTAGAAAAGTATGGATTGCTTTACGTTCTGGAGCGGACATTGGTTTAATGGAATTAAGTTTGTCCACGAATAGTCGATATCCCTTATCCGTTGGAATTCGACCAGCGCTAGTGTGCGGGGCGCTTAGGTAGCCCTCTTCTTCTAATGCCGACATGTCGTTTCGAATTGTTGCCGAGGAAACACCCAAGGAATGACGATCTACCAGTGCCTTAGAACCAACTGGCTCGTGAGTTTGGACATAGTCGTCAACAATTGCGCGTAAAACTGCTAATTTCCGCTCTTCCATGTCAACTCCTTGCACCAGCACTTGGCACTCATAGTGCTCGAGTGCCAGTCTAACCTTGGTTAAGCCCAAAGGCGTGCGACTAAGCCGTCGGCTAACAGGCGACCTTTATATGTAAGGACTGCCATTCCCGTTTCAAAGTCAGTTGCCTCAAGTAACCCTTGTGCCAGCGCTAACTTGGCTTCGGCAATGCCTGCCTCGGCAAGAACTTTTAATTCAAGACCCTCGCGAAGTCGCAAGCGCAACATGATTTCTTCGTGCGCGATGTCAGCTGGCGCCAAAACTTCCTGATCAGCAGCTGGCGAAGAGCCCTCATCAATTAATGCCGCCCATGCCGCAGGATGTTTTACATTCCACGATCTAGTACCGGAAGTGTGGGCATGTGCCCCTGGTCCAATGCCAAGCCAATCTTGATTTTTCCAATAAGCAATGTTGTGCCGACATTCACCGCCTGGTTTTGACCAATTACTCACTTCATACCAAGTCATGTTCATTTCTTTTAATGCCGCATCAATTACGCCATAGCGGTGCGCTGCCACATCATCACTTGGTTGCGCTACTTCACCTCGCGCCACGCGAGCAGCTAATTTTGTTCCTGGTTCAACAATCAAGGAATAAGCGCTGACATGATCTACATCAGCATTAGCAACATCATGCAAAGTTCCAATTAGATCTTGCTCGGATTCACCAGGTGTTCCGTAAATTAGATCCACACTGACATGTTCAAATCCAGCTTTTCGGGCATCATCAATTGCTTGCCAAGTTTTTCCAGGAGTATGAGTGCGTTCCAGAATTTGTAATACATTGCTTGCGCTACTTTGATGACCAAACGAGATTCGGGTAAAGCCACCGTTGCGCAAAATCTCTAAATCCTGCAATGTCACCGAATCAGGATTTGCCTCGGTTGTAACTTCGGCATCCGAGGTAAGCCCATAAGTAGTTTTTGCCGCATCCAAAATCCGAACCAAGTTTGTCGCTGAAATCATGGTTGGAGTTCCACCGCCAAAAAACACCGTGCTTAATTGGCGATCATCAGTCAGATTTTGATTTCGTAGCCAATTGATTTCAGCAACAACTCGATCTGGATAAGTGGTTGTCGTTATTGAAGTGCCATCACGGTGAAGTTCTGCTGCGGTATAAGTATTGAAGTCGCAGTAACCACAGCGCGAAGCGCAAAATGGAATGTGAATGTATGCGCTTAAAGTACGCATTAGTTATTTAAGATACCCAGAAACTTGAGTATGCATCGCTTCTGGAAGATCTGGGCAGGCAATTACTCGCGCTAAGCGATCAGCATCACGGTCGCCCGCAACTAATTGATAAACATCGCAGACAGTGACACCGTGATCTGGGGTAGCAACTATTTCAATTTCATCGCCTGCCGCAATGCTGCCAGCTTCTAAAACTTGGAAATATGCACCCGGCATACCTTCAGCCATAAAACGCTTAACCCACTTATCAACATCCATCCAGCGAGCAAAGGTGCCACATGGAATTCTCGGCCCGGTAACTTGCAACAAAGTTGTGCCGATTCGCCAAGTCTGACCAATCACAGCGTTTGTCACATCTATATCCGTAGTTGTTAAATTTTCGCCAAACTTGCCGGCGGAAATATCAAGTCCAAGTTCGGCTTCCCACCACTGGTAATCTTCCAGCGCGTAAGCATAAACTGCCTGCTCTGGCATACCGTGATTAGGTTTATCAGCGCGCTGATCCCCTGCAACACCTGCAGTTGTAACTTGGCGCGCGTCACTAACGGGCCGCTTATCTATTGCAGTTACTCCAACGTCGCCACCAACGTCGGGAATTATGGCATGCATAACGTTAAGTGAAACAACTTGCGCAGACATTACTTAGCCTTTGCCTTTGGACCATTGTCATCAGTTGAAAGCGCGGCAATGAAAGCTTCTTGTGGAACTTCCACTCGGCCCACCATTTTCATGCGCTTCTTACCTTCCTTCTGCTTTTCCAGAAGTTTACGTTTGCGCGATATGTCGCCGCCATAACACTTTGCTAGAACATCTTTTCGAATAGCGCGAATTGTTTCGCGCGCAATGATTCGAGCTCCGATTGCGGCCTGGATTGGAACTTCGAATTGCTGGCGAGGAATTAAATCCTTTAATTTTGCAGCCATTGCCAAGCCATAGTTGTAAGCCTTATCGCGGTGCACAATTGCGCTGAATGCATCGACCGGGTCGCCGTGCAACAAAATATCGACCTTAACTAAATCTGCACTTTGTTCACCCGTTGGTTCGTAGTCAAGTGAGGCATAACCACGAGTCTTGGACTTTAATTGATCAAAGAAATCAAACACGATTTCGGCCAATGGCAAGGTGTAGCGCATTTCAACTCGGTCTTCAGATAAGTAATCCATACCTAGCAAAGTGCCTCGCCTAGTTTGGCATAGTTCCATAATTGACCCAACGAATTCACTTGGCGTCAGGATTGTTGATTTAACTATGGGTTCATTTACTTCTGCAACTTTTCCACCTGGAAATTCACTTGGGTTGGTCACAATTATTTCTTTGCCATCGTCCATGACTACTCGATAAACCACGTTCGGTGCAGTTGAGATTAATTCAAGATTGAATTCGCGCTCAAGTCGCTCGCGAACAATCTCTAAGTGAAGTAAGCCAAGGAAGCCACAACGAAAGCCGAATCCAAGTGCAACTGATGTCTCAGGTTCATAAACTAAGGCAGCATCATTAAGTTTTAGTTTGTCGAGAGCTTCGCGTAGTTCCGGATAGTCCGAACCATCAAGCGGGTAAAGTCCCGAGAACACCATAGGAACTGGATCGCGATATCCGCCAAGTGATTGGGTCGCCGGGTTCCCCGACAGTGTTACGGTGTCGCCAACTCGTGACTGACGCACGTCTTTAACTCCGGTGATCAAGTAACCCACTTCGCCAACACCAATTGCAGCTGAAGCAAGTGGGTCAGGTGAGATTACGCCAACTTCTAGAGTTTCGTGAGTTTCGCCAGTACTCATCATCTTGATGCGATCGCGATGCGGAATCCTGCCATCGATAACACGAACATAAGTTACTACGCCGCGATAAGTATCGTAAACCGAGTCAAAAATTAATGCGCGAGCTGGCGCTTGCGGATCTCCAACGGGTGCTGGTATTTGCCGCACTATTTCATTTAGTAACACTTCAACGCCAGCGCCAGTCTTTGCACTGACTTTAAGCACGGTTTCTGGATCGCAACCAATTATGTGCGCGAGTTCTGCAGCATACTTTTCTGGCTGCGCCGCAGGAAGATCAATTTTGTTTAGCACAGGAATAATCGTGAGATTGTTTTCTAGAGCTAAATAAAGATTTGCAAGAGTTTGCGCCTCAATACCTTGAGCTGCGTCAACCAATAAAACCGCACCTTCACAGGCAGCTAAGCTCCGACTTACTTCGTAAGTGAAATCCACGTGACCAGGGGTGTCAATTAAATTCAAAACATAAGTTTCGTTGTCATCCGCAACGAAAGGCAGGCGGACTGCTTGGCTCTTAATCGTGATGCCACGCTCGCGCTCAATATCCATGCGGTCCAAGTACTGGGCGCGCATGTGCCGTGGATCAACGATTTCCGTGATCTGCAGCATGCGATCTGCCAGGGTTGACTTGCCGTGGTCAATGTGGGCAATAATGCAGAAATTTCTAATAATTTTGGGATCTGTCGCTCCTGGCTTGGGTGGATTAATAGCCTTCGACATTCGCTCATAATCCCACACTTCGGCACAATTTGAGCATTCGGGTGCTTGGCAGGTACGCTAGAGCCTCAAACACCAATAATCGAAGAGGCAAAAAGTGGCCAATATCAAGTCGCAGAAGAAGCGTATTTTGCAGAATGCTGCTGCCCAAGAACGTAATAAGGCAGTTCGTAGTGCGCTAAAGACCAAGGTTCGTCGTTTCCGTGAGGCCCTAGCTACAGGTGACGAAGCAGCAACTGCCTCAGCACTTCGCGATGCCAGCCGTGCGCTAGATAAAGCAGCTGCTAAAGGTGTAATCCACAAGAACCAGGCTGCTAATCGTAAGTCAGCGCTTGCTTCAACAGCTGTAACGAAGTAATTAAACTTTTAGAAAACCGCCTTCGGGCGGTTTTTTTATTGCCTCTTACGCTTTAGGGGCTCGGATCGCCATGAACTCTTTTTCCATGTGATACAAAGTTTGCGAACTTTCCAATGACCTGCCGCCGGGAATTGCAGTGTCATAGACCGTGCCTTTACTTGAACGATCTGCTAACGCAAGTAATCGAGCTGCTGCGGCAAGCTGGTCTGGATGCCATTTGGCTTTTTGGGTTCGTAAAAATTTAAGTTTCCAAGGTGGCACACCAACTAAGGGTGCTAATTCGAATTCACTCATGTTGGCAGGAGCACTTGCATATTTAATCAGGGTGCGAAGGCCACTGCTAATGGCAGAGACTGCGGGTACAGTAGCGCTGGAATCATTTGTTACCGCCCAGCGAAACTTTTCTAATAATTCAATCGGGTCACCATTCCACATGGCATCGCTTAGATCCCATCCCATTACTCCAGTGATTCCAGCGTAATACTTTGATACTTCACCTTCATCTATGATTTCTGATTCAGTATCAGCACACAATTGGGAAACGGCTGCCAATAGTTCGCCTAGACCCGAGCCAATTGAAGTTTGTAGCGCAGTGACCGCGCCTGCCGTTGCTTTGCGATCATGTCTACGAAACTCACCCACTATCGCTGCTGCCAAGTCTTTGGACTTTAGCTCGCCGCAGGCAGCCTCTAGAACATCTGCTTTCCTTATTGTGTCCAGTAACTTCTTACCTTTAACGCCACCTGGATGGGTTACAACTAAGCGAACGTGTTCGGGTAATTCCGAAATTGCTGATAGCAAAATCGCACTGACGTCATCAGTTGCAGAATCTATCCCCTCGAGCACTATTACCGTTAGTTCTCCGAATAACGATGGTGACAATGCATTGGACAGTTCTCCGGCCGCAGATTCGGCGCTGGCAGAAATATCCAAACGAATAGCTGCTGGATCGGTTTTTCGCGCAGAAGACATGACGCCCGCAATTACCCGTTGCACTAAAATCGATTCCTTGCCAACAGCCAAGACAGTGTTTGCTTGATCTGTGGGCGACTTTTTTACCATAGTTGTAATATCTCACGGCGGTGTGACTAATGTCTGGTCGCCACCCAAATCCTGGAATCTTTGACAATAATCGCCAAGTCGCCGCTGCGGTCGGTTCGAAATACTGCGCTACCCGTCATTTCGTATAGTGCGAGAGTTTCTGGGGCGGGATGACCGTAGTCATTCCCCGCACCTACTGAAATAATGGCTACTTCTGCATATGCCCAACTCGCAAAGTCACTTGATTGGTATCTGGAACCATGGTGGGCAACTTTTATTACATCAAAATCTTGCCGTGGCGTACTTCTGGCAATTTCCTCCTGTACCGGCGGCTCAATGTCACCAGTTAGCAGGATCGATACTCCCTGGCTATTAACTGCTAAGGCCACACTTGAATTATTTGCATCGCTGCCTTCCCCCAAAATCAACCGCTTTGGCCAAATGCAAGTGAACTTAACGTCCTGGACGGTGAAAGTTTCTGGATATGTCATTACGGCGGCAGATAATCCAAGTTTGTGCAAAGTATTTGTCAAAAACTTTGTCGTTTCAGCTGGATCAGCCAGCGGACTAACGCGAATTTCGCCGACTTGTCTTCCTTGCAGCGCGCCACTTAAGCCACCAACGTGGTCAGCATGAAAATGAGTCAGAACGAGAACAGGGATTTTCTTAATGTGTAACCGACTAAGGCAGCGGTCAATAACTTTTGGATCCCCACCCACATCAATTACGACGGCCTCGTGTGGCCCAGTAGAAATCACTGTGGCATCCCCCTGTCCGACGTCGCAGGTAACCATAATCCAATTACCAGGTGGCCAAGGTTTTAGCTCAAGGTTCGGTGGATTCCAAAGCAATACTGCAGCCACGGTGACTATGGATAGGAGTTTGGATTTTTGTGCAAGAGATATCCGCCGCCAGAACAGCCCAGCATGTACTGCACAAACTGTGAAACCCAAAGATAAAGTGATGCCAAATTTTTCGCTGGGCCATGGCACAACCAGCCATTGCAGGCTTGTACTGATACGGGCAATTAGCGCAATCACTTCAGCAAATAATCCGGCGCACCAGGCGATGACAACTCCCAGTTGGGAAGAAGCGGGCGTAACTAATGCTGCCAATAATCCAAGAACCATTGTCGGGCCAGCAATCGGAACCGCAAACATATTTGCAGGAATTGAACTTAATGAAATTGGCGAGCCAAGCGCGACTATTAATGGAAACACCGCCAGCTGCGCTGCAATAGTTACCGCCATGATTTGAATCAACCAAAGTGGGATACGTTTGGGAAATTTTTGTTCTAGAAAGTTTTGGATGCGACTTACCCAAAGCACTAAGCCTGCAGTGGCTGCCACTGAAAGTGCGAAGCCGTATGACAACGCAAGCCAAGGATCAATCACAACAAGAAATATCACTGCCACACTCAGCGCTGGAACTGGCGACTTGCGCGAGTTTGAATAAGTCGCAAGCAAGGCAACTAAACCCATCACAGTTGCGCGCAGCACACTAGGTTGTGGACGAACTAAAACTACGAAAGCAAGTAAGGCCACAAACGTCACTGAGTACTGGAGATTTTTACTCGCTTTAACTCGGCGCAATAAGGCAAGTACCACGATGATGAGTAGCGTCACATTTGTTCCCGACACCGCAATCAAATGTTTCAGTCCTGCACCTTTCATCTGCTGCGATAACTCTGGCGAAATTGCTGAACTATCGCCCAGCGCTAAGCCAGGAACTAAACCCTTAGCAGCAGGGGAACTAAATCTCAAGGATTCATGTAATCCAGATCGTAATTTAGCCGCTAACCATTGGTACCTGGGCGCAGATTTAATCACGACCGGTGGTTCTAATGGTTTGAGATAACCAGCTAACGCGCGGCCGATTGGAGCGGCAGAAAGTTTGCCAACAAAGGATATTTGGTTACCTGGAATTAGATACTTAAAACTTTCAATTAATTCAGGTTCTGTTACAAGTACCAAAACTGGTGTACTCAGTTTGAAACTCTCACCTCGAATCGTTGCAGTATCGATTCGCAAACCCACTCTGAGCAAATCCTGTTGGGTCCAATCCAATTTTCCTTTTCGATTTGAAATAACTGGATCTGAAATAACCGTGGCAGTTCCTTTTATTACTGCTCCACTCAAGCTTGCCTGCGAAATAGGACCATACGCAATTGGATAAAGCCGCAATAGCGAAACAAGGCAACCCAGGATGGAGCCAAGCAAAATATAGATGCCTAAAGTTTTTGAATCAATTAACTTGGTCTGAAAGTACCTAAGCGAAATTAATACCAGCAGCACTACGGCCGTAAAAATAACCCAAGACCAAATCGGATTACTCAGTCCGAGTAATCCGATAGTCAGCGCCGCAGCCAGCCAAGTTGAAATAGCAAATGGTGCGAGACGAAAATCCACCTAAATTTTGATTAGCGGCTTAAGGTTTGCGAAAACCTTTGCTCCAATTCCTGGAACTTCTTGTAATTGTTCAATTGAGTGAAATCTCTGATTCCGATCACGCCAAGCAATAATTCGTCCTGCCATTACTGGCCCAACCCCAGGCAAAGTATCCAATTGCTCAATCGTAGCTAAGTTCAAGTTGACTCGAGAATCAACTCCTACTCCACTTGATTGCGCCTTACCAACGTAAATCATTTGGCCATCTGATAGTCGCTCGGCCAAATTGATAGTGCTGATGTCCGCATCAACTACTAATCCACCAGCTGCTGCAATTGCATCAGCCACCCGAGAGCCCGCGCTTAAAGTGACCAAGCCCGGCACCATCACATCACCTTTTACATCGATCACAATCTGATCAAAGGAATCTTGATCTTGGAGTGTTTGATCCGAAGTAGTGACTGGTTGGGCAATCGGTATCCCTGGACTTTTTAGGGCTGATTTTGTCAGAGTAGTTGGCCGATTTAACCAAACTAATAATGCGACTACGCATACTGCAATCGCGATAATTTTTGTCAATGGATTAATGGCTTCTCGAGGTGGCTCAAAAAGAAATTGGGCAGGTTCACTTGGCGCAGTAACTTCGCTTCTGCTTTCCAGAATTTTGCGGAGTCGCTGCTCCGCAACATTAGTTAATTGCTGAGTTGTTTTCCTAAAGGGCGCCATGGTTTTCACAGTAGATTTAGTTGCCCTGAACTTGCGCGCTGGAAAAGTGGTTGTGGGCAGATTAAACCTGTGGACTTACAACAATTGCAAGTGCGCCCGGTCCAACATGAGCTCCGACGACTGCGCCCACTGCGGAAACTGAAATATTGGCAAGGCCTGTTCTCGTCTGCAAAATACGGGCAAGTTCATCAGCAGCAGCGGCGGCATCTACATGGTGCACTGCTATCTCAGATTTGATGCGAGCTGCTGCGCAGACCAGATCTACCATCCGATTTAGTGCCTTCTCGCGCGTTCGTACTAACTCCCGTTGCTCGACTTTGCCATTTAGCATGTGCAGTAACGGCTTTAGATTCATGGCAGATCCCATTCGTGCCTGTACTGCGTTGATTCGCCCACCCCGCTCGAGAAACTCAAGAGAATCTACGTAAAACAAAATCGATGATCCCAAACATTTACGCTTAACTAAATCACCAACTTCATTAAGTGAGCCACCGGCACTCGCCAACTTCGCGCCAGCTTGGACTGCGAAGCCAAGCATCATCGCAATGCCACGAGAATCTATAACCTCCACTGGACATGAAACGCTGCGACTTGCAAGCTTTGCGGATTCGAAAGTTCCGCTTAAATCACTAGATAGATGTGTGCTGACTATTGAATCAGCACCGCTTAAAATTAGTCGCTCATAAGCCGCAACAAAAAGTTCAGGATTAGGTCTTGAGGTGGTTACTGGCTTGTTAGCTCGCAAGGCAATCGCAACTTGCTCCACTGTGATGCCATCAACTTCGTTATATGCGATGCCATTACTTATTACCTGAAGCTCGACAACTTCGATGCCAAGTTCAGCAACTACGGATTTGGGCAAGTAGGCGGTTGAGTCGGTAACTATTCCAACAGGCATGGCCCTCTATCCCAGAACTATGTTGACCAGTTTTGGTGGTCGCACAACAATAACCTTGATTGTTTGACCTGCGATTGCAGCAATTACCGAAGCTTGACTCATGGCTAACTCGCGCATTTGGTCTTCAGTAATGCCGGGAGAGATTTCAAGACGCTCTTTGATTTTGCCATTGACTTGAATAACGCACTGCACGGAATCTTCAACTAGCAGAGCTGGGTCAACAACTGGCCAAGGCGCAAGTGCCATAGGTGGTTTATGACCTAGCCGCTCCCACATTTCTTCCGAGGTGTAGGGGGCAACCAAAGAAAGCATGATTGCAACCGCTTGCGTAGCTTCTCGCACTGCCGGATCCGCTGGACCACAACCAGCATCAATTGCTTTACGCGTCACATTAACAAGTTCCATAGTGCGCGCTACGGCAACATTAAATCGGTAGGTTTCAACCGCCAGTTGCGAGTCATTTATCGCTTTATGAGTTGCCTTACGTAGCGCCAAATCTCCAGTTGTTAAATCGATGTTGGGATCACTGGATACATCGCCGGCAAGGCGGTAGGCACGGGCAAGAAACTTTTTGGCACCACTTGGCGAAACGTCAGCCCAATCCACATCATCTTCAGGAGGTCCTGAGAAAACCATCGCTAAGCGAATTGCATCGACACCATTTTCACTTAACTCATCACTTAGTTTTACTAAGTTCC
The DNA here is from genome assembly GCA_041192345.1 of Actinomycetota bacterium. Lineage (GTDB taxonomy): Bacteria > Actinomycetota > Actinomycetes > S36-B12 > UBA5976 > UBA5976. Next base: position 41,390 of record JBEEND010000003.1, read on the forward strand.
CACGACTCTTACTCATCGCAGAGCCATCCATTTGAACCATGCCTTGGTTCAATAGGCGCTTGAATGGTTCAACAAAGTCAACCATCCCCATGTCGAACATGACTTTGGTAAAAAAGCGACTGTAAAGCAAGTGCAAAATTGCGTGCGTAACGCCGCCAACGTATTGATCAACTGGCAACCACTTCTTTGCTTCCGCTTGGTCAAACGGTGCTGAATCTAGTTTCGGATTTAAATAGCGCAGGTAGTACCAGGAAGAATCCACAAAGGTGTCCATGGTGTCGGCGTCTCGGCGAGCCGGACCCGCGCACTTTGGACATGGCACATTTGCCCACTCATCTGCAGCGCCAAGTGGTGAAGTACCTTTCGGTGAAAGATCCATCCCAGTGGCATCAGGCAATAGCACTGGAAGTTGCGCGATCGGTACTGGAACTTCCCCACACGATGGGCAGTGAATGATCGGAATTGGTGTGCCCCAAAAACGCTGCCGTGAAATTAACCAATCACGTAACCGATAGTTAGTTGCTGGCTTACCTAATTTCTTGGCTTGCAAATCAGAAATAATTTTTGTGATTGCTTCTGCTTTTCCTAAGCCATCAAGGTCACCGGAATTCACATGTGGTCCATCATCGGCAGTTGCTTCGCCAGTAACTGCAGGATCGGTGTCAGATGCCACAACAACTCGAACTGGTAAATCAAAGGTTTTCGCAAAATCTAAATCGCGTTGATCATGAGCTGGAACTGCCATGATCGCACCGGTTCCATAATCCGCAAGCACGTAATCGCTAGCCCAAATTTGAAGGCGTTCGCCATTGACTGGATTGATCGCGTATCGATTTAAGAACACACCGGTTTTGGGACGATCTGAGGCTAGTCGATCCATGTCGCTGGTTGCCTTGACATCCTCTAAATACTTTTTGAAATTAGGTTCACTTTCAGTGCCAGCCGCGAGTTCTGCTGCCAAGGCGGAATCTACTGCGACAACAAAGAAAGTTGCACCGTACAAAGTGTCTGGTCTTGTTGTGTAAACCAAAACTGGTTCACTTCGACCTTCAATTTCAAAACTGACTTCTGCGCCTTGCGAACGTCCAATCCAATTGCGCTGCATTAGCAAAACTTTTTCCGGCCACTGACCTTCAAGCTCTTTCATGTCATCAAGCAGGCGATCAGCATAGTCAGTAATTTTGAAATACCACTGGTTAAGTTTCTTTTTCGTTACCGATGCATCACACCGTTCACAGGCGCCGCCAACAACTTGTTCGTTTGCTAGAACGGTTTGGCAAGATGGGCACCAGTTAACTGCAGAATCTTTTCGGTACGCTAAGCCACGTTCATACATTTGCAAGAAGAACCACTGGTTCCAGTGGTAATACTCCGGATCGCAAGTATTGAGGACACGATCCCAGTCAAATGAGCAGGCGTAACGTCGCATCGACGCTTTTTGAATAGCAATGTTCTCATAAGTCCAAATTTGTGGACTTTCATTTCGTTTTATTGCGGCATTTTCAGCCGGCAGACCAAACGCATCCCAACCAATCGGATGCATAACGTTGAATCCCTTATGGACCCAATAGCGCGAGATAACATCACCCAACGCATATGCCTCAGCGTGACCCATATGCAAGTCGCCAGATGGATAAGGAAACATATCTAAAACATATTTTTTTGGGCGTGGATCATTAGTCAGGCCAGATTTAAATGGTGCTAACTCATCCCAAATGGGCAGCCATTTCTCTTGAACCGCGTGAACGTCATAGAAATTGGGATCTGGAATAACCTGCTCACTCATGATCCCTAAGAATACTGGGAAAACGTCTATGTCTAGAATCGGGATTGTGTCTAAGCGCGGATGGTTGCTGTTTATAGCCCTGGGAATAATTTGGGGAACTCCGTATTTATTTATTCGTATTGCAGTTGCCGACTTATCCCCCGCCATTGTGGTTTTTGGCCGAGTAATGATTGCCGCCCTGTTGTTACTACCGATAGCAATTCATCAAGGACATGCTCGATCCCTGCGGACACACTGGAAGGGCATCCTGACATTTGCAGCAATTGAAATGTGCATTCCATTTGGGGCGCTGGGTTTTGCCGAGAAAGAGATCTCAAGTTCGCTAACTGGGTTGCTAATTGCGATGGTGCCCTTGATTAATGCTGTGGTTTCGCGGCAACTTGGTCTGGACTCAGTATGGGATGCGCGCAGAATTATTGGACTCTTTGTCGGATTCTTTGGCGTTGGAATGTTGGTTGGTTTTGACATCAGCGCCAGTAACTACTGGGCAATCGCACTTTGCCTTGTTGCGGCAGCTGGCTACGCACTCGGGCCAATCATCATTACCAAGATGCTGAGTGATGTTGCCAGTATTGGTGTAATTGCCTGGTCGCTGCTGGTTGCAGGCATAGTTTATTTCCCTGTCGTTGCTTACGAAGTTTTAAACGATTCTTGGCGGGCTCAAGGAGTTACTGAAGTATCTACTGGCGCAATCACTAGCGTCATTGCACTTGGTGTTCTATGTTCTGCAATTGCATTCGTTGCGCTCTTTGAACTTATTAAAGAAGTTGGTCCAACAAGAACTACAGTTATAACTTATATCAACCCAGCTGTTGCAATTATTCTTGGCGTAATTGTTTTGAGCGAGCCAATTACTACTGGAATAATGATTGGCTTCCCATTAGTTCTGATCGGTTCAGTTATGGCGACGCGACGAAATGCCATAACTAAAGAAGTCATGGCAAGTACGGAAAGATAACGCACAACCAATTTTTATCAACGTGACGTAAAGCCTCTTGCATATTGATTTGGCCACGGAATTTCATCGCCAAGATCTGCTGCCGCTTGAATCGGCCAACGTGGATTACCTAACATTGCCCGACCAATCATTACCGCAGCAATGTCGTCACTATACAAAATAGCTTCTGCCTGTTCACCAGTGGTGATCATACCAACAGCATTGGTGAGAATTCCTGTCTCTTCGTGAATTTTGCGAGCGAACTCAACTTGATAACCTGGGCCAACCTCGATTTGCTGCGCCGTAGAAATACCACCAGAAGAACAATCAATTAAGTCAACACCACGAGCTTGAAGTTCCCGGGCCAGAGCAACTGAATCATCGATGGACCAACCACCTGCAATCCAGTCTGTGGCAGAAATACGAACAAACAATGCCCGCGATCTTGGAACCACTAACCGAACTTCACTAGCAATTTCACACAGCAGCTTTATCCTGTTTTCAAAGGAACCGCCATACTCATCAGTGCGCTGATTTGAGATTGGTGAGAAAAACTCGTGCAACAAATACCCATGCGCAGCATGAATTTCAACCACATCAAAATCTGCTGACATTGCTCGCTCCGCAGCCGCTACAAAATCTGCGCGAATCAGTGCAATCTCAGAAAGTGTCAATTCCAATGGAGCGAGATAACCTTCAAATGCAATAGGTGAAGGGGCCACACTTTGCCAGCCACCAGCTTCGAGCGTGAGGATACCGCGCCCACTCCATGGCGTATCAGTAGAGGCTTTACGACCAGCGTGCGCAATCTGGATACCTGCCTTAGTTCCAAATCGATGCGCAAAGCGAGGAATTTCCGCAAGCACTTGGGCTTGTTGATCTGTCCAAATTCCAGCGTCGTAATGTGTGATGCGACCGTCTGGATGAACTGCTGCTGCTTCCACCATCACTAAGCCCGCGCCACCTGTGATGAAGGCGCCATAATGCACAGCGTGCCAGTCTTGAATCAATCCATTTACTGCGGAGTATTGGCACATGGGACTTACCCAAACACGATTCTTAAAGGTAACTCCGCCAACTTGAACTTGCGAAAATAATTTGCTCATTTAGTCGCCAATGGTTGCAACCATGATCGCCTTAATAGTGTGCAATCTATTTTCGGCTTGATCAAAAACCACGCTTGCTGGCGATTCAAAAACGTCATGGGTAACTTCCAGGCCGTCGCGCATACCAGTCTTATTTGCAATTTCTCGGCCCACAGTGGTCTGTTCATTGTGGAATCCCGGAAGGCAATGCATAAATTTAGAATTTGGGTTTCCAGTTTTTGCCAGACTAACTTCATTCACTTGATATTCACCAAGCAGGGCAACCCGTTCTTTCCATACTTCTTCAGATTCGCCCATAGAAACCCAGACATCGGTATGGATGAAGTCTGCTCCGGGAAGTGCCTCGTCCATATCTTCCGTTAGCAAAATTGAACCGCCGCTTTTTGCTAAATAATTTTGCGCAAATTCTTGCACTTCTTTAGATGGCCAGAGTTGCTTTGGTGAGGCGATGCGAATGTCAGCGCCCAATAATGCAGAAGTAACAATTAGTGAATTACCCATGTTTGATCGTGCATCGCCAACATAAGCAAATGAAATATCCTTTGGTCGTTTGCCTGAGTGCTCAATCATGGTTTGAAAATCTGCCAACATTTGAGTCGGATGCCACTCAGCAGTTAGGCCGTTATAAACCGGCACGCCAGAGTACTGCGCAAGTTCTTCAACCATCGCCTGCGTTTTGCCACGGTATTGAATTGCGTCGTAGTAGCGCGAAAGTACTCGGGCAGTATCAGCAACTGATTCTTTGTGCCCAACTTGCGAAGAAAGTCCGTCTAAATAAGTTGTGTGAGCACCCTGATCAAATGCGGCAACCTCAAATGCGCAACGAGTTCGCGTGGATGGCTTTTCAAATATCAAGGCAATGTTTCGCCCAACCATGCGCTGTACTTCGCGGCGTTGTTTTTTCTCGGCCTTTAGTTCGATTGCAAGGTCAATTAGGTACAGGAACTCGTCACTTGTGAAGTCGATTTCTTTTAAGAAATCTCGGTTCTTAAGATCCATGGTTACTCCGGGGAAGGCTAGAGAAAAAGAAAGGCTAGGGAACCCTTAAGTCTCCTAGCCTACCTGTTTGAAATTAGCGTCCAGTCAAGCTCATGATGTGCTTAACGCGGGTGTAGCCCTCAATTGCTTCAGTAGACAAGTCGTTTCCGTGGCCAGAGTGCTTGAATCCACCGTTTGGCATTTCAGCAGCCTGCACCAAGTGACAGTTAACCCAGACCTGACCAAAGTCAAGATCTTGTGAAGTGCGGATGACTCGACCATGGTTTTCCGACCAGATTGACGCCGCCAAGCCAAAGTCAACATCATTAGCCATTTCAATAGCTTGAGCTTCATCCTTGAATGTCTGGATTGTTTGCACGGATGCAAATACTTCAGTCTGGATCATTTCATCATCTTGCTTTAAGCCTGCGACCAATGTTGGCTCAAAGTAATAGCCACCATTTAGGCGTTGTGCCTTTCCACCTGTAAGAATTTCGGCATGCTTTGGAAGGCGATCAATGAAACCCTGAACACGATCGAGTTGATTCTGACTATTTAATGAACCATAGAAGTGATCATTATTCTCTGGAGCACCGAACTTAAACTCAGCAACTTTCTTGGCGAGAGCGGCAGTAAATTCCTTGGCAATACCTTCTTGCACAATTACGCGAGTTCCAGCGGCGCAGTCTTGCCCTGCGTTGTACAGGTTCGCTTCGGCAACGCCTTGAACGGTCTTTTCCAAATCACAATCGTCATAAACGATTACTGGCGCTTTGCCACCTAATTCAAGGTGGACGCGCTTTAGATCAGGTGCTGCGCTCGCCGCGATTTCCATACCAGCGCGAACTGAACCTGTAATTGAAACTAGATCTGGACGCTTGTGCGAAACCATGGCGCGACCGGTATCGCGGTCACCATAAATAATGTTTGCAACACCTGCTGGCAAATGCTCAGCAAAAATTTCGGCCATGATGCTCGCAGTGTGTGGCGTGGTATCCGAAGGCTTAAGCACGATGGTGTTACCCATGGCAAGTGCTGGCGCGAACTTCCATACCGCCATGAGTAGTGGATAGTTCCATGGCGCAACTTGCGCACAAACACCAACTGGTTCGCGGCGAACTGTTGAGTCGTATCCAGTTAAGTATTCGCCGGTTGACCAACCTGGCAAGTTACGAGCGAGTGTGGCATGGAAGCGGGTGTGGTCTACACACTGTGGGAATTCTGCATCGCGCATCCACCAAAGTGGTTTACCAGTGTTTTGAATTTCTGCTGCAATGATTTCATCAGCGCGAGCCTCCATTGATTCAGCAATGCGAAACAGAGCTAGCGAGCGATCTGCTGGCGCGGTGCGCTTCCAGCCAACAAAAGCATTGCTGGCAGCTTTGAACGCGGCATCAACATCGGCGGCGCGCGAAAGTGGCGCAGTTCCGTAAACCTGTCCGATAGCTGGATTTTCAAATGACATAGTTTCGTTGCTGGCGTGATCAACAAACTTGCCGTTAATGAAGTTCTTTAGCGTTGTCATTTCTTTCCTTTACTCTCGGCAACTAGTGAAACTAGTTGCAACTACTTCGAGCGACTGGCCACGCCAGCTGCGGCTTCCAAAACACATAATGCGCCAAGACGAATCGTTCGCTCATCCGTTGAATCAATCGTGGCGTCAATTTCAGTAATGTCCATGCTAGTCACCCTTGCGTGAGATGTCGCCAAGAATGTCAGTTCTCGGACATCGTCAGCAGAAAGACCGCCTGGGGTTGCCGCCGGACAAGCTGGGGTGACCGCTCGGTCGCAAACATCCACATCTAAGTCATAGTGAATATCCCCACCACTGGCCCCAGCAATTTCAAGGGCTTGGGCCATGATGTCGGCAAGTGATCGGCTTCGCATTTGCGCGCGGGTTATGACAGTTATGCCGTATTCCTTAACGCGCCTTGCATACTCAGGTGAATTGGCATAATCGCTGATTCCAATCTGCACGATATGAGTGCCCTGTAACCCTGCGGCAATTAAGCGTCGTACTGGCGAACCGTTGCTTATGCCTTCACGAATGTCATGATGTGCATCGATTGTGATTAGTCCAGATCTGCCGATTTCATCTGCCCACAAACCCTTGCCAACTGAGTAGGTAATTGCATTGTCGCCACCAAGGGCAACTAACAAGTTTTGCTTGCCGCGCAGTTCAGCCATTTTGGCAAATACTCTGGCTTCGCCTTCTTCCCAATCTGGATCAGGAATGTTCCCGGCATCACGTACTGAGACAGATGCAATATCTATATCGTGCGCCCAGGAATATGTTGAATACTTATTAAGCGCCTGACGAATCGCATCTGGTGTTTTGTCTGCTCCAGTTGGCGTAAGTGATGTTAAGTGCGCGCCAATTCCCACAACAGTGATGTCAGTTTTTTCAGCCGTAGAACCAGCTTCAAGCCAGTGTCCGGCGCGGGGCCAAAATTGGTCCACGGGAAGGTTTGTCATTAATACCCTTTCAACAACTCAACCCTAACCATTGGGATTCTCAAGTATCTGCCCAAGTCCCTGCAGTAACCTCGGTTAGTAGTAAATAGCCAAAGGAAACACATGACTTCAGGACCGCGCCCAGTTCGAGCCGCCCGTGGCACTACTTTGACGACTAAGGGTTGGGGGCAAGAAGCCGCCCTTCGCATGCTGCAAAACAACCTTGATCCGGAAGTTGCGGAATACCCAGATGAATTAATTGTCTATGGCGGCACCGGTAAAGCAGCGCGTAACTGGGAATCCTTCGATGCAATTGTGCGCACCTTGACGAACTTAGAAAACGACGAAACCATGTTGGTGCAGTCCGGCAAGCCAGTGGGCGTCTTTCAAACTCACGAATGGGCGCCGCGAGTAATTCTTGCAAATTCCAATTTAGTTGGCGACTGGGCAACTTGGCCAGAGTTTCGTCGCTTGGAGCACATGGGATTGACCATGTATGGCCAGATGACTGCGGGCTCATGGATCTACATCGGCACCCAGGGAATCTTGCAGGGTACATATGAAACATTCGCCGCAGTTGCTGCAAAGAAATTTGGTGGCACGCTTGCCGGCACGCTAACTATTACCGGTGGTTGTGGTGGCATGGGTGGGGCGCAGCCGTTAGCCGTAACCATGAATGACGGCGTTTGTTTGATTATCGACATTGACCCAACTCGCTTGCAGCGTCGGGTTGAAACTCGTTATCTTGATGAAATTGCAAATGATCTTGATGATGCAGTTCGCCGATGCATGGATGCAAAAACAGCTCGTAGGCCGTTATCCGTTGGTCTAGTTGGAAACGCTGCCGAAGTGCTTCCAAAACTTCTTGCTATGGATGTCGAGGCAGACATCGTCACAGATCAAACATCGTCACACGATCCGCTTTACTACATTCCAGCTGGCATGGATTTTGCTGAAGCTCGGGAGTATGCAGATAACAAGCCTGATGACTTCACCAAACTTGCCCAAGAGTCAATGGCGAGGCACGTTGAAGCCATGGTCGGGTTCATGGATAAGGGCGCTGAGGTATTTGATTACGGCAACAGTATTCGCGATGAAGCGCGGAAAGGTGGCTATGACCGCGCCTTTGAATTCCCAGGATTTATTCCCGCCTACATTCGGCCGTTGTTCTGTGAAGGTAAAGGGCCATTTCGCTGGGCAGCACTCTCGGGAGATCCAAAAGACATTGCGCGAACGGACAAAGCTGTTCTTGATTTATTTCCAGACAATGAACATTTACATCGCTGGATAAATATGGCGCAGGAGCGCGTCGCCTTCCAAGGCCTGCCAGCTCGAATCTGCTGGCTTGGTTACGGCGAGCGTGACAAAGCTGGACTGGCCTTCAACGATTTAGTTGCCAGTGGCGAAGTTAGCGCGCCAATCGTTATTGGTCGCGATCACTTGGACTGCGGATCGGTGGCCTCGCCGTATCGCGAATCTGAAGCCATGCTTGATGGCTCTGATGCAATCGCTGACTGGCCATTACTTAACGCCATGATCAACATCTCCTCCGGCGCATCATGGGTATCGATACATCACGGTGGCGGTGTTGGAATTGGACGTTCCATTCACGCTGGACAAGTTTCGGTTGCTGATGGCACCCCACTTGCCGCCCAAAAACTTGCGCGAGTTTTGACGAATGATCCAGGTATGGGCGTGATTCGTCACGTGGATGCAGGTTACGACCGAGCAATTGAAGTTGCTGCTGAAAGAAATGTTCACATCCCAATGCAGCCGCATACCCATAACTCAACTAGTGACAATGGTGATCTGCTCTAACCATGAGTAATTCATTTACGTTGACCAACATCAGCCAACTAGTTACCAATAATTCTGCAATCGGAGATGGCGATCTCGGCGTAATTACAAACGCGGCGATAACTGTTACTGATGGCATTGTTAGCTGGGTGGGTCAGGCCAGCGACGCGGATTCCAGTGTTCCTAAAAAGGATGTCGGTGGCCGCGCTCTGATCCCTGGCTTTGTTGATAGTCATTCACACTTAATGTTTGCTGGTGATCGTTCGCAAGAATTTGCAGCAAGAATGGCAGGTGTTCCTTACTCCGCAGGTGGCATCAAGGTAACTACTGAGGCAACCCGCAAGGCAAGTGACGATCAACTTCGTAATGTTGCGAAAAGTTTGATTCAGGAAATGCACGAGTCCGGTACAACAACAATTGAAATCAAATCGGGTTACGGTCTTGATGTTGCAACTGAAGAACGAAGTGTTCGAATCGCCTCCGACTTAACTGATGAAGTTACTTTTCTTGGTGCCCACGTTGTTGCTCCGGAATTAAGTTCTGATGCCGATGCTTATGTCGACCTCGTCACGGGCGAAATGCTTAACGCCTGCGCGCCGCACTCAAACTGGATCGATGTTTTTTGTGACCGTGGTGCGTTCACTACTGCGCAATCTCGACGGATTTTGGAAGCAGGCATAGCGAAGCAACTAAAGCCAAGGATTCACCTAAATCAATTGGAGCAAGGTGACGGCATCGCTCTGGCAATCGAATTGGATTGCGCGAGCGCAGATCACTTAACTTATCTAACTGACGAGGACATAAATGCCTTGGCTGCAAGCGATACCGTGGCTGGGTTAGTGCCGGGGGCTGACTTCAGCACTCGCGCGCCGCAATACCCACGCGGGCGGGATCTATTAGATGCCGGCGCAGTCGTAGCGCTCTCCCCTGATTGCAATCCCGGAAGTTCATTCACCACGAACATGCCATTGATGATTGCATTGGCAGTTCGCGAGATGCACCTGACGGTCGACGAAGCATTGTTTGCCGCAACCATGGGAGGCGCGATTTCGCTTCGTCGCGATGATGTAGGTCACCTATCAATCGGCGCCAAAGCCGACTTTGCATTACTTAATGCCCCTAGCTACATTCATTTGGCTTACCGACCTGGTGTGCCGCTAATTAGCACCACTTGGAAAGATGGAAATGTCATTTTCACAAAAGGAGATCTCGTATGAGTCGCACTGAAGTGGTCATCAACACCACCGGAATGACATTTGAGGACGTGCTTGCAGTTGCTCGCCATGACGCAAAAATCATTATTGCCCCAGCAACCATCGACGCAGTCGCGCAGACTCGATCCCGAGTCGATGCGTTAGCTTCCTCGCCTGATCCCGTGTACGGAATCTCAACTGGGTTCGGCGCGCTGGCTAACCGCCATGTTTCACCCGAGTCAAGAGTTCAATTACAGAAGTCACTGATTCGTTCGCACGCAGCTGGCCTTGGCAATTTAGTTGAACGGGAAGTAACCCGAGCACTTATGACACTTCGCCTAAAAACGCTTTGCTCTGGACATACCGGTGTGCGGCCAGTCGTGGTTGAAACTATGGCTGCAATTTTGAACGCTGGAATCACACCAGCTGTTTATGAATTTGGTTCTCTTGGTTGCAGCGGCGACTTAGCACCCCTTGCCCATTGCGCACTTGTACTGATGGGTGAAGGTGAAGTTGTTGGTAGCGATGGAAAAATTTCCCCAGCTGCTGATGCATTAAAGGCAGCCGGTATCCAACCCGTTGAACTTCGCGAAAAAGAAGGTTTAGCCCTTATCAACGGAACTGACGGCATGCTTGGCATGTTGATTATGGCGATTGATGATCTGACAATGCTTTGTGATTCAGTTGATGTCACTGCAGCCATGAGTGTTGAGGCTCTGCTTGGAACTGACAAAGTATTTTTACCTGAATTGCATTTGCCGCTACGAGCACATCCTGGCCAAGCATTAAGCGCGGCAAATATGTTTAATGCTCTGAAAGATAGCCAAATAGTTGCCTCTCACATTAATGACACATCAGTAGTGCAGGATGCTTACTCGCTGCGTTGTGCGCCCCAAGTAACGGGCGCAGTACGCGACACAATTGCCCACGCAACTTTGGTCGCAACGCGCGAACTAGCAGCAGCAATTGATAACCCAGTAGTACTTGCTGATGGTCGCGTTTCCTCAAATGGTAATTTTCATGGTGCACCGATTGCTTACGTGTTGGACTTCTTGGCCATTGCAGCTGCGGACCTAGGATCAATTTGTGAACGTCGCACTGATCGCATGCTTGATAAAGCTCGCTCTCATGGACTTCCTGCGTTCTTAGCGGATGACCCTGGAGTTGATTCAGGATTGATGATTGCCCAATACACCCAAGCAGCTTTAGTTTCTGAAAATAAGCGCTTAGCAGTACCAGCGAGCGTTGATTCAATTCCAAGTTCTGCAATGCAAGAAGATCACGTATCCATGGGTTGGAGTGCAGCGCGTAAACTTCGCCAATCAATTGAGAACCTAACCAAAATAATCGGGATCGAATACTTCACTGCAGCTCGGGCAATTGACCTGCGCTCACCACTTACGCCAGCTCCGATTACGGGCGCTGCCCTCGCGCAGTTGCGCAAAACCACAGCTGGCGTGGGACCTGATCGCTTCTTGGCACCAGAAATGGCTATTGCTGTTTCGATAGTTGCATCTGGAGCGATTGCAGCGCTGGTCACTTCAGATTAGAAATACTTACTTACCTAAACTGTCGCTAGTTGTGCTTGCTTCTGCTTGGGCGGTCGGCTTACAACCACGAGTCCAGTAAGAATTAATGCTGATCCGACTATGCCAATAGCCGAAACCGTCTCCCCCAAAAGCAGCACACCTAAAATCGAGGCGGTGAGTGGCTCCATCAAGCCAACAGTCACAGCCGTTGCGGCTCCGATTCTGGCGATGCCATAGATGAAGAACGCATAAGCAAGTGCAACTGTAACTATGCCACCGTAAAACGCCCCCATTAGCAGCACTGGGTCTTGCAAAAAACTAAAGTCTTTGCCATAGCTAAGTGGTGCTTGAAACAGAGTTCCTATGGTGAACATTGGCGCGACACATTGGAACGGCGTGTGACGCTTGGAGATCATGCCCATTCCAGTTGCTTGCAAGGAATAGCCAAAGGCTGCGGCTAGTGCAAAACCAATTCCTAATACATTGACGGTGTTATTTCCACTTGGCCAATTAAGTGCAACCACACCAGTTACTGCGACAAGTGTGCCAATGGCCCATTGCTTGCCTGGTGGTTGCTTCAATGCGATCCAGGCAATCAAGCCAACAAAGATCGGTGCCACACCGATTGAAACAACGGCTGCGACACCAACGCCAGTTAATTGAAATGCCAAAATGAAAAGCGGAAAAAACAATGCAGCGCCGGTGCCAGCAATCAAAATTGGAACTATGTCTTGTTTCGTGTAACGCTTCTTGTTCTTGGAAAACAAAACCAGCAACCAGAGCGCTGTTGTGCCGGTGAGATTACGAACCAACGAATACTGGAATTCCGTACCCTCTGGAAAAAGTCTGACAACTGGACCTACTGTGCCCCAGATAATCGTTCCTAGGGCAACAGCACAGATTCCAAGTGCGCGACCATTAGATCCCTTGCGGTGTCTACCCGTTTGTTGGGAAGCCAAGGTTCAATCCACCATGGCTTGGGTCCAACCAGCGACTGGTGACAACCTTGCCACGAGTAAAGAAGTGAACGCCTTCAGTTCCGTGCGCATGAGTGTCGCCAAACAGCGAAGCTTTCCAACCACCAAATGAGAAGTAAGCCATCGGCACGGGGATTGGAACGTTAATGCCGATCATGCCAACTTCAACTTCGTTCTGGAATCTGCGTGCTGCGCCACCATCGTTTGTGAAGATTGCAGTTCCATTGCCGTATGGGTGATCGTTAATTAGTTTGATCGCTTCGTCATATGTCTTGGCGCGAACTACCGAAAGCACAGGTCCGAAGATTTCTTCCTTGTAGATCGTCATGTCCTTGGTGACGTTATCGAACAGCGTTGGTCCAATGAAGTAACCTTCACCATCACTATCTGGAACAACATCGCGACCGTCAACGACAACCTTGGCGCCTTCAGCAATACCCTTTTCGATGTAACCCTTGACCTTGTCACGGTGCACTCCCGTAACAAGTGGTCCCATGTCAGTGCCACGAGTTCCATCGCCAGTAACGATTTTGCCCATGCGATCTTCAATCTTTGAGATCAAGTCATCTGCGATCGGTCCAACAGCGACAAGCGCCGAGATGGCCATGCAACGCTCTCCTGCAGAACCAAAGCCTGCGTTAACTGCAGAGTCTGCAGCGAGATCTAAGTCAGCATCTGGCAGCACAACCATGTGATTCTTTGCCCCACCAAGTGCCTGGATGCGCTTACCGTGCGCCGTTCCAGTTTCGTAGATGTACTTAGCAATTGGAGTTGAGCCAACGAAGCTAACAGCCTTGATATCTGGGTGAGTAAGAATGCGATCGACTGCTTCCTTATCACCGTGCACAACGTTGAATACGCCATCTGGAAGTCCAGCGTCTTTCCACATCTGCGCAATTAGGTTTTGGGCGCTTGGATCTTTTTCAGATGGCTTAACAATGACTGAGTTGCCAGCAGCGATTGCGATTGGGAAGAACCACATCGGAACCATGGCTGGGAAATTGAATGGCGAAATAATTCCGACGACACCCAATGGTTGACGGATGCTGTAAACATCAACACCAGTTGAAACACTTTCAGAATATCCACCCTTTAGAAGGTGAGGGATGCCGCAAGCGAATTCCACAACTTCTTGACCGCGCATTACTTCGCCAAGTGCATCAGAGAGCACCTTGCCGTGTTCAGCTGTGATTATTGCGGCAAGTTCTTCTTTGCGGGCGTTAAGGATCTCGCGGAAAGCGAACATGATTGTCACGCGCTTTGAAAGCGAAGTGGCTGCCCATTCCAGGCCAGCCCGTTTAGCAACAGCGATTGCTGCGTCCATGTCTGCAGTTGAAGCGAAATCAACTGTTCCGGACAATTTGCCTGTCGCTGGGTTGTAGACCTCACCAGTTCGTGCTGCTCTGCCAGTCCAGGCTTTGCCATCGATCCAGTGCGTGATGTGGTTAGTCATAAATTCTCCTTGTTGCGGTAATACCCAAATCTAGTGGGTGTAGTACAGGGTTAGCGAGGTAGGTTATGTACATGACGAAAATCCGCTCAATAGTCGTATCCACCCAAGAAACCTTGCGCGAGAGTGGCACTGAGGTGAACCCAGCGACTGTGAAAGTTATTGCTGCGGCAGTGGTTACTAATCCCCTATCTGGCAAGGTGTTAGTTCAGGATTTAACTGAGCTAGAAATGATGAGTATCGAAGTAACTGCGATTCTGGCCGACAGGGCTGTGAAAGCGCTGGAAGCTTTAGGTTTAAGCGCGACTGATATTCGTGGTTATGGCAAGGGCGCGATTGTTGGCACGGACGGCGAACTTGAACACACTGCAGCAGTTCTGCATCCTCGGTTTGGCGCCTCAGTGCGGGCCGCAATTGGTGGTGGCGCAGACATCATTCCTGGCACAAAGAAAGTTGCTGGACCTGGCGCTTCGATTACGATGCCAATTGGCAATAAAGATGATCGTTGGGAATTTGATGACATGGATTCTGCCGAGCTAACTATTGGCGACGCCCCGCGCGCAGATGAAATGGTAATCGCCATTGTTTACTCAGTCGGTGGCCGTCCACACGCCCGCGTAACGAAGGTGAAGTAAATGTTTAAAGCAATCATCTTGTTAAAGCGTGGTGTGAATATGAGCCACGATGAATTCAAGCAGTGGTGGCTAGTTGATCATTCCGGTAAAGCCACACAGTTGCCCGGAGTTCGCAAAATCGTTTTCAATCTAGCGGATGATGGCAGTACTTATGACGGCATATCTGAGCTTTGGTTTGATTCTAAAGAAGCTTTTGAAGCCGCCTATGACACGGAAATTGGTAAAGCAGTTGCCGCCGATTCGATTTCCCATCTTTCGGAACGACAACGAATTTTTGTCACTGAAAATGACATCGTTTAGCAACTGATTAGAACTTGAGTTAGGACGGATAATCATGGCTGAAAAACTAATCATTGAATCCATAGATGCCCACGCTGAAGGCGAGGGTGGTCGAGTTATCACAAACATGGCTCACCTAGTTAAAGGTTCGACTATGAAAGAACGTTTCGATTACTGCGAAGCAAATCTAGATTGGTTTCGCCATGCTATTTTGCACGAACCACGCGGTTACCCTGCACTATGCGCCGTGTTCATCTTGCCTCCGGTAAAAGCTGGCTCAGACTTTGGAATCATTGTGTTGGAACAGGGTGGCTTCACTGCCATGTCTGGTAGCAACACCATGTGCGCGGTAACTGCTGCGCTCGAAAAAGGCATCGTAAAAATGTATGAGCCTGAAACTACCGTGACTATTGACACCGCGGTTGGCACAATTTCAGTGCTTGCTCGCTGTAAAGATGGCAAAGTTCTTGATGTTTCTATTCGCAACGTTCCAGCGTTCACGGTCTACATCGACAAAGTCGTGGATGTGCCAGAGTACGGTCCAATTCCAATCGACTTAGTTTTCGGTGGACAGTTTTTCGCGCAAACAAACATCGCAAACGTTGGTCTTGAGATTAAGCCCGAGAATGCTAAAGCAATTACACGCGCCGGGGCTGCGATCAAGTTCGCAGTCAACCAGCAACTGATATTTGCGCATCCGGAAAACCCAAGCATTAATAAAGTTGGCATCGTGATACTTCATAACGGCGATCGCGAGCCAGGCAAACAAGCCCGAAATTCAGCAGTACTTACCGGAGATAACTTAACGGCAGATCCAGAAACCTGGAAAGGCATGCTAGATCGCTCCCCGTGCGGCACGGGAACTTGTGGTCGCATGTCCGCGCTTTATACCCGGGGTCAACTAGCTCTTGGCGAAGAGTTTTCTCACATGAGTTTTCTCGGCACCAAGTTTTATGGCCAAGTAAATGATCCAACCAAAATTGGTCAATACGAGGCAGTTGTACCAACAATCCGAGGCAGTGCCTGGGTTACGGGCGTATCCACTTGGGAAATAGATCCAACTGATCCATTCCAGACTGGCTACACCCTTGGCGACATCTGGTAGCTAGTTTCGTTCCACGGCGAATCCGTGGGAGGGGGCAATCTCGGGCGTAGCTTCCGAGTTGCTGTGTATGAGCCGAATCCACTGAGGGGAACCGTCGCTTCGCTCCTCCCGAATCCACCGAGCTACAAAAAACTTAAGACCGTCCTAAAGGACGGTCTTAAGTTTTTGGTGGAGCTGAGGGGATTCGAACCCCTGACCCCTTGCATGCCATGCAAGTGCGCTACCAGCTGCGCCACAGCCCCGAACCTAGTCAATGTTAGTGGACTTTACTTATCGTCACCAATGGCAGGTTCTGGTAACGAGCCGGCGTTGTATTCCTGCAAGCGCCATTTTAAGTCAGGTAGTTTTGGCATATTTTCATCAAGTTCAGAAAGCACCGACCACTGCGCATTTGCAAGCACACCAAGAATGGTCCATTGCCGTGGATCTAAACCAAGCAGTCGTCCCAGCGCCGAACGTAGTGCGCCACCATGCGATGCCACAACTAAAGTTCCACCAGCAGGAATATCTTTGAGTGCATCTTCGATCGCTGCTACTACGCGCTGCGAAACTTCCCACCGGGTCTCCCCGCCACCTGGACGTATTTCCGAGTCACCGCCCCAAGCCGCATAATCTTCTGGGTATTTTGCAACAATTTCATCCCGCGTCATACCTTGCCATTCGCCAGCAAAAGTTTCGCGAAGGCGCTCGTCTGTACTCAATTTAATTCCAGCAAGGTCAGCAAGTATCTGGCCCGTTTCTAACGCGCGCTCCAAATCACTAGCAATCACGTGCGTTGGTTTCATGGCAATTAAAGTTTGCGCAGCATGGCGCGCTTGTTCTCGGCCAACATCGTTTAGTGGAATATCAATTTGCCCTTGGTGGCGATTATCTGCATTCCATAAAGTTTGCCCGTGACGCCACAGAACTAAGCGGCGAGCGCTCATACTAGCTCCAGCGCAATTTTCGGACAGTCACTCCAAAGTCGTTCAAGGTCATACAAGCTACGCTCTTCATCTTGCTGCACGTGGACCACGATTTCGAAGTAATCAAGTAGCACCCATCGGCCTTCCCGATCCCCTTCTCGGCGAATTGGCTCTACGCCAATTGCACTCAGAGTCTCTTCGATCGCATCAATGATGGCCTTAACTTGTCGCTCATTATCAGCAGAGGCGATCAAGAATACGTCGGTAATTACTAAGTGTTCACTGACATCAAGGAGTACAACATTTTCAGCTTTTTTGTCGAAAGCTGCTTGTGCTGCGATCTTTGCAATATTTAGCGCATGCTCTGTTGCAGCCACGATATTCCACACTCTCTATTTGGATTACTTAAGACTACTTAATTAACGGGTAAGCGGGAAATGTCCGCACTTGGCCAAAGATTCGCTGCTCGCAATTCAATGATTAATTGCGCAATACTCGCAGTTGGAACATTTGACCGAGCAATTGATCCAAGTGCTGAAAAGATCTCATCGATTCGCTCTTGATCACCCTGCAAGTTTTCAAATACTGCTCGGAGCACTTGATTACCTCTTGCCATAAACTCGTCCGTTGTTTCAAATTTGGATTGCAGCATCGCATACCCTGCTGCATCACTGCCTTCAAGCAAAGAAGTCCCAGCGCGAACATAGCGTGGTAGTTCCCCAGGCTCACTTACTCGGTAAAGATTCTCTGACACGATGGTGATCCCGCCGATGCTGTCAACTAATCCTGCGTATGCCAATCGCTGCAAATAAATCGAGCCATCAATTGGAATACCAAGTGCCCCTGAGATTGCTTTATCGACACCATCAAAGGAACCCTGCAATCCGGCGTCACTGATTGGAACAAAGCCTTGCCCAGGTGGGACTATCAAAGTTGTTGGATCAATGTTTACGATAGAAAGTTTTTCTTCATTAAGAGACTGGCGGATCACGGTCACTGAGATGATTTTTTGATCTGAATCAATTAGCGCGAACATAAGATTATGAACCTCTTGTGATGGCTCAACAACTTCTTCGGGTACCAAAGGTGTGGCTGTTACTTGATCTGGCAATGGAGCTGCTTGGCCATCGCCCCGAATTACAAACACACCCGTTAACAGTGCAATTGCAAGCAGTGAGCTGGTTAGCCACTTAAGAAAAGCTGGAATTCGATTCACGCGTGATACAGGCCCTGATTCAAAATGTAATCACTCACTGGCTGTGGCACTAAGTATCTGGTGTCAAGACCGCGGGTAAAGCGATCCCGCAACTGGGTTGCCGAAATTCGCACTTCTGGCATGTTCACTGACAGGTACTCAAAGGGCACAACATCGTCATGCCCTATTCGGTTGACTGCCACGACTCTTACTTCGCGAACGAATGCCTCCCACTCGTGCCAGGTTGAAATTCCAGCCAAGGCATCGGAGCCAACTATCCAAAACAATTCATCTTGTGGATTTTCTTGCTTCCATTGCCGCACTGATTCGATGGCATAAGTTGGACCACTTCGAGTAATTTCGATATCGCTGGCTTGGAATCTTTCATCATCCTTGATGGCTATTGCGACCATTTCGAGGCGCTGCCGGGCTGGGCTGATTTTGTTATCCTGCTTTTGCCAAGGCTCCCCAGCTGGCATGAACACAACTGTGTCTAAGTTCAGTTCCTCGTGAACAGCGCTTGCCGCAATGAGGTGGCCAACATGAATGGGATCAAAAGTTCCGCCCAATATTCCAACTCTCATACCATTAAGAATACTTGCAACTATTGTTGACCTAACCCCTGCTATTTAAAGGACCGCTGTCTTGCAACACATTGACCATGTAGTTATTGGCGCTGGGGCTATGGGCAGTGCTACTGCCTGGCAGCTTGCACAAACTGGCAGAAGTGTCGCGCTCCTTGAACAATTTGGCGCCGCGCACAACAAAGGAAGCTCTCATGGCGGGAGTCGAATTTTCCGACTCTCCTATCGCACTGCGCTCTACACAGACTTAGCTGCGCGAGCATTGGTGGATTGGCGCGAATTGGAAGCTGACACTGGCGCGGACCTGCTTGAGCAAAATGGGCAACTTGATCATGGCTACAAAGAAGCAATCGATGAAATCGGGGCGAGCTTAGATCGTTACAACCATCCTTACGAACGAATGGATGCAAGTGAAGCGCACGCTCGCTGGCCTGGAATGAACTTTGAAGATCATGTGATCTATAGCCCAGATGGCGGTCGCTGCTTGGCCGATAAAACGGTAACAACTTTGATTGATCGCAGCCGGGAACTTGGCGTCGATGTGCATTTGAATACCCCAGTTCTTGGCGTCCACCTTGACGGTGATCACGCCATTATTGAAACTCAAAAACAAACCTGGCGAACACCCTCGCTGGTAGTTGCTGCTGGCGGTTGGGTAGACAAACTAGTTGGTCACTTACTTAAACTTCCAGAATTAATTGTGGATGCAGGTCAACCAGCGCATTTCCAGCCAATACCAAGTTTGAAAGAAGAGTCGCTGTGGCCAAGCTTCCTGCATCACGGTGCTAATGGCCGTGGTGGCTCACCACTTGAAGCCAGTGCGTACGGACTTTTTACCCCAGGTGAAGGAGTGAAAGTTGGAACTTGGAGTGATCGCGCGCCAATAGATCCAGATAATCGAGATTTTGCAATTAGCCAGAAGCATCTTGGCGAAATGAAAGAGTATGTTTCGCACTGGTTTCCAGGCTTGGATTTAGCAACCGCAGTTGCCACGACTTGTTTATTTACTAACACCCCTGAGGAAGATTTTATTTTAGATCGGCGCGGTCCGATCACTGTTTGTTCACCTTGTTCAGGTCACGGTTTTAAATTTGTTCCAACAATTGGAAAAATTACTGCCGAGTTGGCAATGGGTGGCACGCAATCCACTCCGCAGTGGCAATTGCCAAATTAACCTTCGTCTAAATCGTCATCGCCTTCGGGAATGTATTCAGCAAAAACAAGTGGCTGCGAAATAAGGGATTCTTCTTCGTTGTTATCTAGCGGCGTAGTTTCGCTAAATTCACCAGTACCAAATTGGCGAATCCGGTGAATTGCAAGGCGTTCATCAGCTGAAAGTCTTCGCTTGTCATAAAGTCTTTGATCTGTACCGCGTGGACCTTGATGCAGGTCACCAACTGTTGGCGTCCAATCGAATACAACAGCGCTTGGACCATCACCAATCACGACGGTATCGCCAGCAACTGCGCCGGCTTTTGATAACTCAATTTCAATGCCAGCGCGAGCCAAGCGATCCGCCAAATATCCGACGGCTTCATCATTTGCAAAGTCAGTTTGGTGAATCCAACGCTCTGGTCGCTCGCCAAGAACCCGATAGCGAACTTCATCAGCGCCGGCGTTTTCAACTCGAATACTAAATCCACTGTCATCTACTGACTTTGGAGTCACAATTACGCGAGGCCGATTTTCTGCGGCAGTGATTGCTTCAACTCGTGAGGCTTTTACGATTTCTGCTAGCGCAAATCCAAGTTCGCGTAAACCTTCATGACTCACAGCTGAAACTAAGAAAGTTTGATATCCACGTTCATGCAAATCTGGCAAAACAAATTCAGCAAGTTCTCGGCCCTCTGGGATGTCAATTTTGTTTAGAACTACAACGCGTGGGCGATCTTCTAGCCCGCCATATTGCTTGAGTTCATTTTCAATTACGTCGAGGTCTGTGAGTGGATCGCGATTTGGTTCTAGCGTTGCACAATCCAGAACATGAATAAGCGCCGCACATCTTTCAATGTGACGAAGGAATTCAAGTCCCAAACCCTTTCCTTCACTTGCCCCAGGGATAAGTCCTGGCACATCAGCCATTGTGAAAACCATTTCGCCAGAGCGCACCACACCTAAATGTGGTTCCAAAGTAGTAAATGGGTAGTCAGCAATTTTTGGACGAGCAGCAGACATCGCAGCAATCAGCGAAGATTTTCCAGCACTTGGATAACCAACTAGGCCGACATCAGCAACGGTTTTAAGTTCTAAAATTATGTCGCGAGTAATTCCTTTTTCGCCTAGTAAAGCAAAACCTGGTGCTTTTCGTTTAGTTGAGGCAAGCGCAGCATTTCCAAGTCCACCACGACCACCTTGCGCAATAACAAAACGGGTTCCGATACCGAGCATGTCGGTTAGGACCGTGCCGTCAGCTAGCGAAACAACGGTGCCTTCCGGAACGCTTAGTTCGAGGCTTTCGCCAAATGCGCCATTGCGATGATCGCCGTGGCCAGGCTTGCCATTGCCAGCACTGCGATGAGGGCTGCGGTGAAAATCCAGAAGTGTTGTGACAGATGGATCCACAACTAGAACAACGTCGCCGCCATTGCCGCCATTGCCACCGTCAGGTCCACCTAATGGTTTGAATTTTTCGCGATGAACTGATGCGCAACCATGACCACCATTGCCGCCTGAAGCATGGAGAGTCACTTGATCGATAAACGATGTCATGATTTCTCCTTTCAAAAGAAAAGCGGGCCCGAGCGGGCCCGCCTAACTAAAAAATTCTTGCGGGATTAATTAGCGACCGCTACACCCTGCACTGGAACGATGTTGATAACGCGACGACCACGACGGTTGCCGAATTCAACTGCTCCTGGTGCTAGCGCGAACAATGTGTCATCTCCACCGCGACCAACATTCTCACCTGGGTGAAAGTGTGTGCCACGTTGACGAACAATGATTTCGCCAGCATTAACTACTTGACCACCGAAACGCTTTACGCCTAAACGCTGGGCGTTTGAGTCGCGACCGTTTCTGGTACTGGAGGCACCCTTTTTATGAGCCATGAGTTATACCTACTTCTCTTTCTTCTTTGGAGCCGATGCAGGCGATTTCTTTGCCTTTGCATCGGAATTTGAGGATGCAGGAGCAGCCTTTTTAGCCGGAGCAGCCTTTTTAGCCGGAGCAGCTTTCTTTGCAGGAGCAGCTTTCTTTGCAGGAGCAGCTTTCTTTGCAGGAGCAGCTTTCTTTGCAGCCGATTCAGGCGCTTTAGTCGCCTTGGCATCGGAACTTGAAGATGCTGGCTTAGCAACAGCAGCTGTTGCTTCTTTTACAACCGGGGCAGCAGCAGCTTTTTTGACTGGAGCGGCTTTCTTTGCAACAACTGGCTTTACCTTTGCAGTTGCTTTATCGCCAGCAGCAATCTTTTCGCTACCAATGGAAATAATCTGAACTTCAGTTAAATCTGAACGGTGACCTTGACGACGACGGTAACCAGTTTTGTTCTTGTAACGAAGTATTTCAATTTTTGGTCCACGGTTATGGTCAATAACTTCAGCAGTAACAGTGACGCCCTTGGCATCTGCATTGACCTTGCTGCCATCAACGATCAAGACAGTTGGAAGTACCACGGTCTCCCCGCGTTTAGCTTGAACACGGTCAAGGGTAATTAGGTCGCCAACGGCAACTTTCTCCTGGCGGCCACCAGCACGAACGATCGCGTACACGAGGTATCTCCTTGAACTAATGCTTGTTTCGGGCGAAAACCCTAAGTCTTAAGCCTCATAAGGTTACGGACTCAAGGGCCTTAGGGTCAAACCGAGACAGGCTCTTCTGGGTTGGAATCGGAACTTAAGTGCGTGGAATTGTCTTGCGAGTGGTCGTGATTTCCTTGTTTTCCCTTATTTTTCGGAGTTTTTTCAGGATCGTGACCAGCCATGTTCACTACCGCACCCCGGCCTTGGCAGTGATCACATGATTCGCTGAATACCTCAAGGAGTCCAGCGCCAATGCGCTTTCGGGTCATTTGAACCAGGCCAAGTGAAGTTACTTCGGCGACTTGATGCTTAGTACGGTCTCGGCCTAAGCACTCAATTAATCTGCGAATAACTTGATCGCGGTTGCTTTCTAGCACCATGTCGATGAAGTCAATTACGATGATGCCGCCAATGTCGCGTAGTCGAAGCTGACGAACTATTTCCTCAGCTGCTTCCAAGTTGTTTTTAGTTACCGTCTGTTCCAGGTTTCCACCCGAACCGATGAATTTTCCGGTGTTCACATCGACAACTGTCATAGCCTCGGTGCGATCAATAACCAAGGAACCACCGGAAGGTAGGTAGACCTTGCGATCAAGCGCTTTTGCGATCTGTTCGTCAATTTGGTGCTCAGTGAAAACATCTGAGGTGCCAACATACTTTTCTAGGCGATCTGCAAGATCTGGGGCAACGTAAGAAACATATTGTTCAACCGTCTCCCAAGCGTCTGCGCCCGAGACAATAAGTTTCTTGACATCTTCGTTAAATATGTCGCGAACAACCTTGATCGAAATGTCTGGCTCACCGTAAAGCATTGTTGGTGGTGAAGCGGTTTTTGACTTCGCTTCAATGTCTAGCCACTGCGCAGCTAGTCTGGCTACGTCACGGCCTAACTCTTCTTCACTTGCTCCTTCTGCTGCAGTGCGAACTATCACGCCGCCGTCTTCTGGAACTACTGCCTTCAAGATTGTTTTTAGTCTTGAGCGCTCACGGTCTGGAAGTTTGCGCGAGATGCCTGTCATTGGATTATTTGGAACATAAACCAAGAAACGACCCGGCAACGAAATCTGACTCGTTAAGCGGGCACCCTTTTGACCAACTGGATCCTTAGTAACTTGCACCAAAACTGGATCGCCAGATTTCAATGCAGTTTCAATTTTCTTTGGCTGACCATCAAGGCCGGCTGCGTCCCAGTTCACTTCACCTGCGTAAAGAACTGCGTTGCGGCCCTTGCCGATGTCAACGAAGGCTGCTTCCATACCTGGCAAAACGTTTTGGACGCGACCTAAGTACACGTTGCCAACTAATGAGCCACTGCTGGATTGATTGATGTAGTGCTCGACAACAATGCCATCTTCCAAAACTGCGATCTGAGTACGTGCACCTTGTTGGCGCACAACCATAACGCGTTCGACATTTTCCCGACGGGCAAGAAATTCTGATTCCGTCAAAATTGGTGCGCGACGACGTCCGGAATCGCGACCATCACGACGACGAGCGCGTTTAGCGTCTAATCGAGTTGAACCGGATTCACCTTCGGAACCATCACGTGTGCGAGTGCGACTGCGCTTACGAGCGGAAGCTGGTTGCGTTGAATCATCATCGGTATCTGATGCCGCTTCATCGGATTCACCGTCAATGTCATTTTCATTGTCATCAACTTTGCCACCAGTATTTGCGCGATTCTTATTTTTGCCACCACGTCGATTGCGGTTACGGTTACGGTTGCTGCCGCCAGTACGCCCTTCACCTGTTTCTTCGCTTTCGCTAGTGCTTACTTCAGTTGATTTCGCTTCATCTGATGCAGCAGATTTCTTGGCCGGGCGCTTCTTGGCTTGGCCTTTTGCCGCTACCGAAAATACCTCATCCTGGTTTACTTGCTTGGCCATCGCTTTTTTCTTTGCCGGACCAACTTGCGTAACTGGGGCAGCTTGAAAAACCGGCACCGCAATTGGCGCCTTTTTAACTGCTGGGGCTTTTTTCTTTGCGGCCGCTGCTGATTTTGCAGGCGCCTTTTCGGGCGTTGCTTTGGTAACTGGCGCATCTGCCGGTGGACCAGCAGGGCGTCCGGCAGCACGTCGACGTGGTTTTGCTTCTGGTGTTATATCGTTTCCCGACATGAAAGTCGTCTCCTATCGCACGCATTACCTATGCCGAAGCACCGGTCTTGCGTTCACTCACGCCCTAGGGCGCATAAGCCTATGTAGTGACGATGCCGGGCTCAAGCTTGTGTGGCTTCACGGTCCAAAGTGAAAGGATCACCTACGGACCAACCATCTTCAAGCAAAGGACCCTGCGCCAGTCGAGTTACCCGAGGTGGGATCTCCTGGGCGAAGTCCGCAACTTTTTTCAGAGCTGCCAGAACATCGTCGGGTCGAACGGTTGGCAAGCCATGCCGAACGACTACTTGAAGTATGGCACAGTCCGAGCCCATCTCCACATTTGCTCGAATCACCGCAGTTCGGGCGTCAAATGTGCGAATTCCAGACTTTGACATACGTTCTACTAACACCTCTGGTGCGTCTAAGAACAGTTTTAGGGCATGATCCAAAGTGGCTTGGGAGGTGCCAGGCAATTCGATTTTCCAGTGGCTGGCTTCCAGGCGTGCCACAAAATCTGGGGTTCGGGCTTCTACTACTGCCAAAATATCCAGGCCAGGTGGCAATACCTCATCTAATACGACTCTAAGTTTTTCTGGGTCAACCAACGCGACCACGCCAATTTCTACGTACTCAGCTTCGCTGGCGACACCAGTTGGCGCTGCATTGGCGTATGAAATTTTCGGATGTGGTGAGAAGCCAGCGCTATAGGCCATTGGCACGCCGGCGCGCTTTAAAGCGCGCTCAAATGCCCGTTGAAAATCTCGATGCGATGTGAAGCGCAATCGATCCCGTTTGGCATGTTGAATTCGTAATTTTTGGATTGCAGGGATGTTCTCACGACCAGGATCGCGATCACGTGCCACTATTAACAGCCACCCGAGATGGAATCGTTGGCATTGGCAACATCACTGCATTCGTTGG
Source organism: Actinomycetota bacterium (assembly GCA_041192345.1). Classification (GTDB taxonomy): domain Bacteria; phylum Actinomycetota; class Actinomycetes; order S36-B12; family UBA5976; genus UBA5976. Next base: position 67,057 of record JBEEND010000003.1, read on the forward strand.
ACCAACCTGAATTTCAGTACCCATGTGATCGCAGACACCACAATCAAAACATGGCACCCAGCGGCAGTCATCAACTTCGACTTCAGAGAGGGCATCTTGCCAATCGTCCCAAAGCCATTCTTTATCTAGACCCGAATCTAAATGATCCCAAGGAAGTACTTCAGAAAGTTCTCGCTCACGAATGGTGTACCAATTGACGTCCACTGCTTCATCAGCAAAGGCGATTTCTGCCGCAGCCATCCACTTGTCGTAAGAGAAGTGCTCACTCCAACCATCAAAGCGTTGACCGTCACGCCAAACTTGTTCAATTACTTTTGCAACTCGACGATCACCGCGTGATAACAAGCCTTCAACTACCCCAGGCTTTCCATCGTGATAACGAACGCCAATGGATTTACCAAATGCCTTGTCCTGACGGATTGCATCTCGCAATTTATAAAGTCTGGAATCAGTAGTTTCGTGATCTAGTTGCGCAGCCCATTGGAAAGGAGTGTGTGGTTTCGGTACAAAGCCTCCGATAGATACTGTGCAGCGAATATCATTTCGCCCAGATGCTTCGCGGCCAGCTTTGATCACTTCGTGAGCAAGGCGGGCGATCTGTAATACATCCTCGTCTTCTTCAGTTGGCAAGCCGCACATGAAGTAAAGCTTTACTTGGCGCCAACCGGAAGCATAAGCCGCAGTAACAGTGCGGATCATGTCCTCTTCAGTAACCATTTTGTTGATTACGCGACGAATTCGCTCACTGCCACCTTCGGGAGCAAAAGTAAGTCCACTGCGACGGCCATT
>JBEEND010000004.1:0-61549 GCA_041192345.1 Actinomycetota bacterium
CCGTAGTGCTAGTTGGTGCTCAATGGGGAGACGAAGGTAAAGGTAAAGCGACCGATCTGCTTGGCAGTCGAGTTGATTACTGTGTTCGGTATCAAGGTGGAAACAACGCAGGTCACACAGTAGTTATAGGTGATCGCAAGTTTGCGCTGCACTTGCTACCAAGTGGCATCTTGACCCCAGAAGTTATTCCAGTAATTGGCAACGGAGTCGTTATTGATGTTGCAGTTTTATTCGAAGAAATTGATGGCTTAGAAGCGCAGGGTATTAACACCTCTAATTTACTGATCAGTGCTAATGCACATTTGATCACGCCGTATCACGTAACGCTCGATAAAGTTACCGAGCGCTTCTTGGGTAACTCCAAGATTGGTACTACTGGTCGAGGAATTGGTCCATCGTATGCAGACAAGACTTCTCGACTTGGTATTCGAGTCCAAGATCTTTTTGATGAAAAAATCTTGCGAGCCAAAATTGAAGGATCTTTACTTAGCAAGAATCAAGTTTTGGTAAAGGTATTCAATCGACGCGCAGTGACCGTTGACGAAGTTGTAGAAAATTTGATGGAACATGCCGAGCGCCTACGCCCATATGTTGCAGACACTTCGTTATTACTTAATCGCGCATTAGCGGAAAACAAAGTCGTGCTACTAGAGGGTGGACAAGGAACGCTGCTCGATGTCGACCATGGCACTTACCCGTTTGTAACTTCAAGTAACCCAACTGCAGGCGGCGCGTGCGCTGGTTCTGGAATTGGGCCAACAAAAATTACCGGTGTGGTTGGAATCTTGAAGGCTTACACAACACGTGTGGGCTCCGGACCTTTCCCAACAGAACTACTTGATGAAGATGGTGAAAAACTTCGCACTATCGGCGGTGAGCGTGGTGTTACTACTGGTCGCCCTCGTCGGTGTGGTTGGTTTGATGCGCCGATTGCCCGATATGCAACTCGCATCAATGGATTAACAGACATCTTCTTAACAAAACTTGACGTACTTACTGGTTGGGAGAAGATTCCAGTTTGTGTTGCCTATGAAATTGATGGCAAGCGAACAGAAGAATTGCCAATGACTCAGACTGAGTTCCATCACGCTAAGCCGATTTATGAAATGCTTCCGGGTTGGACAGAAGATATAAGTGGTGCAAAGACTCTGGAAGATTTGCCAGCTAATGCTCGCTCGTACATTAAGTACTTAGAGGAAATAAGTGGTACTCCAATTTCAGCCGTGGGTGTTGGTCAAGATAGAAATGCCACGATTAGCATTAACGATTTACTACGCAAGTAAATTGTGAAAATTTATTCCACGCCAAATCAGTTCGGCGATCCAATTGGATTACCACTTGGCGAGGTTGTTCGACCAGGCTTACCCGATGAAGCAGTAAAGCTCTCTGGTCAATATTGCTATCTAGAAGCACTTGATGCTGACAAGCATGCAGCTGAACTTTATGCTGCCTATTCCTTGGACACTGATGGGCGACTTTGGACATACATGCCACAGGGACCATTTAGTAGCGAAGCGGAATATCGCATTTGGGTTGAAGGGGCACACCACAAAACAGATCCATTTTTTTACGCAATCATTGATAGCGAGTCAAATAAAGCAGTGGGTGTTGCTTCGTACTTGCGCGTTGATCCAAATTCCAGTTCGATCGAAGTTGGTTGGATCACCTACTCACCGTTGATTCAACAAAAGCCAATCGCTACTGAATCTATGTATTTGATGATGAAGAACGCATTTGATCTTGGTTACCGTCGCTATGAGTGGAAATGCAATTCCTTGAACCTGCCTTCAATCAATGCTGCTATGCGTTTGGGTATGTCATTTGAAGGACTGTTTCGCCAAATGTCTATTGTGAAGGGCCAGAATCGCGACACAGCATGGTTTGCAATTCTGGACCGAGACTGGCCAGTTGCCCAGGATGCATTCATGGCATGGCTGGACCCAGAGAACTTTGATGAAAACGGACAGCAAGCTTTACGGCTATCGGAGCTGACTGCGCCAATAGTTGAGTCCCGTTGGCCAAACCTGAACTTGGATGTCCAGCGCTAGGTGGATTAACCAATAAAGTTCGCCAGGTCTATGCCACAGGCGTAACATTGGCTAGACCACTTGGTAATAGGAGTTGTTATACCCATGGAAGCTAACACTATTCGCGGCAAAGAAGTTTACGATCTAGACCGCAATCACGTTTTTCACTCTTGGAGCGCGCAAGGCGCCCTAAATCCAATGCTGATTCAGGGTGGTGAAGGTTCATACGTTTGGGATTATGACGGCAACCGGTTCTTAGATTTTTCAAGTCAACTTGTGAACGTAAACATTGGTCACCAGCATCCAAAAGTTGTGAAGGCAATTCAAGAGCAAGCTGGCAAGATGACAACAATTGCGCCACAACATGCAAATGATATGCGCGGCGAAGCTGCTAAGCGCATTGCAGATCTTGCACCTGATCACATGAACAAAGTTTTCTTCACCAATGGTGGCGCGGATGCTGTTGAAAATGCGATCCGTATGGCCCGCATCCACACTCGCAAACATAAAGTACTTTCGTTTTACCGGTCCTACCATGGCAACACCGGCTCAGCAATCAATGCAACTGGTGACCCACGTCGCTGGCCAAATGAATTCTCCGCTGGTCACGTTCACTTCTTCGGGCCACATCTTTACCGCACAAGTTTCTGGTCACAAACGCCTGAGCAAGAGACCGAGCGTGCACTGGCTCACCTGGCAGAGGTTATTAAGTATGAAGGCCCCAACACCATTGGTTCCATAATCATCGAAACTGTTGTCGGTACTGCCGGAGTACTAGTTCCACCACCGGGTTATCTCGAAGGTGTACGCAAACTTTGTGATGACAACAACATCATGTTGATTCTGGATGAAGTTATGGCTGGCTTTGGTAGAACTGGTGAATGGTTCGCTTTTGATGCCTTTGACGTGAAGCCAGATCTGTTTGTATTTGCCAAGGGATCTAACAGTGGTTACGTCCCAGTTGGCGGCGTAGTTATCAGTGATGACATCGCAGCAACATTTGACGCTCAAGTTTTCCCAGGTGGACTTACTTATTCGGGACACCCACTTGCTGCAGCCTCAATCGTGGCAACTATCGATGTCATGAAAGAAGAAAAGATAGTCGAGAATGCAAAGCACATTGGTGAAACGATTCTTGGCCCAGGTCTAAAAGAATTAGCTGATCGCCACAAGATCATTGGCGAGGCCCGCGGCAAGGGAGTCTTCTGGGCTCTTGACTTAGTTACTGATCGCGACACTAAAGAAATGGTGGCTCCATACGGTGGAACTTCACCCGTTATGGCAGAACTTGTTGCCTCATGTAAGAAGAATGGTTTGATGCCATTTACTAATTACAACCGACTACACGTAGTGCCACCATGCAACGTCAGTGAAACCGAAGCTAAAGAGGGCTTAGCCATCTTGGATGAAGTTTTTGCTGGTCTTGGAAAGTTTTACACTGGAAAGTAAGTTTTAAGAAAAGAAATCCCAAGCCTGAATGAGAATTCAAGCTTGGGATTTTCTTTCATATGGCCATTAGCAATAGGCTTGGGAAAGTGTTAATCCTGGTTATTGGTCAAGGTGCAAGAGAGCACGCCATAACACAACATCTGCTGCGGGATCCGGATGTACAAGTAATTTGCGCTCCAGGAAATCCCGGAATTGCAAAAATTTCCAAAATTTCCGCGATAGACGTTGCTGACACGAATTCCATTGTCGCCTTAGCAAAAAAATGCAATCCCGACTTAGTTGTTATTGGTCCAGAAGCGCCTCTAGTTGCTGGCGTTGTTGACGAGTTAACTAATGCGGGATTTTTAGTCTTTGGTCCAAGTAAATCTGCTGCGCAACTTGAAGGCAGTAAAGCATTTGCGAAAGAGATCATGAATGCCGCAGGGGTTCCAACTGCAAAGAGTTTTTACTGCGCCACAGAATTTGAAGTGGAGTCCGCATTGCAAGAATTCAGCGCACCTTATGTCGTTAAGGATGACGGTTTAGCCGCAGGCAAAGGTGTAGTAGTTACCGATGACTTTGCTGTGGCAGTTTCGCACGCTATGGCATGTATCGATAGTCGCCATGGTGGAGCTGTCGTTATCGAAGAATTCCTGGATGGCCCCGAAGTAAGCCTGTTTGGCGTAAGTGATGGCAAAGTCGTCGTTCCGCTGACTCCAGCCCAAGACTTCAAACGTGTTGGCGACAATGATGCTGGCTCAAACACTGGTGGCATGGGCGCTTACTCACCACTTCCATGGGCACCAAAAGATTTCGTTGCTGATGTAACCAAAACTGTTTTGCAGCCGATGATTGCTGAGATGAATCGTCGGGGTACGCCATTTGTTGGATTGCTGTTTGCTGGTCTTGCCGTAACAAGTCGGGGAGTTCGAGTTATTGAATTCAACGCTCGATTTGGTGACCCTGAGACGCAAGTTGTGCTTGCTCGCCTTAACTCTTCACTGCGTGAATTGCTGTTGGCAGCAGCTACCGGAGAGCTATCTAGCCTGGCGAAACTCGATTGGAAGCCAGAATCAGCAGTCACTGTTGTAATGGCTGCCAAAGGTTATCCAGAATCACCAGTTTCGGGCGCTGTCATATCTGGAATTGAGGTGGCAGAAAACCTAGGTCTGTCGGTATTTCATGCGGGTACGAAACTTAATGAACACGGTGATATCGCTGTAAGTGGTGGCCGAGTTTTGAGCGTTACCGCCACAGGCAAAGACTTAATCGATGCTCGTAGCCAGGCATACGCCGGAGTTGAGAGAATTAGATTCGACGGCGAACATCACCGCTCGGACATTGCGCTAAAGGCAGCGCATGGTGAGATCAGATTGGGAGTCGAAAATTGAGTAAGCCAAACATCCCGAATGTACTAGCTGATCGCTATGCCTCGACATCGATGGCGCAGATCTGGTCGCCCACCAACAAAATCGTTTTAGAACGAAGGCTTTGGATCGTGGTGCTACGTGCGCAAAAGGATCTCGGTATTGAAGTTCCGCCGGGCGCTATTGAGGCTTACGAAAAGGTTATTGACAATGTTGATTTAGCAAGCATCGCGCAGCGCGAGAAAATTTCTCGCCATGATGTGAAAGCCCGGATTGAAGAGTTCTGCGCCCTAGCTGGTCACGAACAAATTCATAAAGGCATGACAAGCCGTGATTTAACAGAGAACGTCGAACAGCTTCAGGTATTAGCCAGCTTGCAGCTGATTCGTATCAAGGCAGTTGCAACTGCTGGAGTACTTGCAGAATTAGCAGTTCGGTATACAGCTGTGGCGCTTACTGGTCGCAGTCATAACGTTGCTGCGCAAACCACAACTCTGGGAAAGAGATTCGCTTCGGCTGCTGATGAATTGCTAGTAGCAATTGCTCGACTTGATGATCTGATTAAGCGATACCCATCGCGTGGCATTAAGGGACCAGTTGGAACTGCGCAGGACATGCTTGATTTGTTAGACGGTGACGCCGTGAAATTAACTGATCTGGAATCCCGAATCGCGTCTCACTTAGGGTTTACAAATACTTTCACCAGCGTAGGCCAGGTTTACCCGCGCTCAGTTGATTACGACACTGTCACTGCATTAGTTCAATTAGCAGCCAGTCCAAGTTCTTTTGCCACCACGATTCGATTAATGGCTGGACTAGAGCTTGTCACTGAAGGATTCAAAGAGGGGCAAGTTGGATCTAGTGCAATGCCACACAAAATGAATACTCGTTCCTGTGAACGCATTAATGGTTTCGCAGTGATTCTGCGCGGGTATGCATCGATGGCTGGCGAACTTGCTGGCAATCAATGGAATGAAGGTGATGTTTCTTGTTCAGTAGTTCGCCGGGTTGCGTTGCCAGATTCTTTTTATGCCATTGATGGTCTGTTCGAAACTTTCTTAACTGTGTTGGAAGATTTTGGCGCATTCCCAGCAGTTATAGAAAGAGAGCTGGCTCGCTATTTGCCATTCTTGGCAACGACCAAAATTTTGATGGCGGCAGTTCGAAGTGGAATAGGCCGCGAAACTGCGCACGAAGTTATCAAGGAGCATGCTGTAGCAGTTGCTCTTGAGATGCGTGGAGTAAATGGTGGCGATGGCAGTGCGGTCTTAGATCGTTTAGCTAATGATTCCCGTCTTGGACTTACCCGCAGTGAACTCGAAGCTTTGCTTTCCCAGCCACTTGAATTTACTGGTGCGGCCCAAGGGCAAGTTGCGGGCGTTGCGGCAAAAGTTTCCACTCTTCTTGCTGCTACCCCAGGTGCTGCAACTTATCGACCGGAGCCAATCCTTTGACCGTTACACCAGTTGACTATGGCTTAGATGCCCAGTTCAAACATGTCTACTCAGGTAAAGTTCGTGATCTTTATGAAGCCATAGATGGACGCTTGCTGTTTGTCGCTAGCGATCGAATTTCAGCATACGACTGGGTCTTGCCTTCGTTAATTCCTGACAAGGGTCGCATCCTGACGGCAATGTCGATGTGGTGGTTTGATCGCTTGCAAGGCATTCTCCCAAATCACGTCCTGTCGAACAATGTTCCAGATCAAGTTCGGGGTCGAGCAACTTATTGTGAAAAATTGGAAATGTTACCTATCGAATGCGTCGCACGAGGCTATCTTGCCGGGTCAGGTTATTCCGATTACCTGCGCGAGCAATCAATTTGTGGCAACGGTTTACCACCGGGTCTCAAAGAAGGTGCCAAACTACCTAAACCGTTATTTACTCCGGCCACCAAAGCCGCCATCGGCGATCATGATCAGAATGTGACTTTTGATGAAGTGATTACTTCCATTGGCATGGAAGAGGCACAACAACTAAAGAGATTCACGCTCTGGGTTTATGAAGTAGCAGCCGAGATAGCACTTGGCCGTGGACTCATTCTGGCTGATACAAAATTTGAATTTGGTCTAGGCATCGTTGGCCCAAATAAAAATCAAATTGTTTTAGCAGATGAAGTTTTAACACCAGATTCATCCAGGTACTGGCCAGCAGATCAATGGCAGCCCGGGCGTCCTCAGCCCTCTTACGACAAGCAATACGTGCGCGATTGGTTGACATTGCCTGCATCTGGTTGGGATAAAAATTCAGGGGAAGCGCCACCGGTACTTCCTGATGAAGTTATTGAAAAAACACGTGAGCGGTACATCGGAGCTTACGAACAACTAACTGGCCAAAAATTCAGTTAGTAGGCAAACCCGCAATGCAACATCACATTGCGGGTTCACCGAGTTTGGGAACCCCTGGCGGGAATCGAACCCGCATCTCCAATTGAGTCAAAAGTGGGCTCTGTCCATTGAGCTACAGAGGTACCCCAAATCAATAGTCGATTCGTAAGTTGACTAATTGAATACGGCAATGACTTCTGTGGAAAAATAAATCATGTGAATCAGATGTAGTTGCTATTGACAAGAATCCTTCAGGGTGTGAAAATTAGGTATTGAGTCAAGAGTGGATATCGGGTAACCGATGCTCTAACCGAAAAAGACCCGCGAAACATCTCGCGGGTCTTTTCCTTTTTTAAGTTTATTTTTCGTTCCAACGTGGGCTTGTGCTCTTAGGTGGATACAAAGTCTCACGAATCAAAATGATTCCTGGCTGCTTTAGTTCGAGTGCATCGCCCAAATCCTCGATTGTGGTTTCGGTGAACGACAATCCAAACGCCTGCGCGAGAACAGCCCAATCAGGAGAAACTAAATCAACACCGCGCTCGGGGTGACCCATAACTTGCTGGTCATAGCGCAACATGCCATAGCCACCGTCATCAACAATTAACAAGGTGTAAGGCAGGTTTTCTTGCACGATAGTTGCAAGTTCACCGAGTGCAAAAGCGACTCCGCCATCACCACATACGGCAAGTGTGCGAGTACCAATTGCTGCTGGTCCTATAGCCGCAGGTAAGCCAAAGCCAAGTGTTCCCCAACCGACTGGATAAACAATTCGGCGCGGACGAGGTTGTTGCGCATAAACTCCAGTCCAGTAGCCGCAAACCGACATGTCGCAAACGATTGCAGCATCGGCAGGCCAGTGATTTTCAATCGCTTCAACTAGGGCAATCCCACGTTTGGATTTTTCGCCAACGCGAAGTCGCTCACGGACGGCGGTGTTAACTTCGCCAACGCCAGCCCAGGAAACTCTCGCAGTTGTGCCAGCAACCAATGCGGATGCGACACCGTTTAAGTTGCTATTCAAAACTACTGCGGTTGGATCAACATTGCGCATTGTTTTTGTTGGATCTACATCAACTAGCACAATTGTTTTTGGCCACGCAATAGCCCAGTTTTTAGTATTCATGCCATCAAGTTGGCTACCAAAAACGACAAGTGCGTCAGCTTGCGCCAAGACTGCTTCAATTTCTGGTTCATGAATTGGCGCAGTTAATGTTAAAGCCGATGACGCTGCGATGCCACGGCCTGAAAATGAAGTCAGAATCGGTGCGTTCCAATGCGTGGCAAGGGCAGAAATGGAATCAGAAGCATCAACTGCGCCGCCACCAGCCCAAATTACGATCTTGTTCGCATTTACTAGCGCAGCTTGGGCGGCTGAGATTTCTACTTCAATAACTTCTTGGCCAAGTTCTAGTTTTGGCTTAGTGCCAGTGAATTGCTGCGCCAAGATGTCGGCAGGAATGCCAAGGTAACCAGCGCCAACTGGCGCGCGCAATAAATCGCGAATCATTTCGGCAGCTACATCAACGGCCGTAACTCCATCGGTCACACTAATTGCCATTGAGATGCCAGCTAGTTTTTTTGCCAACGGCGCAAACATCGCAGCTTGGTCATCCATTTCGTGTAGCAACCCGCGAGCGCCATCTTTTGAGCGCTTTCCAATTGGCGCTTCGGAAGAAATTACAAACACTGGCGAACCGCTAATGGCAGCTTCGCCAAATGCGCCCAAGGTATTTGCCGCGCCAGGTCCTGTCGTTGTTAACGCCACACCAAGCGATCCAGTGGTTCGAGCCACACCATCGGCGGCATACGCAGTGGTTTGTTCGTGCCTAACTCCAATGATTTCGGGGCGTTGTGGCCCCAATGCATCCCAGAACGCCAGGTTATGTACGCCAGGAATACCAAATGTGGTGCGAACTCCTGCTTCCCAGAGTAAATCCAGGATTACCCCGGCTACAGTTTGGTGATTTGTACTGGCATTGTTAGACATGTTAGTTACTTTATCGTCAATGAAAGAGGCCCTGGTGTCCACCATCAAATCTCTAAACCCAACAAATCTGAGCGACGTGGTTGTTGAAACCAAGTTGGCAACTGCTGATGACATCGCGGCTGCTGCGCGTCGCGCCAAGGCAGCTCAAAAGGCTTGGGCCAAGATGCCGGCTCCAGCACGTGGACGAGTTATTGCCAACGCTGGTCGGTTATTCGAGAACAATAAGGAAGCACTTTCCAAGCTGGTTACTCGCGAAATGGGCAAGGTCTACCGCGAAGCCCTCGGCGATGTGCAAGAAGTAATTGATACTTGTGATTTCTTCTTGGGTGAAGGTCGCCGCATGTATGGCCAAACTGTTCCAAGTGAAATGCCAAACAAGAATTTGTTTACTTTCCGGATGCCGGTTGGAACTGCGCTGATCATTACTGCAGGTAACTTCCCAGCAGCTGTGCCATCTTGGTACATCATTCCTGCGCTACTTACAGGCAACTCAGTAGTTTGGAAGCCTTCCGAATTCACTCCTGCAGTTGCTGAAGCAATGACAGCAATTTTCCACGCTGCTGGAGTTCCAAAAGATGTCTTGATAACAGTTGTTGCAGAAGGTAAAGAAACTTTCGATGGCATGGTTAAAGGTCTAGATGAAGGCACCATCAACAAAGTTGGCTTTACTGGCTCAACTGAAGTTGGTCGATTAATCGGCGCGAAAGTCGGCGAATACATTCAAAGTGCGTGCCTGGAACTTGGCGGCAAAAATCCAATGGTGATCATGCCAGATGCTGATCTTGATTTAGCACTTGATGGCGCATTGTTTGCTGGCTTTGGTACGGCAGGTCAGCGTTGCACATCACTTGGCACACTTTGGATTCACGATTCTATTTACGACAAATTCCTAAAAATGTATGCCGACAAAGTAGCTAGTTCTAAAGTTGGCGATCCAATGCAAGACGTACTTTTCGGTCCAATGATCGGCGAGAAGTATGCCGAAACCCACGAACACAATCTGAAAATGATTCAGTCGCACCACAGCGTTCATGGCTCAACTGGAATGGGTCGAATCACGAAAGAGAATCCACGCGAAGGTTTCGTAGGAGATCCAGAAGCAGGTGTGTTTGTGCACCCAACAATCGTTGCTGGAATTAAAAAAGATGATGAACTTTATTACACCGAAACATTCGGACCATTGGTAACGGTAGGTCGCTTCAAAACATTAGAAGAAGCAATTGATCTTGGTAACGATCATGGCTTTGGTTTGTCTGCTGCGATCTACACCAGTGATCCTAAAGCGGTTTGGACTTTCCGCGAAGGTATTTCTGCGGGCATGATCTCAATTAACAATTCGACATCAGGCGCCGAAGCTCACCTGCCATTTGGTGGTAACGGAAACAGCGGCAATGGCTCACGTCAGTCGGGCATTTGGGTTCTGGATCAGTTCACTCGCTGGCAATCACTGAACTGGGATTGGTCTGGCAAATTGCAAAAGGCTCAAATGGATAACGAAGAAGTGCCGCATAACCCTGATTTCAAGATTTAAGGAATTGCTTCGATGGTAAATCTTCCGCAAGAAGCAGATGTTGTTGTGATTGGCGGCGGCGTCATGGGCGCCTCCGCAGCATTCCATTTAGCTGAGGCTGGCGTAAGTGTTGTCCTGATTGAGAAGAATGAACTCGCTAGTGGTTCAACTTCAAAAGCTGCTGGTGGCGTGCGGGCGAACTTCTCCGATGAACTAAACGTCGCAATGGGCGCTCGATCGTTAGATCTGTTGGCAGATTTTCCAAATCGACCAGGACAAGAAATTGATTTACATCGACCAGGATATTTATTCGCACTTTCCACCACCGAAGATGTGACTGCTTTTGAGGCAGCCACAAAAATACATCATAAGTTTGGTGTTGAGTCTCGAATGATCACTCCCCAAGAAGCAAAAGAATTAAACCCGCTATTAGAAATTGACGGAATTTTGGCAGCCTCATTTACGCCAAATGATGGTTACTGCACGCCAGAATCAGTGGTTCTTGGATATGCCTCAGGTGCTCGCAAACATGGCGCAGTAATCCTTACCCAAACTGAGGCAACCGACATTTCGGTGGTCGATGGCAAAATCGTAAGCGTATCCACTTCCGCTGGAGTGATTAAAACTTCGACTGTAATTAACTGTGCCGGAGCATGGTCACCAACAATTGGCGCCATGGTTGGATTAGAAATTCCAGTTAAGCCATTGCGCCGTGAGCTTCTTATTACCGAGCCACTGACCGAAGACTTTGCTGATGTCCCTGACAACATGCCGATGACAATTGATTATTCGACTTCGCTGTACTGGCACCGAGAAGGCAACGCAATGTTGATGGGCTTCTCAGATAAGTCTGCCGAATACGGATTTGATTTAAAGCGGGATCCAAAGTTTCCGGAAAAAATTGGCGAACTTGCATATGAACGTGCGCCTCGCCTGCTCGAACTTGGCGCGGCAAGTGGATGGGCTGGCTTGTATGACGTAGCGCCAGATCACAATGCGATCATGGGCGAATGGGATGGCGTTTCCCGCTTCCTTTATGCAACTGGCTTCAGTGGACATGGCTTCCTGCAAGGACCAGCTATCGGCGAAATTTTGCGCGACATGTATTTGGGCAAAACACCATTTGTAGATATTTCCCCGTTTAGTAATGATCGATTTTCTTCTGGCGGCGAACTTCGCCCTGAGAAAAACATCATCTAATTCCGATGGCTACTTTGCGTCAATGGCTCACGCCAGCCAGAACAGTTCCCATTACATCTTGGAGCTCAACTGGATCGATGTGGAAAGCGAAACCAAAAACTTTCTTCTACGTTATTCTTGGTAACTGGTGTTACGGCACGGGGGAAGCGATTCTCATCAAAGCCGACATTGGCCAATCACCGGGAACCGTTTTGGCGCAAGGAATTCAAAATTTGACTGGCCACTCCCTAGGTTGGACAAGTTTTTACATTTCAGTCGGCGTAATGTTTTTATGGCTTCCACTTAAAATTAAAATTGGAATTGGAACGGTTTTAAATATCATTCTTGTTTCTGTTGCAATTGATGTCATGATGCCAGTTTTCCCAAGTCCTGATAGTTACGCACTTTCGATTGTGCAAGTAATCATTGGAATCCTCGTAATCGGTTTAGGAAGTGCGTTTTACATCCCTTGTTATTTGGGTGCTGGTCCGCGAGATGGGCTAATGACTGGACTAAACACCAGGACGGGAATCCCAATTGGACGTGTCAGATTTGCGATCGAAGCAACTCTCCTAGTAGCTGGTTGGCTATTGGGTGGATCTGTAGGTCTTGGTACTGTTTTGGTGACCGTGCTAATTGGTGAAGTGGTTGCACTTTTCTTTGGAATTGCCGGGCGATTAAGTAGGCCTGAAAATGGTTTTTCACCTAGCAAATCAAAAATTTAGAATATGTCAGCAATTGGCAAATGGTTACGGCCAGCGCTCAGCGTACCTAAAACATCTTGGTCGGCTGGGGAATCAAATTGGAAAGTTAGTCCAAAGACCTTAATTGTTTTGATAATTGGGCTTTGGCTATTTGGAGCAGGTGAGGCTGCTTTAGTAGCCGCTGGGATCGGACAATCCCCTTGGACAGTTTTGGCGGCAGGTGTCTCAGTCCAAGCAGGTATCTCAATTGGGTGGGCCTACTTGTGGGTTTCAGTCTTTGTTTTGTCGCTTTGGTTTCCACTACGGCAAAAACCAGGCCTTGGAACCTTTCTAAACATTGTCGTGATTGCTATTTCAATTCAAGTAATGATTGAAATTTTTCCAAACCCGCAGCGATTCGATCAACAAGTGCTACAAGTACTTTTTGGAATTTTTTTAGTTGGTGCTGGTAGCGGCCTATATCTAACCTGCAATGTTGGACCAGGTACGCGCGATGGTTTGATGACAGGCTTAAATGCAAGAACTGGAATTCGAGTAGGTCGGGCTCGCACTTTTGTTGAAGTTTCTGCATTGACAGTTGGTTGGCTGCTTGGTGGCGTTGTTGGACTTGGCACTTTGCTATTTGCGCTTTTAGTTGGGCAAGGTGTGGCACTTGCTTTTGGAATAGTTGAGCGCATTAGTCCGGAAGTAAAACCCCAGGATTAAATAATTTTTCTGGATCAAAAACTTCTTTAATTTTTTGCATTAGTTCAATGTCAATAGTGTCCCGAGTAAGTCCTAAATATTCCCGCTTAGCTCGGCCGATTCCGTGTTCAGCGCTGATGCTGCCATGAAATTGTGCTACTAGTTCTAGCACCGATTTATCAATTTCATAATCATCCTGCGCTGGGCCGACAATCTCAATATGCAAATTTCCGTCTGCAAGGTGTCCAAACGAACCGTAGCTTGTGACTATTTCAAAATTGGAAAGCATCACACTTAACTTTGATTCAAAAGTACCAATCTGATCCACGGCAACGCTGACGTCAAGTTTGTGCACTTTGCCAACTGCAGTCCAACTATCACTCGCTGCTTCCCGATACTTCCAAAAGTTTTTCATTTCCCCAGAGTTGGAAGTGCCAAGGGCGCGTGGATCTACTTCTAATTGAATATTTGAGCCAGCAACTTCAATGAACACTGTGACATTTGGCGGAACTGGCCACAGCGGTCGCAATTCTGAGTAACTCATAATTAGTTGCATTGATTTTGCATCCACATATTCAGCAGCAAGCAAGTTATGCCCAGCTTTTTGCACACTCAATAAAGTCTCGTATGCCAGCTGCACTGAATCGCAAGGTATTACAAACAAAGTTGATGACAATGTAGGGCGAATCAATTTCATCCGAACTGCAGTGATTATCCCTAAAGTTCCTTCAGCACCGACTGCTAGATCCGAAATTGGATATCCAGTGTTATCTTTCAGCGGACTAGTTAGATTACTAATTACTTGCCCATCAGCTAAAACCATTTCAATCCCAGCAACACTTTGCTTGGTCATGCCAAATGCACACACCCTGATCCCGCCAGCATTAGTTGCGACTAAGCCACCAATGGTTGCACTTTCCCGGGATGCTAAATCAATTGGAAATTCCCAGCCGCGAGCCCGAACTGTGCTTTGAACCTGCGCAACGCTTACCCCGGCGCCTACTGTGATGTGTCCCGTAACGACATCGAAATCAAGAATGGAGTTTAAGGAGGAGGTGGATATCAAACAAATTGGACGCAGCGAATTCGGCGGCGGAACTGATCCGCCAACCAGTCCGGTGTTCCCGCCTTGAATTTGAATCGCAGCGCCAAATTTTTTGCACAAAAGTACAACTTCGGTGATTTGAGCAGCATTTTCCGGCCTAATTACAACATCTGCTTTTCCGTTAAATCGACCCGTCCAGTCGCTGGTGTAAGAAGCTATTAAATCTTCATCGGTTATGACGCTGGGAATAACATTTGCCAAAGCTAGATTGAAGGCACTTGTCATAGAGATTAGTTTAAGTTGCGCTTTGATATTCGGGCAGCACTTCGTGTGGATTTTGCTGGCGAGCACGCTGGGATACCACAATCCCGACTAACATCACGGCGCCACCAATTAGTTGGATTGGCGAAAGAATTTCGCTCAGAACAAGCCACGCAAATATCGCTGCGATCGGTGGCTCTGTCATTCCCATAATGCTTGCGCCGGCTCCACCTATATGACGGATCGAATGAATTACTAAAACATATGGTACTAGTGTTCCGAGAATTACCATAGATGCGAAGAATGGCCAGATTGGATAAACGTCAGTACCACCGTCAAATGGCGTTACTTGGGCTTGCAGTGCTTCCCAAGGAAATCCGGTCCAAGGACGAAGAATCGCAAAGAACAAAGTGGCAAATCCAAATGCCCACATCAACAGTGAAACCGGATCGCGGCGCTGACTTGCCTTATCACCCAGGATGTACATAACAATAAGAGTCATCATTGACATGACTGCAAAGATTACGCCAAGTCGATTCAAGGTAAAGCCGAGCCAAACTTGAGCAACAAGAGCTAGTCCAACAACCGCAAGACCAAGTCCCAGCCAAACAGTGTTTCTAACATTCTGCTTCATGACGAATCTGGCGTACAGAACGACGAAGATTGGTGCCATAAATTCAATTAACAAACTAATTGTGATTGGCATACGGGATATTGATTCATAGTAAAACCACTGACACATGGCGACACCAACAATGCCGTACCCAGCCAGCAGAAGTGCTTCTTTGGCATCAATCCGGAATGCTTTTCGATTGGTTATTGCAACAAATCCAAAAAGTAACAGCGCAGTCACGGTAGCTCGAAATTGTGAAACCCGAATTGGGTCACCAATCTCTTGCAGGATAACTTTTGCGATAGTGCCGTTCAGAGCCCATGCGGTAGCCGCAATCAGATAGAGGGAGTAGCCCAACTTGGCATTCTTCTCATGGGCCTTTTTGTGCTTAGACATTGTCAAGAAAACCTGAAATTTAACTCTCTGAAGGGTGGTGGATTTGGAGGATTTGAACTAGTTATGACCATAGCAGGTCGATTACCTTTGTTTTCAAGGAAAAACGGACCGCATTCACTCAAACTATCGATAAATGTTTTCCGTACGTTCACCTTCTAGAAAGTTTCAGTTTGCTTGCGGTGCGTACTTTGAAGATACCGAGAAAGTCTCCTACCGAAAGGAATAAGGCAAATGCCTCGTTTTAACTTAAAAGTAGCAGCAGTGGTAATCCCTGCTGCACTACTTCTAGCCGCCTGTGGTGGCACAAATGCCGAATCGACCGATACGGCTGCTCCTGTCGCTTCAGCTGAAATTCGTGTTGATGGCTCCTCAACCGTTGCTCCACTAGCAGCAGCTGCTGGCGAATTATTCAAAGCTGAAAATCCAAACATTAACGTATCTGTTGGTACTTCAGGTACTGGTGGCGGATTTGCAAAATTCTGTGCAGGTGAAACAGATATTTCAAATGCCTCTCGTCAAATTAAAGATGAAGAAGCAGCAGAGTGCGCAGCAGCCGGAATCGAATTCACCGAAATAGTGGTCGCTAACGATGCGCTAACAGTTGTAGTGAACAAGGCAAATACCTGGGCAACTTGCCTAACAATTGAAGAGTTGAACAAAATGTGGGCTCCTGAGTCTGAAGGTACCGTTACTTCTTGGTCACAGATTCGCGCTGGATTCCCAGATGTTCCGCTTGATCTTTATGGCGCAGGTACTGATTCAGGTACGTTCGATTACTTCACAAAGGAAATCAACGGAGAAGAAGGTGCATCTCGTACTGACTACAACCCAACCGAAGATGACAACGTAACTGTTCAAGGTGTTGAAGGTGCAGAAGGCGCTATCGGTTATTTCGGACTTTCTTATTTTGAAGAAAATTCTGACAAGTTAACTGCCGTTGAAATTGATGGTGGGTCAGGTTGTGTCGCTCCAAATAGCGCAAATGCACAAGATGGAACATATGAACCATTAGGTCGTCCACTTTTCATCTATGCAAGTAAGACAGCGGCAGCAAAACCAGAAGTACTCTCATTCTTAGAGTTCTTTGTTGCAAATGACGATGCAATCACGAAAAAGGCACTTTTCGTACCTTTGAGTGCAGATCAAAAGACGGCGGCGCAAGCAGCTGTGGCAGGACTGAAGTAAGTCACAGTCAGATCAGCAATAAAACTGGCTCGGTTGGAGGATCTCTAACCGAGCCAGTTTTGCATCCAGTAGTCTAAAAGTGACCCTTTACCTTCGGTGAGAAAGTGAAAATTTACGGCGATGAGTGAAGTAACTGGTTCGACTAACTTGCGAGAATTTTCCCTTGCAAGTTCATCGCCACGGGTAGGTGAACGAGCCATTCGTGGCACATTGTTTATTGCTGCGGCATTTTCAGTACTCATAACAGTCGGTATTGTTTGGTCGTTGTTAGTGCCAGCAATTGAATTTTTTCGACAAGTTTCTGTTATGGAATTTTTGACAGGTACTCGCTGGGCACCACGATTCAAGCCAGCAACCTTTGGCGTGCTGCCATTAATTGTAGGAACGCTTTGGACCACAGGAATCGCACTTTTAGTGGCAGTGCCGTTTGGTTTGGGTTCAGCTGTCTATCTTTCAGAATATGCCAGTGACAAAAATCGTCGGCGCCTAAAACCTATTGTTGAGTTGCTAGCTGGCATTCCAACTGTGGTGTACGGATTCTTTGCGATTGAATTTATAACGCGAGTAGTTTTCAAGGAATGGATGGGACTTACTGTTGGCACATTTAGTGTGTTGTCAGCTGGCCTAGTGATGGGCATCATGATCATTCCAACTGTTGCTTCGCTTTCCGAAGATGCGCTTTCTGCAGTACCACTTGCGATGCGGCAAGGATCTTTTGCACTGGGCGCAAATAAAATGCAGACGACTTTAAGAGTGGTGTTCCCAGCAGCATTTTCTGGTATCGCAGCCGCTGTGGTTCTTGGCATTTCGCGAGCAATTGGAGAAACTATGATCGTTGCCCTCGCAGCTGGAAATAAACCAAATATCTCGAGTAACCCTCTTGAAGGCGCTCAAACCATGACGGGCTTTATCGCTAATGCAGCGTTAGGTGATTCGCGAGTTGGATCCTTGGAATATGACACATTATTTGCGGTTGGCTTGCTACTTTTCATCATTACGTTATTAATTAATTTCATTAGCATTCGACTAGTTCGTCGCTATCGAGAGGCTTATTAATGAGTGTTTCAACACCTTGGACTATCGAGGGCAAGAATCATGAGCGAAATTTTAAATCGGTAATGTTTCTTGGGTTACTTTGGCTGAGTTTATTTGTTGCCTTCTTGTTCCTTTTAATTTTGCTCGTAACCACAGCCATGAACGGCATGGGCAGATATGACTTGCGCTTGTTTACTGCATATAACAACACAACTCCTGCTGATGCTGGAGCTAGGGCCGCAATTCTTGGTTCGCTATTTGTGGTTACAGTTACGGCCCTGATGGCAATCCCCATGGGCATCGCAGCAGCAGTTTATTTAGAAGAGTTTGCTGATCGAACAAAGTGGTACAACAATTTTATTGAATTAAATATTCAAAATTTAGCTGCCGTCCCTGCAATTATCTATGGCATGCTAACTCTTGGCGTACTAACAATCATGGGCCTAAAGAACAAGAATGTTGTTATTGGTGGATCGATTGCGCTGGCACTGCTAATTTTGCCCGTTGTAATCTTGACCACTCGAGAAGCTCTTAGAGCAGTGCCACAAGAAATTCGGGATGGTTCATTGGCTCTAGGCGCCACTGAAGTTCAAACTGTAACAAAACAAACATTGCCTGCTGCAATCCCAGGAATTGCGACGGGAACAATTCTTGCGGTTTCCCGAGCAATCGGTGAAGCTGCGCCTTTATTGCTACTTGGCGCACTGGTATTCATCACTTATGATCCGAATGGATTATTAGCAGGGTTTACTACAATGCCAATTCAGATTTTTGGTTGGACAAGTGCAGCTCAAGCTGAATTCAAGCAGATTGCTGCAGCAATGAGCATGGTACTTCTTATCATTCTGCTGGGTATGAACGGAATTGCTATTTACATTCGAAATAAGTTTGCGAAGCGCTGGTAGGAGCGAAAAAAATGACATCAGAATCACAGAGACTTACACGCACTATGCACTTAGGTGGATCAGCGCGAGGAGAAACCGCGTATCCAATTATGGAGCTTCGAAATCTTGATGTGTACTACGGGGATTTCCACGCGGTGCGAGACGTCTCATTAGACATTGGTGCAAATCAAATCACCGCCTTTATCGGTCCATCTGGTTGTGGCAAGTCGACCGTTCTTCGTTGTCTAAATCGAACTAATGACTTAGTGCCAAGTGCTCGCGTTACAGGAGTAATTGATTACCGGGGACATGATCTTTATGGCCCAAAAGTGGACCCAATCGAAGTTCGTCGCCGAGTAGGCATGGTTTTTCAAAAGCCAAACCCATTTCCAAAATCAATTTTTGACAACATTGCGTACGGCCCAAGAGTCACCGGAATGAAATTGAACAAATCGGAAACTGCTGATTTAGTTGAGCACGCCTTAACCAAAGCTGGGTTATGGACTGAAGTAAAGGACAAATTAGATCAAAGTGGATTTGCGCTTTCTGGGGGCCAGCAACAGCGACTTTGTATTGCTCGTGCGATTGCAACGTCGCCAGACATATTGTTAATGGACGAACCATGTGCTTCCTTAGATCCAATTGCCACTTCGCTGATTGAAGATTTGATGCTGGAGTTGGTCAGTGATTACACGGTTGTTATTGTGACTCACAATATGCAGCAGGCCGCTCGGGTGTCTAGTCGTACTGGATTCTTTAGTGCGAAAGTAGATGATGCCGGACAGCGCTATGGACATTTAGTGGAAATAGATCAAACAACTACAATCTTCACAAATCCCTCTGATTCACGGACTGAAGATTACATCACAGGACGATTTGGGTAATCTTCTAGTTTTGGTGTCGTTCGACGGAAACGATGTGACGTAGATTCGCGGCGTCCCGATGGTAGACAACCATAGTTCCAGGGGTAAATGCTGAGTCAAAGGATTTCTTTGTTTCATTTTCAACTGTGAAAATAGATCTCAAAGCATCCATCACAGCGGGCAGAACTGGCCGGTGAGTACATAACACGAGTGCGATTGGATTTTCTGCAAGTTCCAGCACGCGAGCGATGGCACTTTCGGGACTGACTTTGTGCCGTTCTTCACTTACAGTTTTTTCTAACGTCACGGCCAAACTTCTGCCCGTGGCATAAGGGCCCACAGTGTCGCGACATCTGCGCGAATCAGAGGAGTGCAGGGCGGAAACACCATAAGCAGCTAATGCGCCAACAAGAGAGTTAGCCTGCATTCTGCCAACGGCGGTAAGTGGCCTACTCGCGTCAACTTCGGATAACTCGTCACTGCTAAGTAACCACTCTGATCGTTTAACTGATTGGGTATGGCGCAAAATAATTAACGGGATAGTTGGAATTGCATTTGAAGCCGCTAATAGAACCTCTCGATCATGCTTATAAGTTAATTTTGCTTTTGCTTCCGCCAGAGGCAGCCAGGCTATTTGCGTAACTTCATCATTTGGTACAAATTCACCTGTAAGTTTCTTGGCAACCCAGTAGTGCGAATCTTTGACTCTACCTTCAACTTCGTAGGTCTGAGTTGGCAGCGGCACCCCAAGCTCGACAGCCATTCCAGTTTCTTCCCGAACCTCCCGAACTGCCGCAGTTAGTAAATGCTCGCCTGGATCAACTTTGCCTTTTGGAAATGTCCAATCGTCGCGGTAATTGCGATAGATCAGCAAAAACTCTGTTTCCTCTGCGCCAGTTCGGGTAACTACTGCGCCGGCAGCAACAATTCGGTCAGTGGCTGCCAAAGAGTCCAACCTTGTTCAAGATGGTGTCTATTCGTCGTGGGGTGGGTGCATCAGCGGCTGATCTTGCTACTGGATGTCGATTAATTAACAATTCTTGATAGTTGATCAATGGCTCGCCATTTTCATCTAGATGATGTCGAATCCAGTCACCAGTTGGGAGCAGATGCCAAGAAGCCGTATTGTCTGACATCGCAAGATCAATAGTTTCCACGATGCTTTCTGCTGCATCTGGATTTATCCGAACAAGTGCTTCAACACGTCTATCCAAATTGCGATGCATTAAGTCAGGTGAACCAATCCATGTTTCGCGGTCACCAGCATTAGCAAAATCATAAACGCGACTATGCTCCAAGAATCGACCCAGGACGCTACGAACTCTGATGTTCTCGGAGTACCCTGCAACGCCAGGTCGCAATGCGCATATTCCTCGAACAAAAATATCGACATTTACCCCAGCCTGAGAAGCGCTATACAGTGCATCAATTATGGTTTCATCAACTATGGCATTGCACTTAAACCGAATGTAACCCTGGTGGCCATTTTTAACATGTTCGATTTCTCGCTCAATACGTTCAACTAATCCAAGTCTTAAACCCTTTGGCGCAACTATCAGTCGATTGTAATTACCCTGAACGCCGTAGCCACTTAAATGATTAAATAAGCTGGCAACATCTTCACCAATCTTTGGATCTGTGGATAACAAGCCATAATCTTCGTAATGTCGAGCAGTTTTTGGATTGTAGTTTCCAGTTCCAATGTGAACGTATCGGTTCAGTTTTCCATTATCGTTTCGAACCACTAAGCAAAGTTTTGCATGTGTTTTTAAGCCGACAATTCCGTAAACAACGTGAACTCCAGCTTCTTCAAGTTTGCGGGACCAATCGATGTTATTTTGCTCATCAAATCGTGCCTTGATTTCAACAACAGCCAAAACTTGCTTCCCCAACTGAGCAGCATTAATTAGCGCATCAACAATTGGAGAGTCACCAGAAGTGCGATACAACGTCTGCTTAATCGCTAAAACATTTGGATCATTAGATGCTTGCTCGAGGAAGAGTTGCATGCTGGTAGAAAATGAGTCATATGGATGATGCAATAAAATTTCATGATGGCGCATAACATCCAGCACATCAGGGGGAGTAGCACTTTCCACTTCGGCTAAGGCAACACTTGTTCTAGCGACAAATACTGGCGCCTTTAAATCACCGCGCGGTAACTGCATGAACTCTAAGAGTGATTCGTGGTCTAACAGACCATTTAGGCGAAAAACTTCGTTGCTTTCTACGCCTAATTCGCCAACGATCAAATCCAAAATGTGAGCATCAATTGAATTTTCGACTTCAAGTCGAACGGCAGGTCCAAATCTTCGACGCATCAATTCGCGTTCGAGTGCTTGGAGCAAATTCTCAGCATCGTCCTCTTCAACATCTAACTCTTCATTACGAGTGATTCGGAAGGCGTGATATTGAAGTACCTGCATGCCAGGAAATAACTTATCTAGGTGGCCAGCAATGACATCTTCCAGTGGTACAAAGCGCTGACGTGACACTTCAATAAATCTAGGCAGGGAAGGCGGTACCTTAACGCGGGCGAAAAGCTCGTTGCCCGTTGTTGGATTTTGGACAGTTACTGCCAAGTTCATTGATAAACCGGATATGTATGGAAATGGGTGCGAAGGGTCAACTGCGAGTGGAGTCAGAACTGGAAAAACTTGTTGATCAAATAATTCAGACATGGCTTGACGTTCGTCAATAGTTAATTCCTCCCATCGCAAAATTTCAATTCCGCTTGCAACCAGGGCAGGCAAAATGGAGTCATTGAAAGTTTTGGAAGCTTGCTTCATGGCGGCGTGGCTCTGAGCCAAGACTGCATTATGCAATTCACTTGGAAGCATTCCCGATATTGTTTTCTTAGCAATTCCGGTAGCTATTCGTCGCTTAAGTCCCGCTACACGAACCATAAAAAATTCGTCAAGGTTACTGGCAAAGATCGAAAGGTACTTTACCCGCTCTAGCAATTCCATATTTTGGTCTTGGGCAAGTTCTAGGACACGTTGATTAAAGGCAAGCCAAGAAAGTTCTCGATCTAAAAATCGATCAGAAGTTAATTCGATTGCGCTGTTTGGCGCTGGGAAAGTCTCACTCATAACCCCACCATGATCACACATTTAGGTGAACAACACCTAAAGTCAAGATTGCAAAAGGTGAACAATATGGTGGAAAGTGGGATGATTTAGCGGTGACCAGGCAAATAGTGATTATGGGATCTGGTGAAACCAGTCCAACTATGGTCACCCCACATCAACAAATTTTGGCGGGCCTGGGCAAATCAGAACAGATCAAACTGAGCATTGTTGATACACCATTTGGCTTTCAAGAGAATGCTGATGATTTAACCCAAAAGTTAATTGATTTCTTCGCCCAATCTGTAGGAGCACACGCGCAAGTTGTTTCGCTTCGAAACACCATGGTCAAAGGCGCCGCACTCGGTGAGGCTGTCAATGCAATCCGAGAATCTAATTGGATTTTTGCTGGTCCAGGAAGTCCTTCGTATGCCTTAAAAGTTTGGCAAGAATTAGGCGTGAGTCCGCACTTCGATGAAGTACTAGTTGATGGTGTGATAGTTCTAGCATCGGCAGCAGCTTTGACTGCTGGTTCGCACACTATTCCGGTTTATGAAATGTATAAAGTAGGCGAGGATCCACACTGGCTTCCCGGTTTAAATTTAATTGAGCGACACACTGGAATGCCAGCTACGATCATTCCGCATTACGACAATGCAGACGGCGCAAATCATGATACGCGATTTTGTTACGTGGGCGAGGCTCGACTTCGTATTCTTGAATCTTTGTTGCCTCCGCAAATTTTCATAATTGGAGTGGATGAACACACTGGTGTCCGCTTTGACTTAGATGATCGCGTTGCATATGTGTTTGGTCGAGGCAGTATGACAATTCGTCATCATGGGGAAGCTTGGACAGTTGCGGCTGGTGAGTCTGCGACATTCGAAGAAATCATCGCGCATACTGGCAGCACAATTGTCCTGGGTGAACCAGCGCCGCTATTCAAGGTCGATCCACATAAAGTCGAGGAGTTACTTGATTCTGGAAACGTAACTGCTGCTGTTGATGCATTACTAAATCTTGATGAGTTGGATCGAGATATGGAAACTCGCGCTGCAGTACATTCCCTTGTTGCAAGATTGGGTCACATTGCCGCTAGCCCGAAAGTTGACATCATGTCAGTTGTTGGCCCTTATATTGAAGCGCTATTGCAAGCTCGCCAAGCAGCGCGCACAGGTGGTCGCTGGGATGATGCGGACGCTATCCGTGATCGCTTAATGGAATTGAAAGTAACCATCAAGGATTCCAAAGATGGATCGAGTTGGGATATCGAGTCCAAATGACGCCAGGCCCAATCGCACTTGTTGGCTCCGGAGAATATTTACCAGTAATGCTAGAAGTGGAAGCAAGTTTGATCGCAGGTCGCAATCCGATTTATGTGCAGATCCCAACCGCAGCAGCCCCAGAAGGCGAGAGTTCGTTAACTCGTTGGATTGAGTTGGGCAAAGCCCAAGCTAATCGAATGGGAGTAACTGCCGTCTCGGTCGTCGCGCACGACCGTAACGACGCACAAGATCCACGCATTGCTGAATTAGTTCGTGATGCTGGTTTAATTTATCTTTCAGGCGGTAACCCATCGTTCTTAGCAAATACCTTGCGCGACTCTTTACTTTGGCAAGAGATTGAAACTGCTTGGCGAAATGGTGCGGCGCTTGCCGGCTGTAGCGCCGGTGCAATGGCACTTGCTGATCACATTCCAGCACTGAGATTGCCCACACATTCGGCAACGCATGGCGTTGGCCTACTCCCACATCTTCGCGTTCTGCCGCACTTTGATCAAATGTTTGCGCGCATACCCGATTTCCTAACTCGATTTATGAAAGTCCCTGATGGTGTGAGCATTGTGGGGATAGACGAGGACACTGCAATTGTTGGGGGACCATTTGAGTGGGAAGTTAAAGGACGCCAGTCCGCTTGGCTATTTGTGGATGGACATCGAAAAGAATTTAAGCCAGGTGAGACTTTAGTTACGCCAGGGATTTCCTAAACATTACGTCAGTATCCCAATGCGCAAACCCAAGTGATTCATAAAGAGAAATTGCTGCTTGGTTATCGGCGTCAACATATAGCATGGCCGCAGGTATTCCTTTTCCTCGAAGATATTCCAGTCCGCGAATACTTAGCAATTTTGCCAATCCAGTACCGCGTTGATCTGGTGCGATTCCGAGAACGTAAATCTCACCCATTTCGGAATGCCCATGTCCGCCTGTGCCGCCATGGATTTTGGTCCAGTGGTAACCAACCACAGTTTCAAGACCAGAGCTATCTGCAGTGGTAGCAATCAAGAAGCCAGCGGGATCAAACCAACTTTCTGACATGCGTGCCTTCAAATCTTCTGGCGACATGCGCCCCTGCTCGGGATGATCAACAAAAACTTTGGCATTTAGCTCAAGCCAAGCTGATTCATCCTTGCCAACTTGAAATGGGCGAATCGTGAATTTTGGATTCTCAATTAATTTAGGTAGCGGCGCAAATAGCGAGCGACGCATTTGCCAAAGTTCTCGAGTTTTTGCAAAGCCAAGCTTTGCTGCCAGAGAGTAGGCGCTGGCGAGTTCACCATGCGCCCAAAGCCGCATTCGAGAATCGTCAGATTTTGAAATTGCTAACTCAATTAACCCTCTGCCAATACCTTGGTTTCGAAAATCAGGATGCACCACGACTTCCACAACGGGGCCAGCGACTGCATCAGTTTGATCCAAGTGCAAATAACCTAGGATTTTCCCAGCAGCATCTGTTGCAATCAAGTGTTCATCTGCTTCATCGCCACCGTGATGTAAGTGAATCAATACGTGCTCAGAAAGTGGAGCCATTTCATCGACTGCCGCCGCAGCAAATGCGAGTTGGGTGATCTCCTTCGTAAGCTCGGGAGTTAAGTGAACTAACGCGGAGATCGTCAGGGACATAAATTAAACGAGAACTTCGAAGGATTCGCTATTTGATGCGGGCGTTGTTACATAGCGGTAGCCAACATTTCGAACGGTACCAATTAAGTTTTCATTCTCTGGACCTAGTTTTGCGCGCAACCGACGCACATGCACGTCCACTGTTCGAGTTCCACCAAAGTAGTCATATCCCCAGACTTCGCGAAGAAGCTGATCGCGCGAAAATACGCGACCAGGGTGTTGTGCAAGGAATTTAAGCAATTCAAATTCTTTGAATGTTAAATCCAAAGTGCGACCACGTAATTTTGCTGAATATGTAGCTTCATTAATTAAAAGTTCGCCAGCTTTAATTTCGCCAGATATCTCTATATTTTGCTCAGTGACAGCTTTTGTGGTTGCTAACCGAATTCGAACTTCGATCTCAGCTGGGCTGGCGTCTACTAGAAGTACATCGGTTAGCCCCCACTCGCGGTTCACGGCCGCTAGACCGCCCTGGGTAGTTATCAAAATAACTGGTGAAGTATTTCCGGTAGTTTCCATTAGCCGGCAAAGACTTCTAACTGCAGGTAAATCCGTGCGGCCATCAATGAGAATGACATCTACTTCAGGTGCCATTAGTAAGGCAGTTGGTTCAGGTGACATCACTTTAATGTGGTGGCTGAGCAGTTCAAGTCCAGGTAATACCGCGCTGGAAGGGGTTAACGCGCGGGTCAAAAGCAGCACTTGTGCCATAAGACCACCCGCTTCGCTGATTTATCCCGTAGATACTCAAGTTAAGTCTAGAGCAGGATGCAGTAAGTAAAACTTTGGCACCCGAAAAATGCCACTAAATCAGGCTAATTGTGACACTGCGTGCGCAACTTCGGATTTCTTTGGCACGCCAACTGCCCTGAAATGCACTGTGCCGGCATTGTCAATGATCAAGGTAGTTGGAGTTCGGTGAATCCCATAAGTCTTGACCAGGTCCAAGTGCTCAACTACGTCAAGTTCAATGTGACAAATGTCGGGAAAGCTATTTGTTACCTCATCAAGAATCTTGGTAGTAACGCGACAGGGTTGGCAAAACTCCGAGGAGAACTGTAAAAACGTTACTTGCGGAGCATGGTCGTGATGCAGGTGCAAGTGCTCAGCTAAACCAAGTCGTGGCAACACAATTTCCTCACGAAGTTTTCCATCGCTAAGTTTCCGATAGATACCAAAGGCACCAGAGAGCAGCAGGACAGCCAGTAGGACGTATGCACCTGCTGACATTCGTACTCCTAGTTAGTTGGTAATTACGAACATAGGTGAAATTTCAAATATCTCCAACTCAGCAAAACTAAGTCGCCTACTGCAAAGACTTTGCAGTAGGTAAATTTCACTTAACGCATTTGGTGGATTCCGATTACAGTTAAAGACATGTCCGGCATCGAGGTTTTAACCAAAAGGCGCGTCGTGGATTACGGCCGCCTTAGTTCTGCCATGTGTTGCTTCTCTTAATTCCGCAGTCTAGATTTCTCAGGCTGCATTTAACCAGCCGACTAGAAACTTAAGGAATTTTAAATGAGTAAACAAATTGATCCACGTGGTCCGCGTTTTGGAGCAGTCATAACTACAGTCGTGCTAGCAATTATTTTGTTAACGATTCCATCAACAATCGCAACCGTGCTGCTTGCGATTCAAACCGCTGTTTTTGGTCTTGGCGCATTTGTCGGCCTGCACGCCCAACCGTATGGAATCATCTATCGAAAGTTTGTACTTGCCAGAATTGGCAAGCCAACAGAACTTGAACCAGTTGAACCACCACAGTTTGCCCAGCTCGTAGGGTTCTTATTTGCAGTGGTTGGCTTCATTGCACTTTTATCTGGCGCTGATCTAGTGGCGACTATCGCTGTTGGATTTGCATTAGCAGCAGCATTTTTAAATGCTGCATTTAACTTTTGCCTCGGGTGCGAAATGTACTTAATTGGCAAACGAATTTTTTCATAATCAAAATTAATCAGGAGAACTAAATGAGTAATAATTCACTAGTAGATGCAACTTGGGCGCTAGCGCACCTAGATGATGCCAAAGTTGTGTTCATCGAAGTAGATGAAGATACCCAGGCATATGCTGCAAACCACATTAAGAATGCAATTGCGCTTAATTGGCAGAGTGATCTGCAAGATCCAGTTCGCCGAGATTTTGTAAATAAAGAACAGTTCTCAGCGCTGCTCAGTGACAAGGGTGTTTCCAACGATGACACAGTAATTCTTTACGGTGGAAACAATAACTGGTTTGCCGCATATGCCTTCTGGTATTTCAAACTTTACGGACATGGCGACGTCCGCTTACTAGATGGTGGCCGCAAAAAGTGGGAATTGGACGGTCGTGAACTCGTGAGCGAAGTTCCAGCTCGCGCGGCAACTAAGTATGTTGCCAAGGAACAAGATCTTTCGATTCGGTCCTTCCGTGATGATGTGTTAAACGCCATTGGAACAAAGAACCTTGTGGATGTTCGCAGTCCTGATGAATATGCAGGTCGGTTACTTGCCCCTGCACATTTACCACAGGAAGCTGCGCGCATTGGTGGACATATTCCAACCGCTGCAAATATTCCGTGGAGTAAGGCAGCTAACGATGATGGATCATTTAAGTCAATTGCGGATTTGAAAGCACTATATGAAGGCGCGGGCGTTGACTTAAGTAAAGACACGATTGCTTACTGCCGAATCGGTGAACGTTCTGCACATTCTTGGTTTGTATTGCACGAGTTGTTAGGCGTTAAGAATGTCAGCAACTATGACGGATCTTGGACTGAGTATGGTTCGTTAGTCGGAGTTCCAGTTGCCGTTGGCGATGAACCTGGTCAAGTATGAGTGCATGCGGCGCAGTAGTTGGGGGTGTCTCGTTAGAAAATGTCGACATTAAGACCCAATCGGTCATTCAAGGAGTCGTAAGCCAACAGAATGCTCCGGTAAGTGTTGGGTATGTTCGGCTTTTGGATAAGAGTGATGAATTTGTTGCTGAGGTCCCAGTGTCAAAGCAAGGGGAGTTTAGATTCTTTGCAGCCCCTGGTGACTGGACAGTAGTGACATTAATTCCTGGCGCAACGAATCGCACGCCGGTTAGCGCAGCACTTGGCAAAATTGTTGACCTTGAGATTGTTGTTAATTAGTCGCTTTACTTGTTTAAGCGCGCTAGCTTCCTTCCGGAATCAAATTCTGGTAATCGACTTTGATACAACGATCCATAACAACTGTCATACCCGCATCCATAGCTTTCTGAGCTACCTCTTGATTTTCGATACCGAGCTGCATCCACCAAGTTTTTCCGAGAGCCTCGGAAGAAATAGCAGGAAACTCTTTTTCAAAAACGGCGGGCATGTCCTCACCTTTTCGAAAGACATCAATAATGTCTGGGACAAGTGGAAGTTCAGCGAGTGATTTGTAAACTGGTCGCCCCAAGATATCTTCTGTCGCTGCAGGATTAATTAAGAAAACTTCAAAGTGTGTCTGTTCAATCAAGTAAGCGGCAACTTGATGACTGGCTCGATCTGATTTGCTGGAAACTCCGATTACTGCAACAGTTTTGGCCGAGGCCAAGATATTTCCTATTTCGTTTTCGTCCATGTCAATGCCCCCTCCTTACGACAATAGCGCGATGACATTAGTTGCCAGATAGACTTTAGAACATGGCGCAGACGTTTTACACTGGATTACTTGTTGCCTGCTCCCTTGCCATCACAGGGTATGCCAGTTACATGGTTTACAAATTATTTAAAGGTCAAGCATGACTGTTAAATTGCATCCAGATTTAGCGCCGCTCTCTTGGCTAGTCGGCACTTGGGTTGGTGTTGGTGTTGTTGGGTACCCAAGTATGGAATCTGACATTCAGGTTGGCCAGGAACTCAGTATTCATTCAGATGGTCGTCCATTCTTAATACACTGGTCACGCACCTGGGAACTTGATGATGAAGGTGAAAGAGTGCGCCCATTGGCTCTGGAAAGTGGATTCTGGCGTCCCCGCCCAAATAACGAAGTTGAATTACTGCTTGCGCATCCAACTGGATTTTTAGAATCTTGGTTTGGCAAAGTTACTATCACTGGTTTAGAAAATGCCGCGATAACCGGGGCTCGGGTTGAGTTAAAGACGGATGCGATACTGCGAACCGCTTCGGCGAAAGTAGTTGATTCGGGCGAACGCATTTATGGATTAGTAGATGGAAACATCGGCTGGGTCTACGACATGGCTGCCGAAGGTCACACTATGAAATCACATGCCTCATTCCATCTCACCAAGGCGATGTCCCCGTGAACCAGGGTTGGGATGACGTCTTACGAGATCAGGGTTATCGAATCACGCCACAGCGTCAACTAGTTCTCGAAGCAGTTAACACACTTGGCCACGCAACACCAGAAGAATTGTTGGCCGAAGTCCAGAAAACAGCCGCAGCTGTAAATTTATCGACTATTTATCGAACTCTTGAAGTGCTGGAGCAAGTCGGACTAGTAACCCATGCACACATAGGTCATGGCGCGCCAACATATCACTCAGTTGATAAAGATGCGCATATTCATTTAGTTTGCGATACCTGCCAAGCTGTTTCATCTATCCCTGCTGATGCTGCTGAATTATTTGTGCAAATGCTTCGGGAGACTGTTGGTTTTGAAACTGACGTTGCCCATGTTTCAGTTCACGGGCAATGCGCCGCCTGCATGGATCGTCAAAAGCTGCTTTAGTTACTAGGCAATTTTCCAGTGGTCCAACTGGTAGGCATTCCAAAGTAACTGCGAGAGAATTAACCATGACCGCAATTGCGCACATGGATGAGACCAGTATTGATTCTGGTGTGCCCTGGCATTATGGCGATCCATTCAAGGAGCAGCGAGAGCTTGTTGCTGGACGTGGTCGCGTAGATCTTTCGCATCGCGGAGTTGTAACAGTAAGCGGCGTAGATCGTAAATCTTGGCTGCACTCGATTACCACGCAGGATTTTGAGTCACCAATTGCACATTTAACTTCATTGATTTTGTCGCCTCATGGACATATCGAACATGACATTCACGCCATTGATGATGGCGAAACTACTTGGATAAGTTGTGAGCCAGGTACTGTGAACGACTTAATGAATTACTTGATGTCCATGAAGTTCATGCTTCGTGTGGAAGTAACTGATGTCAGCGATCAGATTGCAATCGTTGGAGCTCCTGGCTGGATTACCTCAGAAACTTTTCCAGTTTGGCACTCCTCAGAAGTATTTGTTGTTGGATCTGAGTTCGTTGATAAGTATGTTGCCAAGCGCCCAGGAGATTGGAAAGTAAGCGAGATTTTTGTGCCGCGCGCAGATTTAGCGCAAGTCATGTCACAGGAAACTCCAGTAGGCACTTGGGCTTGGGAGGCGCATCGAATTCGCGCCGGAGTTCCAAGATTGAATTTTGAAACCGATCATAAGACAATCCCACACGAACTTGGTTTAATTGCTTCCTCCGTGCACCTAAATAAAGGTTGCTATCGTGGCCAAGAAACAGTGGCTCGGGTTTACAACTTAGGTAAACCACCACGGCGCATAGTCCAACTTGAATTAGATGGCTCAACTAATGACACACCACTAATAGGTGATGCGGTGCTCTGGGATGAAAAAGTTGTTGGCCGAGTTACTTCAGTGACGCAAGACTTTGAAAGTGGACCATTAGCACTTGCAGTAATTAAGAGATCTGTTCCTACCGACGCAGTTCTAACTGCAGGCACAGTTTCAGCCAGCCAAACTGTAATTGTTGAGTAACAAATTTTTAGCTAATTCTCCAGCCAAATCCTTACGAATCTGATTGACTTTTGCTGTCGAAAGGTCTGATTTGGCTACATTTGCGGAATCAATTACGGTTGCGGATCTTGATCGCGATCCGTACCCGATATATGCCAAGCTGCGAAAAGAAGCGCCAGTTGCTTACGTCCCTGCAGTTAACTTATGGCTGGTAACTCGAGCTGAAGATGTTGAGTTTGTAACAACACATCCGGATCTCTTTACTGCGCAAGTAACAGATTCGCCGCTCGATCGATCCTTTAATGGCAAAAGCCTTCTCACGATGGACGGTGATGAACATTTAAGTATGCGCAAGAGCTTAGATAGCAAGTATCGCCCTCGCATGGTTTCCACCTACATTGATGATTTAGTGATGCCGATAGCGACACAACAACTTACTGAAATCATTTCAAATGATCGTCATGAATTAGTGTCTTCATATTTTGAGCCAATTTCAGTTTTGAGCCTCGGTGCGGTCTTGGGTTTGGGCCACTTGAGTGCTGACACATTGCAGCACTGGTTTCATGGATTAGCGATGGGCGCCACGAACTTTGAACGCGACCCTGAGAAGCAAAAGATTTCAGATGCAGTTGAATCCGAGATGAATGATGAGCTGCTGCCAATTATGGAGCAGTTGCTGGCGACGCCTGACGATTCAACAATTTCGCACATGCTTCATTCTGGAATGCCAGATGGTGAGAAGCGCAGCGCTGAGTATATTTTGCCAACTCTTAAACTTACGATTTTAGGTGGCATGCAAGAACCAGGCCATGGCGCTGCCGCTACGTTTTTTGCTTTGGCAAACATTCCAGGTGCATTTGATCGACTGCGTCAAAGTTCTGAACTCTGGGACGACGTAATCCAAGAAGGTTTGCGCTGGATCGCACCAATTGGAACTCAGACTCGCCAGACCACCCAGGATGTTGAGTTAGGTGGAGTTGTGATTCCTGCGGGTTCAGCAGTTGCGGCAGTCATTGCTAGTGCGTCAAGAGATGAAACAGTATTTACAAATCCAGATACATTCGATATGGATCGACCACGTGAGTCAAATGCTTCGTTTGGCTATGGGCCACATTTTTGTGCGGGGCACGCGTTTGCACGCGGTGTTGAGAGAATTGCACTTCAGGTTCTTGTTGAAGGTTTACCAAGTATCGCATTGCGCGACAGCAGGGAAGTTGAATTTGCGGGCTGGGAATTCCGAGCACCTACGTTGCTAAATGCAACTTGGTAACTAAACTTCTAGCGTTACGGTCATTGGGCCATCACATACTGCGCTAATTCGCATGTCAGCACCAAATTTTCCAGTTTCCACCTGAGCGCCTAAATCTCGCAGCGCACGAATTACTTCATTGACAAGTGGTTCTGCTTGTGGTCCACGCGCGGCTTGCTGCCAAGTTGGTCGCCGACCGTTTGAGGTGTCTGCAAAAAGTGTGAACTGACTTATGGCAAGTATGGGTAGGCAAGCATCTGCGGCGGCGACCTCGACAGCGTCTGAGGTAACTTTTTTACCGGCAAGTTTTAAGTTTGCTGATTCAAAAATTCGCAGTTTCCAAATTTTGTCAGCCAGAATTGCACACTTAGTTTCATCATCATCAACACTTACCCCGATTAAAACCAATAAGCCAGGTCCAGTGAATGCGCCAATAACTGAGTTGTCTACTTCAACGCTGGCACCATCAACTCGTTGCACTATTGCTCGCATGCCTACATTCTGCTGGGAATCTTGGAAATCTGCATTAGGTGTTCACTAATTGATAGTGGAACACTAAGAACATGTCAGTACCGCTCGCCCAATTAGTCCGAAGTGGCTTAGTAGAAGGCACGCATTTTGGCAACGCCGTTGTAGTGGATGCCCAGGGAAAAGTTGAATGGTCAATTGGCGATGTCACCAGCGCAATGTTTCCTCGCTCAGCTAATAAATTGATGCAGGGACTTGCCATGGTTCGCAGCGGGCTTCCTTTAAAGAATGAATTACTTGCTCTCGCGTGCGCTTCACATAGTGGCGAAGAATTCCACTTAGCTGGTGTTCAAGATATTCTTAATGCTGGGAATTTGGGAACCGATTCCTTAAAGTGCCCACCAGATTATCCACTTGATGAAGTTGAACGAGACACTTTTTTGGCCGAAGGCTTGGGGAAGGCATCGCTTTACATGAACTGCAGTGGAAAACATTCCGCAATGCTGTTTACTTGCGTGCTAAATGGCTGGGATACTGAAAGTTATTTATCGGCAACACATCCAGTTCAAGTTGCCTGCCTAGAAACGATCGAAGAAGTTACACGTGAGAAGGTTGCGCACATTGGCGTAGATGGCTGTGGTGCGCCGTTAATGTCAACTTCGTTATCGGGGTTAGCTCGAGCTTTTTCAAAATTTTCTGGACCAGCCGCAGACCCGGATCAAAAAAAGATTGCTGATGCGATTCGTTCCAATCCCGAATACTTGGCAGGAACTAGACGGGACGTCACAAAATTGATGCAAGGTGTGCCAAGTTTGCTAGCCAAGGATGGCGCCGAAGGCGTATACGGAATCGGACTAGGAGATGGTCGCGCGCTCGCACTTAAAATCGAAGATGGCGCAGATCGGGCTCGAATTGTTGTGGCAATGAAAATTCTGCAGAGTGTTATGGGCGTAGTTTCCAGCGAAGTTGATAGTCAGTTAGAGAGTCAAGAATTGCTCGGTGGCGGTATCCCAGTTGGCAAAGTAATCGCCACTTTTTCGGTTTAGCTAAATACTAAGAAGCTGCTTGCGGTACTTCATAATTTCTGAAGTCATTCCAATACCCACAGCCCCGATAAGAATATCATTTCGGAAGTAAGCCATAACAAGCTCATCAGTTAATTCCCCAGCAACTAAGTCATATCGATCAGCACTTCCAGGCATGCCAAAACCTTGAATCTTCATGTCATATTGATCTGACCAAAAAGTTGGTAGCGGCGTGAAAGGCTGCGCTGCTAGTTCAGCAAAGTTATCTGCCTGGGACAAGTAAGCACTCAACACCGCACCTACTCGCTTTCCAGTTTCTGTGGGGATATTCCAGTGCTCAATTCTTCTTGGCTCATCATCAAAAAGCGGATTGGCGAACCTAGCTAGGTCTCCAACTACATAAACTCCTTCGACGGGATTCCCATCAGTGGTAACTGCTCGAAGGGCTGAATCAGTGAGTACTCCGTTAGAGATATCAAGATTTGTATTTGCTAGCCATTCGACATTGCAATGTGAACTAATAGCTTCAACCAATACGGTAGCTTCCAATAATTCACCGTCATCTAAAATTACGCCAGTGAGGGAATCAGTTCCAGCTAAATCCGTTATGCCATGGCCCAACCGAAAATGTACGCCATGAGATTCGTGTCGACGCTGTAGTTCAGCAGCAAGCGTTTCTCCAAGCGGACGGATCATCGGGAAACTATCGATCGCAACATTTGTAACTTCGCAACCTAATCCTCTTGCGGTAGCTGCAACCTCGCAGCCAATGAAACCAGCGCCAGCTACAACAACTTTGGCGCCGGGCACTAATTCGGCGCGTAGTCCAATTGCATCATCTAGGGTGCGAACTGTATGACGACCAGATAATTTTCCATTTGGCAGGTCAAGCACCCGTGGTCGTAAGCCGGATGCAATAACTAGCCCGTCATATTTAAAGGTTTTGCCGGAATTTGTTTCTACGACCCGTGTTTCTAAATCAACGGAAGTTGCTGGATCACCCAAATGCCAAATGACATCTTCGACTTGGGTACGCAACTTAAAGGCAACAGCATCGTGAGTTACTTCTTTAGCCAGCACCTCTTTTGAAAGTGGTGGGCGGTTGTACGGAGCGTGAATCTCCGCACCGATCACCGTAATCTGACCTTCGAAACCGCTATTGCGCAAAGCTTCAGCTGCCCGCAGGCCGCCCATTGAGGCCCCAACAATAACGACTGACTTTGGCATGTAGAACGCGTCAGTTATTCAACAATGGAGATTGCCTGCATTGGGCAAACATCCACAGCGCTTTCGACATCGCTTCGGCGACTGTCATCAGCGGTAGCAACAAATTCCAGCTTGTCATTGTCATTCAACGCAAAAATGTCTGGCGCCTCGAAGACGCACTGTCCATAATGTTGGCACTTATCCATGTCGACATCGATGGTTATCATTTCTTCTCCTCAACAGTTGATGGATATAGATCTTTGGATGGCGTTCGAATTCCGCGGAACTCCCAGTCACCACCTAAAGCGGTGGAAATTACTTCTTCACTTTCTGTTGGCTGGGCGCCTACATCAGTACGGATTGCAGTTGGCCCCGTGACGATTGTGTTAGTAAGTTTGCCAAGCCCTTCAACTTCTACTTCAACCACGTCACCTGGTTCAACGGGACGTGAATTAGCTGGAGTTCCAGAGAACAAAATGTCACCAGGAACTAACGTGATCGTTCGGGCAATGTCAGCAACCAAGTAATGCATATCCCATTCCATGTTGCTGGTGTTGTCATCTTGCTTCACAACGCCATTAACTAAAGTTCGTATCTGCTTCCCCCGGAAGTCCCAATCCGTAATCAAGCCAGGACCAACAGGCGCCAATGTGTCGCTGCCCTTAACCCGAAGCATTGAACCAGCATCGGTATCGCGGAAGTCATGAAGACCGTAATCATTTCCGATGGTGTAGCCAGCTATG
Source organism: Actinomycetota bacterium (assembly GCA_041192345.1). Taxonomy (GTDB): domain Bacteria; phylum Actinomycetota; class Actinomycetes; order S36-B12; family UBA5976; genus UBA5976. Next base: position 35,861 of record JBEEND010000004.1, read on the forward strand.
TAATCCCCAGCTTCAGCCGGGCTGATGTTACGGCAAGTCTTGCCAATCACGATTACGATTTCGCCTTCGTAGTTCAACCATTTACAACCCTGCGGGCGAACAATTGACCCTAAATGACTATTCAGTGCAGTAATCGGCTTGTGAAAGTAAGTTGGTGCCGCTGGAAGTTTGGTCATGAACTCCTGAGTACGACTGTCGTAATTCAAATGAACCGCAATGATTTTTGTTGGCTCAGTTGGTGGCAAGTGAATTGCATCAGCAATAGCTACTTCTCTGCCATCTGGAGCAACCAGAGTTTCGCCATGGCGAAGTGCTTGAACTGCAAACCCATCAAGCAAGATACGACGATACTCAGCCACGTGACACCACTGGGTGTTTAACTGACGGGAAACCTTCAGCTGGTTTATCGAACCAAATGTGGACCTGGCCGGTACCAATCGAGTTTTCGTATTCTCCGTATTGGCGACCAGGCGCAGTGCAATCCGTCTCACCGAGCGCACCGTGCATCATCATGCCGTGTCCGTACCGAGCTTCTGGCTTGTACTTATGGAACTCAGCCATGGTGTTGAGCACTTTGGCATGTTCGCCAGCAAGGTACCAATCGATACGTTTTTCGTCGGCCGCGCGAGCTTCGGGTGTATAAATCGAATTCAAGTCTGCTGACTCATGCTTGCGTAGTTCGCGCAGTGGCCAAAACGTATGTGACAAAGCACCAGAGGCAATTAGCAAAACTTTACGATCCGAATTTGCGATTGCTTCCCCAACCGCGCGGCCCAACCGTAAGTTATCTTCGTCATCACCGGTTTGGCACATGCCAATACTGATCCAGTTTTTATCCAAGCCTTTTCCGAGATACATCCAGAGATTTAAAGTTGCGTAGAAAGTTGGCAGGTGAGCGTTGTCGATCGGGGTGATCCAAGTCCCATGCTTTTCACCAAGTGATGAAATTTCCTTAGCTAGCGCGGGGTCACCTTTCCAGTCATAAGGTACTGATGACATTCCTCGAGGCAGTTCTTCGCTGGTATAAAACCCCTCGCGCCGATCATGTGAGGTGACTACGAACTCAACTGTGGTTGCCCAATGCGAGTCAAAGACAATTACTGTGTCGTAATCGACTTTTTCAAATACGTCTTTACGCAGTTGTTCTAATCCTGCTACCAGTGTGAAGTCTTCACCGTTGTTGAGTTCTTTACGAATCTCAAGTGGCAAGACAATGGTAGGCACATGTGCCAATAGGCCAGCTCCAACAATTTCACCCATGATTTATTCCTTCCAACCGTTAGGCGCAAAGACCGTGTTCTTTACGTCTGCATAAAAATCAAATGACCAGATTCCACCTTCGCGGCCGATACCTGATTTTTTAGATCCACCAAAAGGTGCACCAAGATCTCGTACGAAGAAACAGTTAACCCAAATCGTTCCAGCAACGAGCCGATTAGTGATTGCTTCAGCTCGCTTCTTGTTTCCACAAACGACCACTGCGGCTAACCCGAACTCAGTTCCGTTAGCCATATCAATTGCTTCTTCATCGGTGTCGAATTGCTGCATACTGAGCACTGGTCCAAACACTTCTTGAGTTACGATTTCGCTGCCGACCATTGGATTATCAATCAAAGTCGGCATAAAGAAGTTGCCGCCCAATTCTGCATTAGGGCCACCACCCATAACTATCGTTTGTCCTTCGGCTACTGCGCGGTCGACGAATCCCTTAACACGTGCAAAATGTTCTGGATGAATTTGCGGACCAATGTCAGTAGCTTCATCGCGCGGGTCACCCTGCTTGATTTGCTTGGCTCGTTCGATAAATGCGGCTTTGAACTTGTCCGCAATTCCACTTTGCACCAAGAATCTAGTTCCAGATAAACAAACCTGACCGGCATTGTCATACTGTTCCACGGCAACCGTAACTGCGATATCCAAATCAGCATCGTCAGTGATGATAAGCGGACTCTTGCCACCAAGCTCAAATGAACATGGCACTAGATTTTCTGCGGCAGCTTTAGCGACAAGTTTGGCGGTAGGTACTGAACCGGTAAATGAAATTCGGGACAAATCTGGATGCGTAGTTAGCGCCGCTCCAGCTTCTTCACCAAAACCTTGCACAACATTGAAAACTCCCGGTGGCATTCCTGCCTCCGCAGCTATGTCTGCAAGTAGCGAAGCAGTCAGAGGTGCCCACTCAGGTGGTTTTGCGACGACAGTGTCGCCAGCTGCAAGCGCCGGACCAATCCGCCAAGTTGCGAGCATAAGCGGGGCATTCCAGGGTGTGATGATTGCGGTAACACCGGCTGGGTCCCAAGTTACGTGATTGGTATGACCACGAGTTTCAAAATCAGGGTAACTCAATTGATTCATCGCGTAGTCAGCAAAAAATCTAAAGTTCATGGCAACGCGAGGCATGACACCACGACGGTGCGAGCGAAGTAGCGAACCGTTGTCCGTGGTCTCAACGATTGCTAAGTCTTCAATTCTGGATTCGATAATGTCAGCAACCCGATTCAAAATTACGCCACGTTCAGTCGGAGACATTTGAGACCAAATTGGAAAGGCAGCTTTTGCTGCAGCAACAGCTAAATCAACTTCCCGTTTGCCACCGCGGGAAATGTCTGCCAGAAAAGTGCCATCTATTGGTGAATAATCAGTGAATGTTGAATCAGAGGCAATCCGCTTGCCGCCGATGAAATGCCGAGTATCAACTTCAACCCCAGCAACTGTTGCCATTGTCATGCCATCCCCTGAAAAGTCGTTCGGGTACTAACGAATTACGATACGTTAAATTTAGTGATTTGGGAACCAAATTAAAGTAATTCTTTCATTAGGCTGGTGGCATGTCGTTACGTCCAAAAATCGCACTAATAGGGCGGTTTACAAACTCTGCTTCTGCGCTTCGGTATGCCGGAGTCGTTAGTTCACGAACACTCCTGGAATCACTCTGGGATGCAGGCGCTGAACCGGTAACCCTGCTAGCAGCACCGGAAAGTGATTGGGAGCAAAGACTTCGAGGATATCAAGGCGTTTTACTTGCAGGTGGCGGTGATATCAATCCCGCCAGATACGGTCGAGCACCGGATGTGAGCGTCTATGACGTGGATGATTTGCAAGATGAGACAGATTTTGGAATGACTGAGTATGTTCTGCAGCAGGGTATTCCAACTTTGGCAGTATGTCGAGGCTTGCACGTGGTAAATGTTGTTCGCGGCGGAACCCTGATCCAAGATATGCCAGTAAATCATCGACATGTTGTGCAGGAAGTAAAAGTTAGTGACTACGAATCATTTGGATTCACCACCGAGCTGGTAAAAACTTCTTGTTACCACCATCAGGCAATTGATAAAATTGGCACGGGATTAGAAGTGCTCGGACGCGGTCCAGATGGAACCATAGAAGCCGTTGGAATTGAATCAACTGGTTGGGCTCGCGGTGTGCAGTGGCACCCTGAAGATTCGGCGAAATCTGATCCAAACCAACACGGTTTATTTACCCGGTTAGTTAAAGAGGCAAGTGCTTAGAAAGTTTTTTGGGAATCTGCAGTAAGAGTGACCGCTCTAAGCAGATCAGCAAATGAACCCAAATCAGATCGCTTTAAGTCAGCTACAGCTAGTTGCTCACCCTTATTAAATTCTGGAAATAGTTGCTTCATCATTTTGCGACCTTTGGCAGTTAGCTTCACTAAAACTAAACGACCATCTTTTCTGCTGCGAGTTCGCGTTATGAGGCCGCGTCCTTCTAGGGTTTGCATCACGCCTGTCAAAGTAGCCTTAGAAAACCCACCCTCTTCTGCAATGACTCGGGACTCAACTGGTTCCCAAATCCACACCACCCAAAGAACCACAAATGCAGTCCAAGATAAATCATGCTCCGCAAGTACCGTGCGCTCCAAGTAATTGCGGACTGAGTTTGCTGCTCGGAAAAGGTTAGAGGTAACTGCCATAGCCTCGAAATCGATTTTCAGATCGCCGAGTCGCGCCTGAACTTGGCGTTCAGTTTCATCTAAAGTGTGCTGACCGGCCATGGAACCTCAATTTACTAGAACCTAGGCCAACGTTATCGGCTTTCTTGAAAATGATCGCAGTATGGGTCAGAATCAGGTATCTTAAAACTGTTCGTACCCGAACGATTATTTCAACTTGGGGTGAGGTGAGTTAGTGTCAGCAACTACAGATGTCAGCTTGGCAAATCTAGATCTTTTCGAAGCACAAATTCCATGGCAAACTTTTGACGAGTTGCGTGCCAATAGTCCGGTGCACTGGAGCGACGAACCTGCTCCAAACTCGGGATTCTGGTCGCTTACTCGCTATCACGATATTGTTCGCGTGTTACGCGACACCGAAACTTATTCAAGCGAAAAAGGCACCGTAAATCTTGAGGAACTCGACGACGAGCAAATGGAAGCTCGTAAATCAATGATCGAGACAGATGGTATTCGTCATCGCGCGCTGCGTAAGTTGATGCAAGATTCATTCACACCCAAGGCAGTGGCGGGATATGAAACCTTTCTTCGGGGATTAACTGCCAGCACCCTTGATGATGCTTTTGCAAAGGGATCTTTTGACTTCGTTAAAGAAGTTGCCGCAGATTTCCCAATTCGGGTTTTGGCTCGACTTATGGATGTTCCCGACACGGACATTGACAAGTTGATCGCTTGGGGAAACCGAATGGTTGGAAACACCGACCCAGAACATGCTGATGTTTTGCTGGATTCACCAGAATCAGAAAAATACCGAATGTTGCCATTTCGTTCCCCTGCGGCCCTGGAAGTTTGGGCATATGGCGATGACTTAGCAAAGCAAAGACTGGGTGGCAAAGGTGTGGACATTGTTTCCACACTTATCAATCAAACACCAATTGATGGACTACCACTTTCCACTAGAGATTTTCATGCCTACTTCTTGCTGCTAATTGTTGCTGGAAACGAAACCACACGACACACAATTAGTCACAGCATGAACTACTTGATTGATAACCCAGATCAATTGGCATTGATGCAGGAACGCCCAGAGTTAATTGAATGGGGTGTAGAAGAAATGCTTCGCATGGCCAGCCCGGTTTATCATTTCCGTCGTACTGCTGCGAAGGACGCTGAAATCAATGGTCAAGCAATCAAGGAAGGCGACAAAGTTGTCACTTGGTTTGCTGCTGGGAATCGTGATCCAGAAGTATTCAAAGATCCATACCGTATGGACGTGACGAGAAATCCAAACGAACATATGACATTTGGTCGAGGTGGGCCACATATGTGCTTAGGTAACTCGCTAGCCCGACTTGAAATAAAGATCATGTTCGAAGAATTGTTGCCAAGAATTTCTAACATCAAGCGAGTTGGCGAAGTAGAGCGGTTGCGTAGTAATTTCGTTAATGGCATAAAGCGTTTCCCGGTTGAGGTAACGCTTAAGTAGTTAAGTCAATTGAGCAATATCACGCAAGAACGCATCAACTAGCTGGTTGGTGCGTTCTTTTGCACTATTTTGCTCCGCAGCGGTGTGAGCAAGTAACACATCTGGATCTTGGCCATCTTTGATAACTAAGTCACGACCGCCATTATTGAGCCAGCCAGTTAGCATTTCAACCGTCAACTCGGGATGAAATTGAACTCCCAAATTTCGTTCATTAGTAAATGCTTGACTTGCCGCAGAGTTTCGAGCTACTTCTAATGCAACCCCTGGTAGCTGCCAACGGTCATAGTGAAATTGAAACCACGGACCAGCAGAAACCAAATCTGGACGGTCGGTGTGAACAACTGTCCAACCAATTTCAGGCTTGGGTCCCGGAGCTACGCTGCCTCCTAGGGCTCGAGCAAGTAGTTGACCGCCAAAACAAATACCAAAGATGGGCACATCTTGTGCGATCGCATTGGTTAGGAATTCCAACTCAGGCGCGAGCCAGTTCCCTATGCGATCATCATCCCAAGCTCCCCATGGTGCGCCCATTGGGACAATTACGTCGTAGTTGGCAAGATTGGGGAATTCCCGAACGACGTTTGGTTCAGGGAAGTTTTCCTCAGGAACTACTAAAAACTCATCTACTTCAAAGCCATGATGGCGAAACCGCTCGGCCACGGGGCCAGGTGGGCTGACGTGGTCATGTGCAATTATGAGAACTCGCATGGCCATCTCTTTCCGGGTCAGAATTTCTACCATTCTGCCCTAAAAAGTTCTCGAAGCGATTAAAATAAAAAAATCGTTCATACCCTAACGACTTTTGGAGGAAACATGTCTCTTGATCTTTCTGCACTTCGCGCCCAACTGCAGAGTGAGAACATTGATATATTGCGACTCGTTTACGCCGATGTACTGGGTATTCCTCGCTCTAAAGATTTAGTTGTTAGCCAAATGGAAAAGGCTGCCGCACACGGGCCAGCTTTTTGCCAAGGGGTTTGGGTTACCACTACCCGTGGCGGTGTTTTGGATGGTCATGGCAGCATTTCGTCTGGACTATCCGACTTCGTCAGTCGAATAGATCCAAACACCATTCGTAAACTTCCGTGGGAACCAGGAGTTGCATATGCAATCGTGGATGCGTTTGAGCCAAATGGTGATGATAATCCGGTCGCACCCCGCACTGCTCTAATGCGCGTAATAAAGGAATACGAAAAACTCGGATTGACACCAGTTATCGGACCAGAGCTTGAGTTCTACTTAGCTAAACAAGAAGACAACCAATGGGTACGAGCACTCCATCGAACTGGTCGGGTTTACACAACTGGAGCCATCGTTGATCCAGATGGCACTTTCTTATATATGTTGCGCATGTTAGATCAAATGGCAATTGGCGTCTTTGCAGGTAATCATGAGTTTGCCCCGGCCCAATACGAAATCAATTTGTGGCACGGCGAGGCCTTGGAATCTACGGACCGAACTTTCTTGTTCAAAACTGCGATTAAAGACATCGCAGTGCGCCGGGGTTACAACGCCACTTTCCTAGGAAAGCCTTGGGCTGAGTCTGAAGGCAGTGGTTTCCATTTGCACTTCTCAGTTGTGGATGCCAAGGGCAAGAATCAAATGCATAATGGCGAAGAGCTATCCGAAATAGCAAATCAAATGATTGCTGGAATCCTGAGCCATGCAAATGCGCTCACTGCATTTACCAACCCAACAATCAATGCGTTTAAGCGTCTGGGTCCAGATACTTTGGCCCCAAGTCGTGCGAACTGGGGTTATGACAACCGGGCCACTTTGCTCCGTGTGCCACCAGAGCGTGGCGAAGGCACGCGCCTTGAGATTCGAATTGGTGATGGCGCAGCCAACCCATACTTAATGGTTGCTTCAGTCTTAGCTGCCGGCCTAGATGGAATTAAACAGAAAATGAAGCCTAACAAAGCTGCGGAAGGTTGGGCTTATGAAGATGAAGCAGATCCTTTGCTTCCACTTACATTCACTGCAGCATTAGATGCCCTTGATGCGGATCCACTCTTTGCAGTTCTGATGGGACCAGTAGTGGTTTCAACTCACTTAACTTTGAAGCGCGATGAAATTGAACGCTACGAAGCAGAGGTTCCGGACCCAAGTACTCGCGAAATTACGTCTTGGGAACTGGATGAATATATTTGGGACTACTAGATCGGCTTTGAACGGTCAGCAATTAATTTGCCGCCTGCGAAAGTAACTCCAACTTCGCGGTAATAGCCACCAAGTATTTTTTCAACGGGAAGTATCGAAGCTAGTTCATCCCATTGCGAATCACCAAGGACTAGTTCAGCATCGCCCTTCCAAGCTTGACCAAGGTCTGCATCGATGCCATGCATTGTTATTAATTGATCCATAGATAGGCCGGCATCTTTTGTGATTGAAGGCATGAAGCGGCTATGCAACATCGCATGACCGTTTACAAATCCGTTGGTTTCAGATGGTTCGCGAAGCGTTACTACTGCGGATGCAAGTCTGTGATCGTAAGCAGACAAAGTTGCGCCAAGCTTGGCGCCAGCCTCTAGGCGAGGGGATGCTTTGCCACGATTAAAAATTCGGGTGACATGTGCTGAGCCAATTTTCTTTGGATAACCCTGGTACCAACCACGAGCAACTGCGAAATCTTTAGTCACCCAAATTGCTACACAGCGGCTGTAAGTAACGCCTTCATAAGCACAGCGCACTACTGCAAAAGTTTCCAGGTACTGCGAGCGAATCGGATCTAGTAGCTCAGCACCACCTTCACTGCAGGATTGCCAATCTGCCCAAATCAAAGCAACAGCGCCAGGCTGGTCTGGGGCTAGATCGATATCTGGTGGCAGGATCGCGCGAACATTCGCAGGATCAGTTAAGTACTCGACAGTTAGCAAAGTACCGCTGTAGTACCAGGGCATTTGCGGAATAATTCCACTTTTGCCGCTTGGAGTAAGTGGGGGCATAAATCCATGTAGTTCAGACATGCGTCTAGCGTAGTACGAAATATTCGTTAGGGCACAAAAGATTAATCAGTTAGTTATGGAGATTGCCTGCATTGGGCAAAGGTCAGCAGCAGCTAGCGCGAACTTTTCGTTTTCAGGGGTGACCCCCACGGCCAATATTTGGGCCACGCCGGATTCGCCCAGCTCAAATACTTCTGGAGCTTCGTGAACGCATTGCGCGTAACCTTGGCATTTACCAAGGTCTACTTTGATGTCCATGAAAGCCTCTCTCATTACAAAATTGTAATCTGATGCCTGCAATATGGGTCATCCCACACAGTGCTTTAAATGATGATACAAATAGTGAATGGATTTGAAGACAAGTGTGGGTCACGAAGATTTACGTTCTGCTATTGCAGCATTGTGTGCAGATTTTCCAGGGGAGTACTGGCGCTCGTTAGAGCCAGATAAGTATCCAGACGCTTTTGTTGAAACGCTTACTAAGAATGGCTGGCTTTCCGTTTTGATTCCCGAAGAATATGGCGGCGGCGGCGCCTCGCTTACTGAGGCTTCGATAATTTTGGAAGAGATTTCCGTGTCAGGTGGAAACCCAAGTGCTTGCCATGCCCAGATGTACGTCATGGGAACTTTGTTGCGTCATGGTAGCGAAGCTCAAAAGCAGCAATATCTGCCGAAGATTGCGGCTGGCGAATTACGACTCCAAGCTTTTGGCGTAACTGAGCCAAGTGCCGGATCTGAAACAACCAAGATTCGCACTAAGGCAGAGCGCGTCGAAGGTGGTTGGAAAATCAATGGTCAAAAAATCTGGACCTCCAGGGCCCTGCAATCCGATTTAATGTTGCTATTGGCGCGTACCTCACCGTTTGATGAATCTGGAAAACCTTCTGCTGGTATGTCTGTGTTCATTTTTGATATGAGAAATCTTGAAGGATTAACTATTCGCCCTATCAAAACCATGATGAATCACAACACCACTGAAGTTTTTTTTGACAATGTAATTATTCCTGAAGATTCACTAATTGGCGAAGAGGGACGAGGATTCAAATACATTTTGGACGGCATGAATGCCGAACGAATTTTGATCGCGGCTGAGTGCATTGGTGATGGTCGATTCTTTCTTGAACGCGCTGTGGCGTATGCCAATAGCCGAGAAATTTTCGGTGGCCCAATCGGCAAGAATCAAGGCGTGCAATTTCCGTTAGCTCGTTCCTACATGCAACTTCGAGCTGCCGATTTAGTTAGGTTTGACGCCGCCGCTCGCTTTGACGCTGGCGAAGATTGTGGCGCACAAGCAAACACTGCGAAGTTCTTAGCAGCTGAAGCATCCTGGGCTGCTGGAAATGCTGCGATCGATACTCATGGCGGAATGGGATTCGCGGAAGAGTACGACATTGAGCGCAAGTTCCGTGAAACTAGGCTTTACCAAGTTGCCCCAATTAATAACAACTTGATTATGGCCTACATCGGACAGCACGTTCTGGGCATGCCAAAGTCTTATTAATACCTTTTGGCGGTTACATATTCTGAAATAAACCAGTCGACCAAGACTTCACAGTTTTGTGCAGTCTCATCAGAAATTGCGTTTAACTCAGACATCAATATCTCAGTGGTCATCCCTGTTGGTAAATAGTTAGCTCCACCGATGTCTAACCAGGCTTGAACTAAGTCAGTCGTAGCTTCAGGATGAAACTGGAGACCGACTGCAGTTTTGTGCCGGAAGGCTTGCACAGCCGATGGTGTCTCGGCCATAACTTCGATGTGTTCGGGCAGGATCATCCGATCACTGTGCCAAGAAAACCAAGGACCTTCCGGAAACGGTAAACCGAGTGAGGTTTCCTTTATGTGCAGTTCACCAAGTTCAAGTTCATCAGATTTTTCAACATGGCCACCCACTGCTTTCGCCAACACTTGGCCACCGAAGCAAACACCAAGAAATGGAATTTCCTGATCAAAAGTGAGATTTATCAATGCTTCTTCAGCATCTACCCAAGTGGCGACCTCGGGATCATATGCACTGTAGAAAGAACCAAATGAAATTATGAAATCAAATTCAGATGGATCAGGAAAATTCAAGTTCAGTTCGCCATCTTCGCCAAGGATTACATGACGTTGCGTTTCGATACCGCGTGACTTGAGAATGTCACCAATTACACCTGGCCGGCCCGCTTCTTCATGACTAATTAACAAAGTACGCATGATCTAAATTATCTCCCGATAACGCGCTAGTTCCCAGTCTGTAACTTGCGACGCAAACGTTGCTAATTCGACACGCTGGACGGCAGCCCACATATCTACAAACGCATCACTAAATGCACGTCGAGCAAATGCACTCGTCTCCCAGTTGTCGATCGCTTCAGCTGGATGATTTGGAAGCCGATCCCATTTATCTTCAGGGTGTGGGTCTCCGGTTACCATTTGTGGCAGTGGCAAGTCGTTCGTAAGTCCTTCATAGCCTGCAGCTAGCGCGCCGTTTAGAACTAAGTAAGGATGTGCATCCGCAGCAGCCCAACGCCATTCAATGCGATTTGAACTCTTTGCGCCATTAATGCAACGAACTCCAACTAAGCGATTATCCAGCCCCCAAGTAACTTGCGTTGGTGAGAAACTGTAATCCACTAATCGCTTGTAGCCATTAATGGTTGGAGTGTTAACTACCTGTAAATCTTTAGTGTAGGCCATCAATCCAGTAAGGTACTTTTCCATCAATGCGGAATCAAGTACACCTTTTCCGTCAGTTGCATCAAAAGCATTCTTGCCATCTTTTGTAACCAAACTTTGATGCACGTGCATACCGCAACCGGACTCACCCAGAATTGGTTTGGCCATGAAGCTCGCAACTAAACCATGTTTTTGGGCAACCAAACGAACGATGTATTTGTACAGGACGGTGTCATCAGCCATTTTCATGGCCTCGCTGTAACGCAAGTTGATTTCGATTTGCGATGGACCGTATTCAACATTGCTGGCCTCAACCAACATGCCAGTCTTTCTCAAGGCTTCACGAATTTCAAGAATTATTGGTTCTAGCTCGGCGCCTTTATTGATTCCGTAACACTGTAGTGAAGTGAACAACGGTGTGCCGTCTGGATTGAAAAGATAAAACTCAAGCTCAGTTGCGGCATTCACTGAGTAACCCAAATCAGCAAACTTCTTTAAAGTTGTTTTCAGCATCTGCCTTGGGTCAATATCTACCGGTTGATGAGTATCGGCTGTGTAGGTATCGCATATCACAACACCGATACCTTCAGCCCAACCAGCGACTCGGAACGAACTCAAGTCTGGTTGCACGTGAATGTCTTTCACTTCTTGAACAGGGGTTACTTCAATTTCACAACGTGGTTGCCAAGTGTGCACAACATTTGCGATTCCATATCCTTCATTGCGCAAGAACTGCTCAGTGGGTAGTCGCTTGCCACGCGGGACACCCCAGTTGTCGACAATTATGCATTCGACGGTGTGAATGTTGTGTTTTTCGCATAAGTCTGCGACGCGCTTTAGATCTGCGGATTGAGTTTGCGACACGAATTCCCCCAAAGTCAGGTTTTAGATATTTCTTAAGGGTAATGTGCCTTGAAACTGAATGTACGTGATTTCGCTTCGAAATAGATTTGATTCGGAAGCAAACGAAAGGTAGGCCTGCCAGTGAAAGCCGTAGTTTTGAGTGGTGTGGGAGCAACGCTTGAGTATTTGGACTACCCAGACCCGAATCCAAGTGGATCCGAAACCGTGATTGATGTGACGGCATGTGGCGTCTGCCATTCAGATTTACACGTGGTTGAAGGTATTTACCCAAGCCCGCTGCCAATGGTCATGGGACATGAGGTGGTCGGGGTTCATGTCGAACTAGGTCCGGTAATGGTTTACCCATGCTGGGGATGCCTGAAGGCTGATTGCTGGGCCTGCTCAAGTGGGCAGGAAATGATTTGCCCAAACGCGACCGAAGCGGGCCTTTTTCGCAACGGCGGCTATGCCGAGAAAATGCTAATCAAAAACAAGTCGTACCTAGTTCCACTTGGCGACTTGGATCCTCTATCTGCTGCACCACTAGCCTGCGGGGGGCTTACTGCTTATCGCGCAGTCAGTCATGTCTTGCCAAACTTAACTGAGAAAAGCCGCGTACTAGTTATTGGTGCTGGTGGACTTGGACAGTTTGGAATTCAATTCTTAAAAATTCAATCAGATGCCAAAGTGATTGCAGCTGATTTGTCGAGTGACAAACTTGAGCGCGCACTGGCTGTTGGCGCAGATGAAGTTGCCAGCCCGACAGAGCTAGATGGAACTTTTGATGCGATTATTGACTTCGTTGGCGCCCAGAACACACTTGAATTAGCGGCCAAGCAAATTGCACGTCAAGGCACAGCTGTTTTAGTTGGAATTTTTGGTGGCAAGATCCCATTTGGCTTTGGTGCCGTGCCGCATGAAGCACGTTTCATGACAAGCATTTGGGGAACGCAAGGACAACTAGGTGAGTTATTGGCTCTAGCGAACAAATATGAATTGAAACATTCCGTTGAAGCAATACCCCTAGCTCGCGCTCAAGAAGCACACGAAAGACTTATTGCCGGCACAGTCGCTGGTCGGATTGCTTTAGTTCCTTAAAGAAAATTTTGGAGATTCAAATGACCATCACTGAAGCTATCAACATCGTTGATCCCGCAATTTACGAACAAGGGATTCCACATGAAACATTTAGTTGGATGCGACACAATGCTCCCGTTTATCGGCACGAATATGCAGATGGCGATTTTTGGGCGGTAACTAGGTACAACGACATAATCCAAGTAACCAGGGACTGGGAAACTTTTTCATCTGCAAAGAAAATGGTAAATCTTTGGGATCTGTCAGACGAAGCAATGCAGGCTAGACGTTCAATTATTGAAAGTGATCCACCTATCCATGCCCGATTGCGCAAACTTGCAATGCCACCATTCACTTTGCGCAAAGTAGCTGATTATGAGGCAGCAACTCGTAAGATTGCATCGACACTTCTGGATGCTGCGCTTGAAAACTCAAACGTAGATCTTGTTACTGCGATTTCATCTCCGCTGCCAATTCAAGTAATCGTAAACATTCTTGGCGTACCGAGTGAAGACACTGACTACATGGTTGAGCTCAGTGATCACTTAGTTGAGGGAACAACAGGTGAGCCGCTGGTACCGGATGCTTATGGAAATAAAACTCCACTCGAACTTTTGCCATTCAATAGCCCGGCAGCATTCGCACTCTTTGAATACGGACGCAAACTAGGCGATGAAAGACGAGCTAATCCGCATGAAGATGTCGTCAGTACTTTGGTGCACTCACAAGTTGATGGTGAACATTTATCCGAAACGGAGTTCGCAAATTTTTTCCAAGTACTTGTTTTTGCTGGGAATGAAACTACGCGCACCGCGATTTCAAATGGTCTGCATGCATTTATGGATAATCCAGATCAGCTAGAAAAGTTTTACGACAACCCAGATTTACTTGAAAACGCAGTCGAAGAAATCATCCGGTATGCCACCCCAGTTCTACATTTTCGCCGCACGGCCACTAAGGACACCGAGATAGATGGCCACCCAATTGCGGCCGGGGACAAGGTTGTGATGTGGTACGCCTCATCGAACTTTGATGAAGAATTTTTTGAAAACCCCTTAAAATTCGATGTTTCACGTCCGACACGCCCAAAACACTTGGCTTTTGGTGCCCAGGGCCCCCATCACTGCATTGGAGCCTCATTAGCACGCCTGGAAATAAAGATTTTGTTGGAAGAAATGCGAAAAAGACGGATTTTTTTGGAAAGAACTGGAAATATCGTTAGGACCCGTTCGAATTTCGTGAATGGGGTGTTAAGTCTTCCAGCCCGCGTTAAGCAGGGTGGATAAGCAAGACAAGTTGTTGGCATCGCGCAAACAATGCAAGACGCAATTGAAGGACTCTAGGAGGAGCTCATGGCAACACATGATTCAGGTCATGTTTCAGAAAAGGAAGGTTTGCGTAAAGGCACCATCGGTGTTCTTGGCATTGTCTTCTTCGTTGTAGCTGCCGCTGCACCACTTGCCGGTATGACCGGCGCGGCACCAGTTGCAATTGTTCTCGGAAGTGGATCAGGAACCCCAGGTGCATATCTTCTGGTTGGTCTTGTCCTTCTACTGTTCAGTGTTGGCTATGCGGCAATGACACATCGCGTAACTAACGCTGGCGCATTCTTTGCCTACGTTGGTCGTGGCTTGGGAACTAATGCAGGCGTCGGTTCTGCCTTGGTTTCAATGGTTGCTTACCTAACCGTGCAATGGGCTATCTATGGCTTCTTCGGCGCAGTTATGGCTGGACAAATGTCTGCCCAATTCGGAATTGATTTAGCTTGGTACTCGTGGGCATTAATCGCTCTTGTAATTGCGACAGTGCTTTCACTACTTAGTGTTGACGTTGGCGCGAAGGTACTTGGCGTACTAATGATCGCTGAAATGGCTTCGTTAGTTATCACCTCACTTGCCGTTCTTGTTGATGGTGGCCCAGAAGGCTGGAACTTAGCTGCCTCATTCTCACCAGGCAATATTTTCGCAGGTGGTTTGGTAGGTACTGCTGGTATCGCATTCGCATTCGCATTCGCATCCTTCATCGGCTTCGAAGCAACTGCAATTTATGGTGAAGAATCAAAAGATCCAAAGCGAACTGTCCCTCGGGCAACTTACCTCGCAGTAGGACTCATTACTGCGGTATTTGTGTTGGTGACCTTTGCAATGATTACCGCCATGGGTGCATCAGAAGCAGTTAACAAGACAGTTGAATGGTCATCCGTTGATGGTGTGCCATTGGCAAACCCAGCAAACGTCTTGATCACAGTTGCTAACACTTATGTTGGTTCTTGGCTAGGAACTCTAATGGGATGGTTAATTCTTTCCAGTCTGTTTGCAGCCACTGTGGCATTCCAGAACTCAGCAAGTCGTTACCTCTATGCGATGGGTCGCGGCGGAGTTCTACCTAAGTCAATGGCAAAAGTTAATGGTCGCGGCGCTCCACAGAATGCAGCGATTGTGACTTCTGTATTGGCAGTGCTTGTAATCCTTTACTTCCAAATCAATGCTCTTGATCCAATCTTGAATTTGTTCTATTGGATGAGCGCAACATCGGTCATTGCCATTGTGTTGGTGGAAATCCTGGTCAGCATTGCAGTCATCGTGTTCTTTGCTAAGAACAAGCTTGACGAAGGCGTGTTCACCCGAGTTATTGCACCAGTACTTGCAGCGCTAGGTTTGGCATTCGGTGAATACTTGCTGATGTCACGCTTTGCATTGCTTGCTGGCACTACGGCGCCAGATGTTGACCCAACGGTTACCGCCTGGGCACAAAGCATGACGGGAACTGTGTTAATGGCAATCCCATTCATTGCCCTTGTTATTGGATACTTAATTGGTGTCGCACGCAAGGAAAATGAATCGGCCATTAAAGATCTCGTTAGTTAGCTGACTATAAATAAAGGGCTACCGGAAACGGTAGCCCTTTATTTTTTGCTCCGTAAAATAAACTTGCTCGCGCCTACTGTAATAAAGCCCAATTGCTTTATACCGTTATCGTGTGACAGGTGTAGTTCATCCAATTGGCCCCGAAGAACCGGTGGTTTATTGGCGACGCAGATTTCTGGTCGGATTAGCAGCAGTTTTGACATTATTTTTAATGACGCGAATGTTTTCTGGCGGCGACGATGGTAATCCAGCTGCTGCTGCAATTCCTGCCACCACCTCCTCAGCAACGCCTTTAGTCGTTGCATCGGCTGACCCAAGCACTTCTGGTTTGCCAATTGCTGTCAGCACCGTTCCTAGCACTCAAACCCTGCAGCCAACTGCGGAGCCCACAGTTCAAGTTGTTGCCGAAGGGGAATGCTCCGATGCGCAAATCTCAATGCAAGTTGAAATCGATCGCACCACAACTGCCGTTGGTGAAGGCGTTCACATAAAAATGATTTTGAAAAATACTTCTGCGACAACATGTAAGCGGGACGTTGGCAGCGGCGCAAATGAAATAACAGTCATATCCGGGCCAGCTTTAATTTGGTCAACAGATCACTGCAATGCCAGCACCGAAAAAGATCTCAAAGAGTTCGCCCCAGGCCAAGAGTGGAGCGTAAACGTGGTCTGGATTGGAAAGCAGACTGCTAAAGGGTGCAAAGTGCGAAACATGGCGCAGTCAGGTGCATATTGGGCGCATGGCCGCAACGGCAGTTTAAATAGTGACGGCATGAAGTTTGAAGTTCGATAACTTGGCAAGAAGTTAGACGTAGCGCTCTAATAAACTCGCTTCAGCAACTCTCGACAAATTCTCCCGAATAGCCCGGGCTCTAGTTTCGCCCACACCTTCAACGTCGCGCAATTCTTCAGCAGAAGCTGAGAGTAAATTTTGCAAACTACCGAAGTGGGCAATTAAGTTTTCAAAAATTTGTTCTGGCAATCTAGGAACTCTGGCCAGCAGTCGGAAGCCGCGCGGATGAATTACGTTATCCAAGGATTCGGTGTCACTTGGTAAGCCAATAACTTCGGCAATCTTTGAGACATCCAATAATCCAGAGGCATCTAATTCTGAAAGGTTCGCCAGAATTGTCCCTGCTTTATTGGCCTTTCTGCCACCACTTGGTAAGTAGTCAGCAATTATGTAGCTCAAATCAGTGGCAGTACCTGAAACCAGTTCCTCCAGCTGCAGTGACAGCAATCGTCCATCAGAACCAAGTTCAATAACGTGCGCCGCAATCTCACTTGAAATTCTTCGAACCATTTCATGACGTTGCACGACTGTTGAAACGTCACGGCAGGTAACTAAGTCTTCAATTTCCATAGTAGAAAGTGAACCAGTGACTTCGTCTAAGCGGGCTCGGTATCGCTCCAAAGTGGCTAGCGCCTGGTTAGCTTTGGAAAGTATGGTTGCTGAATCCTCCAACACATAACGCCGACCATCTAGGTACAGCGCAATGATGTTCATTGATTTACTTACGCTAATAACTGGCAAGTTTGATTGGCGCGAAACACGATCCGCCGTGCGGTGCCGGGTACCTTGCTCATCAGTTGGAATTTTAGGATCTGGCAGCAGTTGCACAGCAGCTGAAATAATCTTTACCGCCTCACGGTCACAAATAACGGCGCCATCCATTTTTGCTAACTCGCGAAGTCGAGTTGCAGAAAAATCTATGTTCACATCAAAACCACCGCTGCTTATTGCGCTAATGGTCTTGTCCTGGCCAAGGACGATTAATGCCCCGGTGCTGCCGCGCAGAATTCGCTCCAAGCCATCGCGTAGCGCAGTACCGGGCGCAACTTGAGCGAGAACAGAACGAAGAGTTTCAGCGGAATCAACTTGCTCTTTGATAACCACGACTGTTCTTTCTATCTGGAGTTGCAATGAGTCTATGGTGAATTCGACAAAATTCTAGGTATTGAAAAGAATTCAGACTGCGTTAACCGCATCGCCAAGTGAACTTACTTCTATGAGTCGGATGCCTTTTATGCCTGGTGGCAACTTGGCACCTTTCGGCACTAAAGCAGTCTTGAAACCGATACGGGCAGCTTCACTTAATCTTTGATTCATCCCAGGAACTGGCCTGACATCGCCGCTTAGTGCAACCTCGCCAATTGCTACCAAGTCAATAGGTAAAGCGGTATCGCGGGCCGAGGAAGTTATTGCTAAGCACATGGCTAAATCCGCGCCAGGATCAGAAATCTTGGCGCCCGCAACTGTGGCTAAGTAAACGTCTTTATCCCAAAGCTTTAATCGAGCTGCCCGCTCTGTCACAGCAATCAACATTGCGGCTCGAGCATTATCAAAACCAGTTGTCCGGCGCATTGGGTTGTTTCCAGGGCTCGTTGTAGTTAGCGCCTGGACTTCAACTAATAGGGCGCGACGACCTTCAAGGGTTATGGCAATGCACGTGCCAGGGATTGCCTGGTCGCGTTGCGAGCGAAATAACGCAGAAGGATCAGTGACTTGACGCAAGCCATCATCAGCTTGTTCAAAGCAAGCAACTTCATCCGCTGGCCCATAACGATTTTTATTTGCTCGCAATAAACGTAGCGGCGTTCCTCGGTCACCTTCAAATGTCAGCACGGTATCTACCAGGTGCTCTAAGGAGCGTGGTCCAGCAACCGAGTTATCTCTGGTGGATTGACCAATGAGTAGCAGTGGCATGCGGCGGCCTTTGGCGGCGCGCGTCAAAACTTGCGTCACTTCGTGCACCTGGGCAACGCCACCTGCTCGACCATCAAGTTCTGCCGAGGCGATGGTCTGGACGCTATCAACAATTAACAAATCTGGGTCAACATCTTCGACATGACCAAGTAGCACTGCTAAATCAGTTTCATCTGCGATCAATAGTGTGTCGGCATTAACACCAATGCGTCTGGCTCTAATACCAATTTGCTCAGCCGATTCTTCGCCGGATATGTAAAGTACTTTTCGAGGCTTGGCACCTGCGCGCGCAAACTTATCTGCAGCTTCGAGTAACAAGGTAGATTTTCCGACGCCAGGCTCACCCGCAAGTAGTACGCATTGACCAGCCACGAGTCCACCACCTAAAACTCGATCGAATTCTTCGATACCCGTGGAGGTGCGTTCGACTTCGCCAAGTGGAATTTCTTTGACCGGTCGAGCTGGTTTTCCAGGGGCAACCCCAGTAGTTGAAGTGCGCAGTCCCGCACTGCTGGCGCCACCAGATGACTCTGTGACTGAACTCCAGGCTTGGCATTCCGGGCAACGCCCGACCCATTTGTGGCCCGTCCAGCCACACTCGGTGCATTTGTAAGTTGGACGTGCTGCTTTTGCCATGCCCTTACATTACGGGTTACTGCCGACAGTTAAATAGGGCGAGTATGACTATTTAGGAGTTGCTGGGTGGATCGCAAGGTACTTGATTGCTCGAGTGTTATTTGCGGCTTTTGCTGCGGCAATAACTTCTTCGCGGGCGCTGCAGTGCTCAGCTAAAATTTTGTAAGCCTTTTTACCCATAAGAGCAGTTAGTTCTGGTTCATAGGACTGGTAAACCGCGCGGGCGCCAACATGGGCTTCAGTGGCTGTGGTGCAGTACCAGTCAAGATCTTCCCCGCCTGGCCCCCAGCCACGCCGGGAATATTCCTCGATACCGATAACGGTTATTTCCACATCATCAGGGCGCTTAACTTCCTCGAAAGTGCGACGAATTGGTAGCTCCCAGCAAACTTGTGGCTTTGTCACTAGAGGATTTACACCAAGTTTTCCAGCCAAGATATGTAGCGAGCAACCATCGCCACCTTCAAATTCGTTTCGGTTGTGAAAAATGCATGCACCGTTAAAGGCTCGAGTTTTGCGATCGCCTTCGTCATCTTTTTCAAACATGCCGTTCTTGTGACCCTCTTTGTGGTTTTGCCAAATGTCAGGTGTCAGCATCGCTGCATATTTTTTAGTATTTTTAAAATCCTCTTTGTCAGCAATATGGGCACCTAACGTGCAACAACCAACATCAGGATTTTCCTTGTCGATACCTTTGCAACCATTTCCCCAAATACACATCCAACGACTTGTGAGCCAAGTTAGATCGCAACGATATAAATTTGTTTCATCCTCGGGATCAACAAACTCTACCCAAGCGCGAGGGAAATCAGGATTCTTTTCAACCACGTGTGAATCTTATTACGCTTTGGTGTGCTTACGCACATTGCACTGGTCTCACCAGTAACATTTCGATTATGCGCATGGCGGTGTTAGACGTTGGTTCAAACACTGTTCACCTATTAATTGTGGACGCGTATGCTGGCGCAGCTCCCATCCCAGCGCTGTCCCAAAAGTATGAGCTTAGGTTGGCGCAGCAACTGCAAGATGAAGGCGGCTTAACCAAGTCATCAGTTAAATCCTTAATAGAAGTGCTGCACGAATGCAATGCCTTTATTAAGAATCACGATTGCGACGAGCTTCTTGCCTTCGCTACATCAGCCATTCGTGAATCAAGTAACTCTGATGCAATTCTGGCCAAAATTAAGTCAGAAACGGGTATCGAACTTCAGGTTCTAAGTGGCGAACATGAGGCTGCCCTGACGTTTCTAGCGGTTCGACGTTGGTTCGGCTGGTCATCAGGACACTTGTTAGTGGCGGACATTGGCGGCGGTTCATTTGAAGTGGCGTTTGGCGCTGATGAACATCCGGATCTTGCCATGTCAACTCCACTGGGCGCCGGGCGCTTAACACGAGACTTCATTACTTCGGAAATTCCAAGTAGCGATGAAATTAAAGCGTTACGTAAACATATAAAAAGAACTTTAGAAGAGAATTTTTCAGAGCTTCAAGATGTCGCTTTTGATCACGCCGTTGCAACCAGTAAAACCTTTCGCCAGCTAGCCCGAATTGGTGGCGCGGCAACTTCAAGTGAAGGCCAGTGGGTCCAGCGTGAACTAACGCTAAAGACTCTTGACACTTGGGTTCCGAACTTATGTGAGATGACTTTCGCCCAGCGTGCGCAACTTCCTGGGGTATCAACTGGGCGAGCAGAACAGTTGATTGCAGGCGCGATTGTTGCGCAAGAAGCCATGGGATTTCTGGGATTAACAATTCTGGAAATTTGTCCTTGGGCGCTTCGTGAAGGGCTGATTCTGCGCCGGTTGGACTGGTTCCCTGACGATGCGTGACTAAGTAATGAGCGTAAAGTTAGGCTTAAGGTCGCTCAAGGTCGAATAAGTCAGGAGAAACATGCTTCGCGAATTGTTGGTTTCGGCATCTCGAAGTGAAAAGTTGGAACACCTGGTTTCAACCTCACCACTGAGCCGTGGCGTCGTGAATCGATTTGTTGCTGGCACGACTACCGCGGACGTTATTGCCACAGTGCAGGGTTTGCATGACGTTGGCTTGTTAGCATCCGTTGATCGACTTGGCGAGGACACCCTGGATCGCGCGGCAGCAGATACAACAGTTTCAGATTACAAAGATGTTTTAAGCGCGCTCTCGAGCGCTGGATTAACCGGCAGTTCTGAAGTTTCAGTTAAGTTATCCGCAGTGGGACAAGCCCTTGGTCCCGATGGCGAAGCCATAGCCCTGGAAAACGGGCTTTCTATTTGCGCTGCTGCGAAGGCGGCGGGCACGACCGTTACTTTTGATATGGAAGATCACACCACGATTGATTCGACTCTTCGGATACTCGCGGCAATTCGAAAAGAGTTCCCAACAACTGGCGGCGTGCTACAGGCACAATTGCTTCGTACTGAAGATGACGTAGTTGCCTTGTCTTACCACGATTCCCGAATCCGGTTATGCAAAGGTGCCTACGCGGAAGCATCTGATGTTGCTTATGTGGAACGCGTTGAAATCGACAAAGCATATGTGCGCAGCATGCGAAACTTAATTGAGTCCAGTGCATATCCAATGTTGGCCACTCACGACCCACGATTAATTCAAATTGGCCAAGCTTTGGCACTTAGTAGTGGGCGCGATAAATCCACATTTGAATTCCAGATGCTCCTTGGAGTGCGACCACAAGAACAACTTCGACTTGCTGAACTCGGCCACAAAGTGCGAATTTACGTGCCTTACGGCCAGCAGTGGTACCCATATTTGATGCGGAGAATGGCCGAAAAGCCGACAAACTTGGCGCTTTTCTTGCGTTCCTTAATTTCTAAAAGTTAATCTTGCGATTATGACTATCGCAATTATTGGTGCGGGCGTAATGGGCGAGGCCCTGCTATCCGGACTGTTGCGCGCGGGTGTCCCGACAAGTGAATTGCTCATTGCAGATCGAAGATTGGAACGTTCGGCCCAGGTCACACAAAAACATGGCGTTAAAAATGGCACAAATCAAGACGTTGCCGCTAAAGCACAAACCGTAGTTTTAGTTGTTAAGCCGCAAGACATGGCAATAGTTCTGGAAGAGATTCGCGACTCCTTAAAACCAAACACGTTAGTTGTTTCATTGGCGGCTGGAATAACAACCGCGTTTATTGAGAATTTACTGCCACCTGAAACTCCAGTTATCCGTGTTATGCCAAACACTCCGGCACTAGTTGATGAGGGTATGGCTGCAATCAACTCTGGTTCACATTGCACTGAAGACCACATGCAAACTGCGGAGAAATTATTGCGCAGCGTTGGGCAAGTAGTTCGGGTCCCTGAAAAATATCAAGATGCAGTAACTGCAATTTCAGGTTCCGGTCCGGCCTACATTTTTTATGCGGTGGAAGCCATGATCGAGGGCGGGGTAATGCTTGGACTTCCGCGCGATGTGGCAAATGCATTGGTACTGCAAACGGTTTATGGCGCAGCAACTATGTTGCGAGAAACTGGCGAGCACCCAACCGTATTGCGCGAGCAAGTAACTTCGCCAGGTGGCACAACAGTTGCAGCGCTTAGGCAATTTGATGATTTTAAAGTTCGGGCAGCTTTCTTGAGTGCGATGGAAGCAGCGCGAGATCGCTCAAAAGAACTGGGTATGCAATAACCAGTTCTTTTGAGCTAATAAGAAAAAGTCAAAAAGTTGTTCGCAGGCGAACAAAATGAAACTGGGTATGCAATAGCCAGTTCTTTTGAGCCTATAAGAAAAAGTCGAAAAGTTGTTCGCAGGCGAACAAAATGAAACTGGGTATGCAATAACCAGTTCTTTTGAGCTAATAAGAAAAAGTCGAAAAGTTGTTCGCAGGCGAACAAAATGAAACTGGGTATGCAATAGCCAGTTCTTTAACGCTAGTGAATAGAAATTACACCGCTGTAGTTTAAATTACTTTTAAAACCGACTTTCACTTGAGCCCCATTCGCCACTAATGTAAGCATCTACGTACAAGTGTGATGTTCAGCCCGGAGGGGATGCCGGTGCTTAACCCACACAGAATGGTTTTGGTGACCTATGGGTGCATCTAATGAAAGGCCGCTTGGCGAAGTTCGTTTTTTAACAGTGGCTGAAGTTGCAACAGTTATGCGAGTATCAAAAATGACTGTGTATCGGTTAGTGCACAACGGTGAGTTGCCAGCAGTACAAGTTGGTCGCTCATTTCGAATTCCAGAGCAAGCAGTTCACACTTACTTACAAGAATCATTCGTCGAAGCTGGCTAGTTTGCTGGCTTAATTTTCGCGGTAATGAGCTCCCGGATAAGTGCATAAACTCGTGATTAATAACAGATGTAAAGGTGGTCCAAATGGGATCGGTGATTAAGAAGCGCCGCAAGCGTATGGCCAAGAAAAAGCATCGCAAAATGCTCAAGAAGACGCGTTCTCAGCGTCGAAATAAAAGCAAATAATTTTTACTTAAAAATCTTCAGGCGCGGGAGCGTCGGGTTGCCGCAATTGCGAGCCCGGCACCCGCGCCTACTAATGCAATGGCTGTCGCGCCGGCTGGTATTCCGTAACGCTTTACCAGCCGCTGGCGACGGAAATCATGGATCGGCCAGTTGTTTGCAGTTGCGTGATTGCGTAAAGCGGAATCAGGATTTATCGCAGTTGGATTTCCAACACTGTTGAGCAAGGGAATGTCATTACTCGAATCTGAATACGCAAAGCTGTGGTCGAGATTGATTTTGTTTTCCTGGGCAAGGTGAGTAACTGCCAGCGCTTTTTGCTCCCCATGCATCGGTGGATTTTTCAATTTCCCGGTGTAGATGCCATTTTCTATTTCGCTGACGGTTGCGATTGCTCCCGAAAGACCAAGTTTCGTGGCGATGATGTTGGCGAGCTCAATCGGCGCAGCAGAGACTAACCAAACTTGATGACCAGCTGCGCGATGCATATGAGCTAGTTGCACGGTGCCTGGCCAAATTTTGTCAGCCATGATTTCGTCAAAAATTTCTTCAGATAGCGCAGTTACTTCTGCAACTGATCTCCCCGTAACAAATGACAGGGCATTTTCGGTGATTCTTGCCATGTCGGAAAGATTCTCAGAACCATAAGTCAGAAACTTCCCTTGGGCAATTGCGAAGTTTGCTAAGTCAGTTGCGCTCAAAATTTTGCGAGCAAAAAGTCCTCGGGCAAGGTGATAGATACTTGCGCCTCGCATAATTGTGTTGTCGATGTCGAAAAACGCACCTATATTTTCAGGATCAGGTTGAGTTTCAGGGACAGCACGAAGACGTAAATCTGCGTCAACATTCAGTCCATCGTTTGTCACCATATTCAAAGGGTACTGGGAAAGTATTACTGGGAACTTGGAATGCAATGTGCCACACTGGGTACAACTGGAAGGTAACAAAAACATGGATTCACGTTTGGTTCTCATAGCAAAACCAGAGTGTCACCTGTGTGAAAACGCGAGATTAACGATTGCTAAAGTTTGCGCGGAACTTGGTGAAACTTGGAGTGAATTATCAATTTTGGATGATGCACAATTAGCTGATCAGTATTTTGAATCAATTCCGGTCGTATTAATCGATGGAAAAGTTCACGACAAGTGGCGAGTAGACGAGCAGCGATTGCGGACCGCTTTGTTGAAAAAAAACAACTGAAAATACTCGGCTAGTCAAATCACATTAGTCACGCTTGTCACACCTAAAATCCCTAATTTACCTAGCATGAATTGGGGTATCTACGCCAATTTTGCACTCAGCGAGTTACCGCATAACCTGTTCGCCATAAGGACACTAGAAGGGTGGTTTTCATGGCGCTGTCACAGGCACCTAAAACGCACTTAAGTTCGCGCGGTGCAATTCCCGACGCAACTGTTAGTCGCCTTCCGATGTATCACCGCAACCTCGTTTCTCTAACAGCTCGTGGTGTAATTCTGGTCTCGTCCGAAGAACTGGCCGAGGCCAGTGGTGTGTCTAGCGCAAAACTTCGCAAGGATTTATCATTCCTTGGCTCGTACGGAACTCGTGGCGTTGGCTATGACGTTGAATTCTTGCTTTATCAAATTGCGCGCGCACTTGGCCTGACCCAAGAATGGCCCGTTGTAATTGTTGGCATTGGAAATCTCGGACACGCTCTTGCTGGTTATCCAGGTTTCGCTTCCCGTGGATTTTCGGTAGTTGGATTATTCGACACTGATAAAAAACTGGTTGGTGAATCTGTCATTGTCGCTGGAAAAGAAATTGTGGTCCAAGACATTTCTAAACTGGCGCAAGTTGTCCTGAGCTCCAATGCTTCCATTGGCGTAATTGCAACTCCAGAATCAGCTGCGCAAGAAGTTTGCGATTTGATGTTGCGCAATGGCGTAACAAGTATTTTGAATTTCGCCCCGGTACAAATCGAAGTACCGGCTGGTGTTGATGTTCGTCGCGTTGATCTCGCGACGGAGCTACAGATTCTTGCATTCCATGAGCAACGCAAATCTCAATCTGCGCTTACTCAGGCGAATGTGAGTTAATAAATGACTTCCCAAAGCTGCAAGTACACAAACAAGGTAGGTGTGTAAATGGCTAGCTCGCAGGTATCTGCTGCAGTCGGAGTG
>JBEEND010000005.1:0-58554 GCA_041192345.1 Actinomycetota bacterium
CGATCCTTCGGTAGATCAAGGAGTTACGGCATGTCAAAACAAATCACAGGCGCCGAGAGCCTAGTTAAATCTCTGGAACACGCAGATGTCGAAGTAGTTTTCGGTATCCCAGGTGGCGCAATCCTTCCGGTCTATGACCCATTAATGGATTCCCCAACCGTTCGTCATATTTTGGTTCGCCATGAACAAGGCGCAGGTCACGCAGCCGAAGGTTATGCCGCAGCGAGTAATCGTGTTGGCGTTTGCATGGCAACAAGTGGACCGGGCGCAACTAACTTAGTAACGCCGATCGCTGATGCGCACATGGACTCAGTTCCCATGGTTGCAATTACAGGTCAAGTGCCAAGCCAGTTCATTGGCTCCGATGCATTTCAAGAAGCCGACATTCGTGGAATCACGATGCCTATTACCAAGCACAATTATTTAATTACCCGCGCTGAAGATATTCCACGCGCGATCAAAGAAGCATTTCACTTAGCAAACTCCGGTCGCCCTGGTCCCGTACTTGTTGACATTACAAAAGATGCTTTACAAGCCAGAGCCGAATTTGTTTGGCCGACATCAATTGATCTGCCGGGTTACAAGCCAACAACTAAGCCACACGCCCGCCAGATAAAAGATGCGGCGCGCATGATTGTGGAATCACACCGTCCAGTTTTTTATGTCGGTGGTGGCGTAATTCGATCTAAGGCCGATAAAGAACTTCGACAGCTTGCTGAATTAACGGGAATCCCAGTTGTCACAACCTTGATGGCTCGCGGCGCATTCCCAGATTCGCATGTTCAGCATATGGGTATGCCAGGTATGCATGGAACTGTTGGCGCAGTTGGCGCATTGCAAAAAGCCGATCTCTTGATCGTTCTTGGAGCTCGTTTTGATGATCGAGTAACAGGCAAACTTGAATCATTTTCGCCAAAATCTAAAGTTATCCACATTGATATTGATCCTGCAGAAATTGGTAAGAATCGCCATGCCGACATTCCTATCGTTGCGGATGTGCGCGAGGCCATCGCACAATTGATTCCGGCGGTAACAAGTGAGTTTGATGCGGGAAATCGCGCTGATTTAACGGCTTGGTGGATTACTTTGAATCATTGGCGCGAAACTTACCCGCTTGGGTATGACTCACCTACTGATGGCACTTTGTCACCACAATACGTAATCGAGCGTCTTGGCAAGATTTCTGGTCCAGAAACTATTTACACTGCCGGAGTTGGACAGCACCAAATGTGGGCTGCGCAATTTATCGGCTATGAATATCCAAACACTTGGCTTAACAGTGGTGGCTTAGGAACTATGGGTTATTCCATTCCAGCAGCCATGGGCGCGAAAGTTGGTTGTCCCGATAAAACTGTTTGGGCAATCGATGGTGATGGTTGTTTCCAGATGACAAATCAGGAACTTGCAACTTGCACTATTAATGACATTCAAATCAAAGTTGCGCTGATTAATAACGCATCTCTTGGCATGGTGCGTCAGTGGCAGAACTTGTTTTACAACGAGCGCTATAGCAATACCGATTTAAATTCCCATTCAGTTCCCGACTTCGTAAAACTTGCGGATGCGTATGGCTGCCACGGAATTCGGGTTACTAAAGCCGAAGAAGTTGATAAAGCGATCGAAAAGTCAATGGAGCTAAACGATGCTCCCGTGGTTATTGATTTCCAAGTTCATCGTGATGCCATGGTTTGGCCTATGGTCGCAGCTGGTACCGGAAATGATGAAATTCAATTTGCCCGAGACATAGCTCCAACCTGGGAACGGGGAGATGACTAGTCATGGCCCGTCATACTTTATCTATTTTGGTTCAGGATCAACCTGGCGTTTTGGCTCGGATCTCGGCGTTATTTTCGCGTCGCGGTTACAACATTGAATCTTTAGCAGTAGGCACAACCGAAACTGAAGGTGTATCACGCATGACTGTCGTGGTAAATGTGGACGACCATGCTTTGGAGCAGGTTACTAAGCAACTTAACAAACTTATAAACGTGTTAAAAATTGTCGAGCTAGATGACACCACCGCGATCTCTCGGGAATTGATGCTAATCAAAGTCAAAGCTGACGATGCATCCCGGAGCAAGGTTTTGGAATTCGTGGAGTTATTTCGGGCCAAAGTTGTTGATGTCAGCGGCGACGCTGTCACAATCGAGGCAACTGGTTCACGCGACAAGCTTGAGGCATTCCTTGATGTCCTAGCGCCTCATGGAATAAAGGAAATTGTGCAGTCAGGTGTTGTCGCATTAGCCCGCGGCAGCCGTTCAATTGCAGATCGATCCAACAAGAATCCGGACCGCACCTAGCCCAAATTCACACCAAGTCAAGAATCTGACAGACTAACCGAACGAGCGAAATAGGAGAGCCCAATGGCCGAATTGTTTTACGAAGATGATGCAGACTTATCGATTATTCAGGGTCGCAAGGTGGCCGTTATTGGTTACGGTAGCCAGGGCCATGCACATGCATTGAGCTTGCGCGACAGTGGCGCAGATGTCCGAGTTGGTCTAGCTGCTGGCTCAAAGAGCAAAGCAAAAGCCGAATCTGAAGGTCTTCGCGTAGTAGATCCTGCCACAGCTGCTGCTGAAGCTGACGTCATCATGATGCTCGTTCCTGATCACGTAGCTCGCAAAGTATATTCGGAATCGGTAGAACCAAATCTAAAAGCTGGCGACGCCTTGTTCTTCGCGCACGGTTTCAATATTCGCTTTGGTTACATTGCGCCACCTTCCAATGTTGATGTTTGCATGGTTGCGCCAAAGGGTCCTGGACACTTGGTGCGACGTGAGTATGTTGCAGGTCGCGGCGTTCCAGCGATCGTTGCGGTTGAATCAGATGCCACAGGTAATGCCTGGGCATTAGCACTTTCCTATGCTGCTGGAATTGGCGCACTTCGCGCAGGTGGAATTAAAACTACTTTCACCGAAGAAACTGAAACAGATCTTTTCGGTGAGCAAGCAGTTCTCTGTGGTGGCGCATCCGCGCTAGTGCAAGCAGGATTCGAAACTTTAGTTGAAGCTGGTTACCAACCAGAAGTTGCCTACTTTGAGTGCTTGCACGAACTGAAACTAATTGTTGACTTGATGTACGAAGGTGGCATTGCCAAGCAGCGTTGGAGCGTCTCTGACACAGCCGAGTACGGCGATTACGTATCAGGTCCTCGGATCATTAATGCAAACGTGAAAGCAGTCATGAAAGATGTCCTAACTGACATTCAGCAAGGTAAGTTCGCGCAACGCTTTATTGATGACCAAGATGCTGGCGCGCCAGAGTTTAAGGCGCTTCGCGCAAAAGCTGAAGTGCATCCGATTGAAGCTGTTGGTCGCGACCTTCGCAAGTTGATGTCATGGGTTAAGACTGATGACAGTGACTATGTTGAAGGCACAGCCGGTCGTTAATTCGTTAAAAATGCGTGCGATACAGGTAGCCAGCCCGGGTGGACCAGAAGTCCTATCGGTAGCTGAGCTACCTGTTCCCGTTTGCGGACCCGACCAACTGCTAGTTGATCTTGCCTTCAGTGGCGTGAACTTCATCGACATTTATCAACGGCAAGGTATTTACCCAATGCCAAGTCCGTATGTGCCAGGACTTGAAGGCTCTGGAATTGTCATCGAAGTTGGTAGCGCAGTCTCTGGATTCTCAGTCGGGGACCAAATTGCATGGCCATCAGTTCTAGGTAGCTACTGCGAAATTCATGCTGTTAATGCAGGCTCTGTCGTGAAAGTTCCAAAAGATGTAGCACTTGACGCCGCTTGTGCTGCGATGTTGCAAGGCATGACCGCGCATTATTTGGTCGCTTCACTTTATGAAATCAAACCTGGCGATTTTGCGCTTGTGCACGCTGGCGCTGGCGGAGTTGGGCAGCTACTTTGCCAAATGATCTCAGCTCGTGGCGCGACTGCAATCGCAACCGTTTCAACGGATGCTAAGGCAGCTATTGCCACCAAAGCAGGCGCTCAGCACGTTATTAGATATGACAAAGACGATGTGGCCGTAGAAGTTAAGAAACTAACTGGGGGAATTGGTGTTGATGTTGTTTATGACGGTGTTGGCGCGTCAACTTTCCAAGCCAGTCTTGCCTCACTAAAGCGCCGCGGCATGATGGCACTTTTTGGTGGCGCCAGCGGAATGGTGCCAGCTTTCGACCTGCAATCTCTAAGTCGAATGGGTTCACTATTTGTAACTCGTCCAACTTTGGCGGACTACATTGTCGCGCCTGGGGAAATGCAATGGCGCGCTGACGAGATTTTTTCTGCTCATAGCGCTGGCAAATTAGATTTCGCAATTGGAAAAACATATGACTTAGCGGATGCAACTTTGGCCCACAGCGACTTGGCTGCGCGCAAAACGACTGGAAAACTTCTCTTAGTTCCCTAGTCCATGAACCGTGACTTCTTGGCTTTTTTCGGTCTTAAATTTCAAGATAGGCTTGCGATATGCCAGCAGCATTAGTCACCGGGACTTTCAATCCGCCGCATATGGGTCACGTAAAACTCATCAAAGCAGCGATTGAAAAGCGTGACCATGTCGTTGTTGTTGTACTGGCTCAGCCGCATGATCGCTTAGCCGCCCACGATAGAGCTCGAGCGTTATTGCAAGACTGCGTCGCTGAAGGCGTTGTCGAATCTGCTATGACGATTGTTCATGGCTATGAATCCACTCCTTATAAACCAGATAATCCTGATGTTGCTAAGTCAAATGCTCGAGTCATCGAAGCACATTTACGCCATACCCCGCCCGTTGACCTGCTGGTAACTTCAGAAATTAACGGTGAGCAATTTGCTCAACTATTGGGACTGCATAGTTTTAGCTTTGATCCAGAGCGCACCCAAGTGCCAGTTTCATCAACTCAGATTCGTGATGGTCTTGCGAAAAACTGGCACTTACTTGGTCCGGGATCACGCGAACTGCTCGCGATACGAGCAGTGTTTATTGGCGCAGAATCAACTGGTACGACAACAACTACTTTGGCGGTGAAGGCCGAGTTAATAAAGCGCGGCGGAAACTTCACCAGCACGAATTGGATTCGAGAGTATGGTCGCGACTTGACTATGCGAAAAGCCGAACAAGCTGAGGCCATGGGACTACCAGAATATGAAGTCCCTTGGACAACAAATGACTTTGTAGAAATTGCAATCGTGCAACAGCAACTTGAAGACGTCGCAGCTCGAACTGGTGGACCAGTAGTTTGTTGCGATACCGATGTGTTTGCAACAATCATTTGGGAACGGCGTTATCTTGGCGGAAAAGCTTCACTTCCAATGCCGGCAGACTCGCAGAATCGCATCTATTTTGTAACGCAACCTGATGGTGTGCCTTTCGTTCAGGACAAGATTCGAAATTCGGAAGGGCTGAGAGAAACTATGACCCGGGAATTTGAAGATGATTTGATCAGCACTGGCCGTTCGTGGATGGCGCTCGATGGCAGTGTTGAAACAAGAGTGGCAATTGCGCTAGATGCAATTGATGCTGCCATGGCACAAGCTTTTGATTTTCATACACACTAAATCCAAGATTCATTACTTTTTCGTAAGCCCCACGCTCTAAACTCGTAGACATGCGTTCTGTAAAAACTATTCATGTTGTCAGTTGTCATGCCGAAGGTGAAGTCGGCGATGTAATCGTTGGTGGAGTAAATCCACCGCCAGGGGAAACGCTTTATGAGCAATCTAGATTTATTGCCTCTGACAATGAACTTAGACAGTTCGTTTTAAACGAACCACGGGGTGGCGTATTTCGCCATGTAAACATGTTGGTTCCGCCAAAAGATCCAAGAGCTGCGGTTGGATTCATAATTATGGAGCCAGAAGACACTCCCTTGATGTCGGGTTCAAACTCAATGTGTGTTGCCACGGTTGTTTTGGAAACAGGTATTGTTCCAATGATTGAGCCAGAAACTCATTTCTTTATGGAGGCGCCCGCTGGTCTAGTTGAAGTTTTTGCAACTTGTAAAGATGGCAAGGCTCTGCAAATTAAAGTTCACAATGTCCCATCATTTGCAGCCACCCTTGATACCAAACTAGAAGTTGCAGGTTTAGGAACTTTAACCGTGGACACTGCCTGGGGCGGCGATTCTTTTGTAATTGTGAATGCAAAAGAACTTGGATTTAGCTTAGATCCCAGTGAAGCCCGCGACCTGGCTGTTATGGGTATTGGAATTACTAAAGCAGCAAATGAACAACTCACTTTTAAGCATCCAATCATCGATGGCTGGTCCCACTTTTCATTTTGCCAACTTGCTATGCCAGTTTTTGAAGAAAATGGCATGCTCATCAGCCATAATGCCGTTGCAGTGCAACCGGGCAAGATCGATCGCTCACCGACTGGAACTGGGGTTTCTGCACGGATGGCAGTTTTGCACGCCCGAGGTGTAATGAAACTTGGCGATAGGTTGCGGGGCCGTTCCATAATTGGCTCTCACTTCGAAGGACGCATTGAACAGGAAGTAATGATTGGGGATAAGCCGGGAATTATCCCCTCGATTGCTGGCCAAGCTTGGCTAACTGGAACTCATCAACACATGCTTGATCCAACTGACCCTTATCCGCTTGGTTACATTGTTAGCGATACTTGGCCGCGTATTGGAAAAGATTAATTCCAAAAATGCAAGAAACCCCAAATGTTGCCCACTTAGATTTTTCGGAGACTGGATTTTCAATCCGCTCTGATCAAGTTATGCAGGCCCGAGAGCAGCATTGGTATGCAACCACGAATTTCGGAATTGCAATTTTGCGATACGAAGATTCCAACGCATTACTAAAGGACAAACGGCTTTATCAAGGAACTCGCAGGTGGCCCTCACACTTTGGCATCAAAGAAGGCTTGCTTGCTAAGTGGTGGCCCGACATTATGCTCAGCATCGAAGGCGAAGATCACCTTCGGCTTCGTAAACTTTCTGGACCAGCATTTTCACCAAAAGTTCTTGAACCACTGATCCCCACTTTTTCAGAACTTGCTCATGAATTGATAGATGGATTTTGTGAGCGTGGCACCGCAGAGTTTATGAGCGAGTTTGCCGAAGCATATTCAGCTCGAGTAATAACGGGCCTTCTCGGTATTGATAAATCCAGGTGGCGAGATGTTGCAGATCTTGCAACTGAACTTGGGTATGTCTTTAGCGTCACGATCAAAGATGACCTAGACGTTATCGAGCATGGCTTGTCTGGACTTTTAGAAATCTCTAAGACTCTAATAGAAAGCCGGCTAGGCACTGACGGCGAGGATTTTGTCGGGGCGCTAATCAGGGCAAATTCAGATGGCCAGAAGATAACCGATCATGAGTTATTGATGTTGGTGAGCTTCATTATTTTTGCTGGCTTTGATACCACGCGAAATCAACTCGGACTCGGTTTGCAAACTTTT
Organism: Actinomycetota bacterium; assembly: GCA_041192345.1. GTDB lineage: Bacteria > Actinomycetota > Actinomycetes > S36-B12 > UBA5976 > UBA5976. Next base: position 7,357 of record JBEEND010000005.1, read on the forward strand.
GCTAGCCACATGGATCAGTGGCAAAGCTTGGGTAATAATCCAGACTTAGCTCGAAGCGCAGTTGAAGAAGTCATGCGCGTTAACCCAACAATTACTTGGGTTAGTCGAGAGGCCTGCGTTGATGTTGAATACAAAGACCTGTTAATACCGCAAGGTAAGACCATCCACTTGCTAACAATTCCTTCTGGCAGCGATCCGCGTCGTTTTGAAAAAATAGAATTCGATATCACCGCCCAGAGACCACCTCACTTTGGGTTCGGTGGCGGCATGCATCACTGCTTAGGGCACTATGTGGCTCGCCTTGATATGGCTGAAGCTTATAAAGCACTTGCCAAACGAATCCCAGACTTTGAGATCCTGACGGGCGCCTCTTATCTTCCAGATAGCGGAAACACTGGTCCCATTGAACTGCCAATAAAGTTCACACCTTCACTGCGCAGGTCATAATGCCCGAGAAACCTAAATCTCCACCAAAATTGAAATCCATAAAGTCCATTCAGGCTTATCTTGCAACGCAGGATAAGCGACTAGGAAGATTCTTGGAGAACGCTCCGCTTTATCCAGTTGCAAAAGAACCAGCACATAACTCTCACTTCGAGACGATAATTTTTGCAGTTATTGGCCAACAAGTTTCTGGCAAAGCAGCGGATACCATAACCCATCGGTTAATAGCTAAAAGTGGTTCTCCAGTAAAGCCAGCAAAACTTCTAAAACTTGGTCACTTGCAACTGCGCGAAGCCGGATTAAGCAATGCAAAAGCGCGAACTATTCTCGAGTTGAGTCAGGCAGTTGTTGAGGGCTTTGATTTAGAGTCAGTAGGCGAATTGCCAGACGATGAAGTGGTCAAGGCACTTACGCAATTCTGGGGCATAGGTCGTTGGACCGTAGAAATGTTCATGATGTTTCGCCTAGGGCGTATGGATGTTTGGCCCATTGGGGATTTAGGTGTCAGGCGTGGTTGGGGAATTATTCAGGGGCTTGGCTACACCCCAACTGAAAAAGAAGTAATCGGTGTTACTGATCACTTATCGCCATATAGAAGTGTGGTGGCTTGGCATTGTTGGCGAGCCACCGATGAAGAACCAGACTTCTGGTAGTTGTGGCTGCGAAATCTTTGCAGATCAATTTCTTTGGAGTCACTTAGAATCAAGTTATGTCAAAACCAATTGTTCTTATTGCTGAAGAGTTATCCCCTGCAACAATCGCAGTTCTTGGTGACGGTTTTGAAATTCGCTATTGTGATGGCGCGAATCAGGATGAATTACTTCCGGCCCTTGCCCAAGCGAATGCTGTTCTGATTCGCTCTGCAACGAAGTTAGACGCGCAAGCAATCGCCGCTGCGCCAAATCTCAAGATCATCGCTCGCGCGGGAGTTGGACTGGACAATGTTGATATTCCAGCTGCCACCAGCGCTGGCGTACTGGTTGTTAATGCACCAACGAGCAATATTGTTTCTGCAGCAGAGTTAGCAGTTGCATTGCTTTTGGCAGTTGCCCGAAACGTTGTGCCAGCAAATCTGGCATTGCGCGAGGGTAAGTGGAAACGTTCCCAATTTGGGGGAGTAGAACTACAGGGTAAAACTGTTGGCATCATCGGGATGGGCAAAATTGGCTTACTTGTTGCCCAACGACTAGCTGGCTTTGACATGAAGTTTGTTGCTTACGATCCTTATGTGAAAGTTGCTCCAAGCGGTGGACCCTCGATCACGATGGTTCCCTTGGATGAACTATTAGGTCAATCTGACTTTGTAACCATTCACATCCCAAAGACTCCAGAGACTTCGGGCCTGATTAACGCAGCCGCACTTTCAAAAATGAAGCCATCGGCGTTTTTAATTAATGCTGCCCGCGGCGGCGTGCTTGATGAAGCAGATTTATTTCAGGCATTGCAGGCAGGAAAGATTGCTGGCGCGGGTCTGGATGTTTATGCAACGGAGCCATGCACCGTTTCACCGTTATTTGCACTGGACAACGTAGTTGCAACTCCGCATCTTGGGGCCTCCACAGAAGAAGCCCAAGAAAAAGCTGGAATTGCTGTTGCCGAATCAGTAGTCGAAGCGTTTGCTGGCCGAGAAGTTCCGGGCGCAGTAAACGCTAGTGAAGTTTCAACTAACTAGTTAAACCCTCACGAAATAGCGCAACCATCTGATCAATTTCATCTGCGCTCGTGGTTAGCGGCGGCGCTACTTGCATTGCGCCACCCCAGATAGCGCGGGAAATTACTCCCACATCGCGACACTTGGCATACATTGCTGGCGCCATGGCTGGATCTGCCATTTGGATACCGCCGAGGAAGCCAACGCCAGTTCGAACTTCGCTTACAACATCTATGTCTTCCAAAGTGCGAAGCGCAGTGGCGAACTTGTCTTCAAGTTTGGCCACATGTGATGGAAGTTGCTCGCGCATCATGATGTTGATGTTTGCAATGCCAGCAGCAGCTGCGGTGGCATGACCACCATATGTGTATCCATGACGAAATACGCCAGCTGTTTCTGAGTAAAACGCTTCCCAAACCGATGGCGCTGCAATAACTGCGCCCATTGGTGCATATCCCGAAGTTAATCCTTTTGCGACGGCGATTAGATCAGGCTGTAAGCCATAACGCGTTGAGGCAAACCAGTCGCCACAGCGACCAAAGCCATTTATGACTTCATCAGCCACAAACAAAATGTTTCGTTCCGCACACGCCTTGCGAACAGTTTGAAGATAAAGATCAGGTGGGATCCGAACGCCACCAGCGCCTTGAATTGGCTCGCAGAAAAAAGCTGCAATGTTATCTTCGCCAATGCGATCGATTGTTGCGATCATTTCTTCGGCATCATCCCAGGGAACTTGAACTACATCTTCAACTAATTCTGAGTAACCGTCATTGTTTGGTCCGATGCCGGCAATTGATGTGCCACCTGCGTGCATACCGTGGTAACCGTTTTCGCGGAAAACGATCACTTTCTTACTTGGCTTACCTTGCAGTGTCCAATAGCGACGTGACATCTTGAGCGCAGTATCAATACTGTCACTACCACCTGATGTGAAAAATATTTTAGAGTCTGGAACTGGAGAAATTGAAGCTACTAAATCTGCTAACTCAATGGTGGGAGCAGTAGTGCACTCGCCAAATGAGGAGTATGAGGCAATGTTGCTTGCCTGCGCCGCCATTGCTTCGCCGATTTCTTTTCGGCCATGGCCAACGTTCATGTACCAAAGTGCGCCGGCAGCATCGAAATACTTTTTGCCCTTTTCATCCCAAACCCAAGAGCCTTCACCTTTAGTCATAACAAGTGGACCATTCTTGGAAATTGCATGCATGTCGGCAAAGCCATGCCAGAAAGCGTTAGCCATATTCACTCCTTTTAGGTGACTCCAGACTACCGATTGAAACAGGGCTTGTGGCATAGTTGCCACATGATTTCTTGGCCAGTAAGCGAGCCCGTTTTGGTGGACCAGACTTTAATGCTTAGGCCGTGGGATATCCAAGATGCCGGGCACGTTTCGCAGATATGCCAGGATCCTGCAATTCAAGAATTCACCACGGTGCCGCTGCCATATACCCGCGAGATTGCAGATTTTTGGATTAAGTCCAGAACTAAGAGCTACCAGGATCGCAACGCGATTTCTTTAGCTGGCATTCGAAACGGCGAATTAGTTTTGTCCGTTAGTTTGCACAACATAAAGGAATTCGATCACGTCGGTGAGATTGGCTATTGGGTAAGCCCAGCTGCCAGAGGCGAGGGGCTTGCCGCACATGCTGTTGAGATGTTAACTAATTTCGCTTTTGGAATTGGATTTCGAAGAGTGAGCGCACTGACTTTGCCCGAGAACAGCGCCTCGCAAAAAACCTTGGTTAAGGCAGGATTTGAGATGGAAACTCTGTTGCGTGATGCCATGACAAAACGCGATGGATCTCAGACTAACTCTGTTATTTTTTCTAAATTTCCAAATGTGAAAATCGAAGAATAGGAATTTTTTCGCAGAGATTAACCCGCGAGAATATCGCCTTCTGCTTGGGAAATTTCCACTCCAAGACTCTCAAGGTAAACCTGTGCGGCATCAAGATCAGCAACTTCGCCCTTGAATTCAACAATCATCCAACCAAAGTGATTTTCAATTGCGGCCCGACGAATGCTTGGTATGACATTGAAGTCTTTAACAACATGATAAATAACGGGCTGGGCAACTTGGGCCTCTGGAAAAGTTAATCGAAGGTGGCGACTAATCATTTTTATTCTCCTGCTCACGATGTGCTCGGTTTACTGCTGAGACTACTGCCTTTAGCGATGAAGTAACGATCGAGGAGTCAATGCCCACTCCCCAAAGTGTCTGCCCGGATACTGCGCACTCAACGTATGAGGCAGCTTGGGCATCGCCACCGCTACTCATGGCATGTTCGTGGTAATCCAAAACTTTTACATCAACGCCAACTTGAGCCATGGCATTGCAGAATGCGGCGATAGGACCATTTCCAAGTCCTTCGACATCTACCTCACCTGATGTGCGATCGCTCATGGAAACTTTCACCTTCGTGTCACCATCAACATCACTGTCCACAGCAACAGTTTTTAATTTGAAGCGACCCCAAGGGCTGGTGGCATTTGGCAAATACTCATCTTGGAAATATTCCCACATTTGGGGAGCTGTAATTTCGCCGCCATCTTGTTCAGTATGTTTCTGGATGACTTGGCTAAATTCAATTTGCAGTCGACGTGGTAACTCAAGCTTGTTTTCGGTGCGCATAAGGTATGCCACACCACCTTTGCCAGATTGCGAGTTAACTCGAATCACAGCCTCATAACTACGGCCAACATCCTTGGGATCAATCGGTAGGTATGGCACATTCCAAGTGAAAGCATCGACTTCAACGCCAGCTGCCTTGGCATCTTGCTTCATGATGTTTAGGCCCTTATTTATTGCATCTTGATGTGAACCAGAAAATGCAGTGAACACAAGATCGCCACCATATGGATGACGCTCGGGGACTGGAAGTTGATTGCAATATTCAACTGTGCGACGAATTTCATCAATGTCACTGAAATCAATTTGTGGATCGATACCTTGGCTGAACAAGTTCATACCCAAAGTAACAAGACACACATTTCCGGTGCGCTCACCATTTCCGAACAGACAGCCTTCAATTCGATCAGCTCCGGCTAGATAACCAAGTTCAGCAGCGGCTACGCCAGTGCCACGATCATTATGTGGATGCAGCGAAATAACAATTGAATCGCGATGATTTAATTTGCGACCCATGTATTCAATGCTGTCGGCATAAATATTTGGTGTTGCCATCTCAACGGTTGCTGGCAAATTAACAATGACTTTACGATCTGGAGTTGGCTGCCAAACATCGTTAACGGCATTTACAACTTCGATTGCGTAATCAAGTTCAGTTCCAGTGAATGATTCTGGGGAGTACTCAAAGTAAATTTCAGTTCCAGTCATCTGTTCTGCGTACTTCAAGCAAAGTTCTGCGCCACGAACTGCGATCTCTTTGATGCCGTCTTTATCCAAATCAAATACGACACGACGCTGAAGTGTTGAAGTTGAGTTGTAAAGGTGAACTATCGCTTGTGGCGCACCTTCAATTGCCTCAAATGTTCGTTCAATCAAATGCTCTCGAGCTTGCGTTAAAACTTGAATTACAACATCATCTGGAATTAAATTCTCATCGATTAGCATGCGAACGAAATCAAAGTCCGTTTGGCTAGCGGATGGAAATCCCACTTCAATTTCTTTGTAACCCATTTTTACCAAAAGCTCAAACATACGTTTTTTGCGCTCTGGGGTCATTGGGTCAATCAGTGCTTGATTGCCATCGCGTAAATCTACGGCGCACCAACGAGGTGCCACGGTAATTTCCTTGTTGGGCCAAGTGCGATCGGCTAAGTCAATTGGTGTGTAAGGGGTGTAGCGCTCAAAGGGCATACCTGATGGTTTTTGCGAATTGCGCTGATCGTAATTTGAAGCAGTCATTTAGTATCTCCGAAAATCTGGGAATGTATGGGAAAAGGACGTCCGGCGCGTGCGCAATCTCCGCAACGAGTGGGCCGGGTTAGGCCTCGTTGCGGCGCGAAAGGAGCAGGTTCACCAACATTGTCTTGAGTTTAGCACCGGGAATGGTTAGGGAAAAAGCCAACGAACGCCAGACAGTGGGCACCTGGGCTGACAAAATCTTGTTTTTTCGATTCCTGCCCTAGCCCACTACCCTTAATTCCATGGCTAGCAACATTAAATTGGCAGTAATACCCGGTGATGGCATTGGCGTGGAGGTAGTAGAGCAGGGGCTAAAAGTCCTTGCCGCGATCGCGCCAAGTGTGGGCTTAAACATTTCCACCACTGACTATGACTTAGGTGCTCGCCGGTATAACGCAACTGGCGAAACTTTGCCGGACAGCGTGGTAACTGAACTAAAACAACATGATGCCATTTTGCTGGGCGCGATTGGTGACCCATCAGTTAAACCAGGAATCTTAGAACGTGGCGTTTTATTGCCACTGCGCTTTCAATTGGATCACCATTTAAATTTGCGACCAGTAAAGCTTTATCCAGGGGTGATATCGCCAATTGCCGGCAAGGGCCCAAAGGATATTGATTTTGTGGTTTGTCGTGAAGGTACTGAGGGTCCGTATGTCGGAGCTGGCGGATTTTTGCGTCAAGGCACAAAACATGAAGTCGCAACCGAAGTAAGTATCAACACTCGTTTTGGCGCTGAGCGAATCATCCGAGATGCTTTTGAACGCGCGGGTCGTCGTCGCGGCAAAGTAACTCTTGTACACAAAACTAATGTCGTTGTTTACGCCGGAGATCTTTGGCAACGTGCCTTTAATGATGTGGCTGCTGAATACCCAAATATTGAAACCGATTACTGCCACGTAGATGCTGCGAGCATGTTCTTCTTAACTTCACCGGAGCGCTTCGATGTAATTGTCACCGATAACTTATTCGGTGACATATTGACTGACATCGGAGCTGCAATTGCGGGCGGCATCGGACTTGCAGCTAGTGGAAACATAGACCCAAGCAGAACTAATCCAAGTATGTTCGAACCAGTTCATGGCAGTGCGCCAGATATTGTTGGGCAAGGAAAAGCCGATCCAACTGCGACCGTTTTAAGTATTGCAATGTTGCTCGATCATCTTGGTTACGCCGATGCGGCTAAGAAAATTGATGACGCAGTAGCAGCCGATTTGGTATCTCGAAGTGGCGCGCGATCAACAACTCAAATTGGCGACGCCCTAGCAACTGCAGTAGCGAACTAACCGGAATTAGCGAAAGATATAGCCATGACAACATTCGTTCACTCTGACCTTGACGTATCAGCAGCGAAAGTGGTGGCTTCGGGCCAAGCACTTTATCCAACGCAAGCTCGAGCTAGTGCTGCAGCTGGAATTGCCCTGCACCCAAATACTTCACCTATGTCTGAGGCTGATCGCTCAAAGATTTTGGAAAACCCAGGATTTGGCCAGTACTTTTCTGACAATGTGGTGCGCGCTACTTGGAATAAAGCACAGGGTTGGACTTCTGGAGAATTGATTTCCTCGTCAACCAGTTCTGGCGGCTTTGGAATGAACGCTTTACATTATGGGCAATCCATATTCGAGGGCTTAAAGGCTTACCGCCACGAAGATGGCAGTATCTATACTTTCCGACCAGAAGCTAACGCACTTAGATTTCAACGTTCAGCAACCAGGCTCGCGCTGCCACCGGTTCCAACGGACTTATTTATCGGCGCAATCGAAACATTAGTTCGCCAAGATCAAGCTTGGGTGCCAAACGATCCAGACAAGTCGCTTTACTTGCGTCCCTTGGAATTTGGCTCCGAGAACGCTCTTGGTGTTAGGCCTTCACTAGAGGTCACATATGTATTGATGGCATGCCCAGTTGGCGCTTATTTCCCAAAGGGTGTGAAACCAGTTTCCGTTTGGTTAAGTGATGATTACGTTCGCGCCGCTCCAGGGGGTACTGGTGAGGCCAAGTGTGCTGGAAATTACGCAGCAAGTTTGGTGGCTCAAGCCGAAGCAACTGAAAACGGTTGTGATCAAGTGGTGTGGATCGATGCAACGGAACGTAAGTACATTGAAGAAATGGGTGGCATGAACATGTTCTTTGTTTATGGCTCAGGAGCTTCCGCTCGCCTTGTTACACCGCGCCTTACTGGCACATTACTTCCGGGCGTCACACGAGATTCCGTATTAACTCTGGCTCGTGATCTTGGTTACCAAGTCGAAGAAGGAACCATATCGGTTGAACAGTGGCGTGAGGGTTGCGCCTCAGGAGAGATTACTGAAACGTTTGCTTGCGGCACTGCAGCTGTAATAACTCCAGTTGGTCGCGTTGATAGTAAAAACAGTGGAGCTTGGACGATTGCTGATGGTGGTTCAGGTGATGTGACTATGAAGCTTCGCGCTGCTCTAGTTGAGATTCAAACTGGCCGGGCACCTGATACCCACAACTGGCTGCATCGGATTGTCTAATGACAAAATCTTCCCCAGTTACTGACGCGTTTCATTTATATGACACAACCCTGCGCGATGGCGCGCAGCGTGAAGGTATTACCTATTCCGTCGAAGACAAATTAACAGTTGCAAAAATACTAGATAACTTTGGCGTTGGCTTTATCGAAGGTGGCTGGCCTGGAGCGTTACCAAAAGATACTGAGTTCTTTGCCCGGATAGCAGCTGGCGAATTAGTTTTGAAAAATGCCAAGCTCGTGGCATTTGGCGCTACCCGCAAGGCCGGAATAACAGTGCAGGAAGATGCGCAAGTCAAAGCCCTGCTGGATTCGCAAGCTCCGGTGATAACCCTGGTTGCAAAGAGTGACGTTTGGCATGTTGAGCAAGCCCTAAAGACCACTAAAGAAGAAAACTTAGCGATGATCAGCGACACTGTGGAGTATTTAGTTTCAAATGGCCGCCGAGTATTCGTGGATTTTGAACATTTCTTTGATGGCTACAAGCATGATGCTGAATACGGCATCCAAGCAGTTAACGTGGCGATGAAAGCGGGGGCGGACGTCGCAGTACTTTGCGATACCAACGGCGGCATGCTGCCAAGTGGAATTAGCAAAATCGTGACTGATGTTTTAGAAAAAACAAATGCTCGCATTGGCATTCATTGCCAAGATGACACTGGCTGCGCTATTGCTAACAGCATTGCTGCAGTAGAGGCCGGCGCAACTCATGTGCAGTGCACTGCAAATGGATATGGCGAAAGAACTGGTAACGCCGATCTATTTAGTGTGTCTGCAAACTTAGAGTTGAAACTTGGAATCAGATGTTTACCTGATGGCGCACTAAAGGACATGATGCGTGTCTCACATGCGCTAGCTGAAATCGCAAACTTGCCACCAAATACTCACCAACCATACGTTGGCGTTTCATCTTTTGCCCACAAAGCTGGATTACACGCCAGTGCATTAAAAGTGAATCATGAACTTTATAACCACATTGACGCCGCTGTGGTTGGTAACGATATGCGAATTCTTGTTACTGAGATGGCGGGCCGAGCATCAATTGAGATGAAGGGTCAAGAGCTTGGTTATGACCTTTCAAAGCAACCAGAAGCAATTACAAAAGTTGTTGAGCAAGTTAAAGATCTGGAAGCACATGGCTGGTCATTTGAAGCAGCAGATGCCTCCTTTGAATTGCTGTTACAGGACGCTTTGGCAGGTGAGTCGACCAAGAAGTTCACGGTTGAGTCTTGGCGCACAATTGTTGAGCAGCGCGAAGATGGTCAGATAGTTAGCGAAGCAACCGTTAAAGTTCACGCCGGTGGAAATCGCATTGTTGCAACAGGTGAAGGAAATGGTCCCGTTAACGCGTTAGATAATGCATTGCGCAGCGCCTTGGTTCAGCACTTTCCGCTAATTGGCGAACTTGAATTGGTTGACTATAAAGTTCGTATCCTCGATGGCGGCATGGGAACTGGCGCTGTCACACGCGTACTTATTGAAACTGCGCAAAAAGGTCGCCGTTGGACCACAGTCGGTGTCAGCGAAAACGTAATTGCTGCTTCTTGGTTAGCACTAGAGGATGCAATTTCATACGGGCTGTTAGGAAAAAGCACTTAACGCAAAGCCGATAGTCTTAAGTAATGAGAGTTGCTCGAGTTTCTGTTCCTGGTGTGGAGTTTCCGGTCTACGGAGTAATCACAGGCGACAAAATTGAATTAATCACTGGCTTGCCGTGGCCTGACATCAGCGATCCAGTGGCTGCATTAAATTTAGCTGATGTAAAAATCTTGGCCCCCGTCATCCCAAGCAAAGTCGTGTGCGTTGGCAAGAACTATGCCGATCACGCTAAGGAAATGGGCGGCGAAGTTCCAGCTGAGCCGGTAATTTTCATTAAGCCAAACACCACGGTTATAGGTGAAGGTGACTACATAGTCTTGCCACCGCAGTCAGTAAATGTTCACCATGAAGCCGAATTAGCAATTGTGATTGGCGCATTAGCTAAGAATGTCGAAGTAGATCGGGCCGATGAAGTAATTTTTGGCTACACCTGCGCCAATGACGTAACTGCGCGTGATTTACAAAATAGTGACGGACAGTGGACTCGTTCCAAGAGCTTTGACACTTTCTGCCCACTTGGTCCATGGATTGAAACTGATCTGGATCCGCAGGACCTGGCAATTTCGTGTTCGGTAAATGGCGAAATTCGACAAGATGGAAACACCAGTGATTTGGTGCGCAGCGCTCGTGAAATGGTTTCTTGGATTTCACACATGATGACCCTGCTGCCGGGTGATGTAATTTTGACTGGCACGCCAGCAGGCGTTAGCCAAATTGTGAACGGTGATTCGGTAACAGTAACTATTGCGGAAATTGGTACTCTTACTAATCCAGTAATAGTTCGATAACTTAATTTCTAAACCAGGAGAAATTGTGTCAAACGTTCGAGTTCGATTCTGTCCTTCCCCGACAGGCAACCCGCATGTGGGAATGATTCGAACTGCTCTATTCAATTGGGCCTATGCCCGTCACACTGGTGGAACTTTCGTATTTCGAATCGAAGACACTGATATCGCTCGAGATTCACAGCAGTCCTATATCGACTTACTTGATGCCCTTCGCTGGTTAGGTTTGGATTGGGATGAAGGCCCCGAAATAGGTGGTCCTCATGGACCGTATCGCCAATCTGAACGCATGGATATCTACAAAGAAATAGCTGACAAGTTGTTAGCATCCGGTCATGCTTACCATTGCTATTGCTCGCAAGAAGAACTCGAAGAACGTCGGGAAGCTGCGCGCGCAGCGAGTAAGACACCAGGATATGACGGCGCATGTAGAAAATTATCTGACTATCAAGTTGCTGAATACAAAGCCCAAGATCGCCGTCCAGTGGTTAGATTTCGAATGCCCGATACCGACTTCACTTGGACAGATTTAGTTCGCGGCGACGTTACTTTTGCTGCCGAGCATGTTCCAGATTACGTAATAGTAAGAGCAACAGGCGAACCGCTTTACACGCTGGTAAATCCAGTCGATGACGTCCTTATGGAAATCACGCACGTTCTTCGCGGTGAGGATCTCCTGAGTAGCACACCAAGGCAACTTGCACTTTATGATGCACTAAATGACATTGGAGTAGCAAAAGGCGAACGACCACTTTATGGACACTTACCTTATGTAATGGGCGAAGGAAATAAAAAACTTTCAAAACGAGATCCAGAATCAAGCCTGTTAATGTATCGCGAAGAGGGATATTTACCAGAGGGTTTACTCAACTACCTGGCACTTTTGGGTTGGGCATTTGGCAATGATGTTGAATTCTTCTCAAAAGAAGAGATGGCTACCGTTTTTGATGTTGCCCGAGTAAATGCAAATCCAGCGCGCTTTGATTTGAAAAAATGCACTTCAATAAATGGAGATTGGATCAGGACGCTCTCGCCCGCAGATTTAGTAGCTCGACTCACTCCTTATTTAATTAAAGAAGGCGTGCTTTCAGCAGAACCATCAAGTGATCAGATGTCAGTTTTGCTTCGCGCCATCCCGTTAATCCAAGAACGCATGGAGACACTTCGCCAAGGTGTCGGGATGCTCGGATTCTTATTCGCAGATCAACCAGGTAGTGCGAGCTTTGAAGTTGATCCAATTGAAGCTGAAAAAGTTTTGACGCCAGATGCGCAACCAGTTTTGTTGGCCGCTCGGGACGCCCTTGTTGCAATCAGTGAATGGACTACACAAAACATTGAAGAGGCACTTCGAGTGGCGTTAGTAGATGGCATGGAATTAAAACCTAAGGTTGCATTTGGCCCAGTTCGGGTCGCTGTTACTGGCCGCAGAGTTTCGCCACCGCTTTTTGAATCCTTAGAAATTCTTGGTCAAGAGCGTTCGCTGGCTCGAATCACCTCTGCCATCAAATAAGCATTTCACTCTAAAGCGCGCCCTGAGATAGAATTTCCTAGGCGTAATGCCGATTGGGATATGGGGTAATTGGCAGCCCAACTGATTCTGGTTCAGTTAGTCTTGGTTCGAGTCCAGGTATCCCAGCCAGATCTGCAATAGTTAAGCCATGGGTAAGCGTCAATTTCCGCGATGGTCCGATCTCAAGCCAATAATCGGATTTAAGTCACCATTTTCACGTTCTAGTGAAGTGTCCAGAGCAGTAACAATCTCCCAATTACGCAGCATCGGAAAAGCTAAAACTCCGCGCGCAGTATTTGATTACACCGATGGGGCAGCTGGCGAGGAACTAAGTTATGGCCGAGCTTATGAGGCCTATCGGCAATTGGAATTTCATCCCAGAGTTTTGCGAGACGTCTCTACCGTTGATACTTCAATAACAATTTTTGGAAAGAGCTCCGCGTTACCATTCGTATTTAGCCCAACCGGCTTTACTCGAATGATGCACTATCACGGTGAAGCGGCTGTGGCTAAAGTCGCCGCAGAATTTGGAATTCCATACACGCTCTCAACCCTGGGCACAACTTCAATTGAAGATTTAGCTGCTGCTGCGCCAAATACACGCAAATGGTTTCAGCTCTACCTGTGGCGCGATAAGACCACACGTTATGAATTAGTCGAACGGGCGGCAACTGCGGGCTATGAAGCCATCATGTTGACGGTTGATACTGTCGTTGGCGGCATGCGAGTTCGAGATGTAAAAAATGGACTCACTATTCCGCCGCAATTGACCCTTAAAACGATGGCTGACATGGCGCGTTATCCAAAATGGTGGGGGAACTTACTGACTAGCGCACCGCTTGAATTCGCATCTTTGAAATCAACAGGTGGCACGGTAGCCGAACTAATGAATAGTGTTTTCGATCCTTCCATAACCATGAAAGACGTGGAATGGCTGAAAGAAAACTGGCCAGGGAAGTTAATCGTTAAAGGTGTGCAAAATGTAGCGGATGCAAAGATGCTTGCTGATGCAGGTGTGGACGCAGTCGTGTTATCAAATCATGGCGGACGACAACTTGATCGTTCGGTAGTTCCACTGGAATTATTGCCCTCAGTTAAATCTGCAATTTCGGGATCGAGCACACAACTATTTATCGACGGTGGCGCTCTTTCAGGTTCTGATGTTGTTGGCGGCATTGGCTTAGGCGCTGACGCAGTATTAATTGGCAGAGCGTACCTTTATGGAATCATGGCCGGCGGGGAAGCAGGAGTGCGAAGAGCAGCTCAAATTTTGCAGGGCGAAGTAGAACAAACTATGCGACTCATGGGGATTACATCCTTAGCTCAGTTAACGCCTGACATGGTCCGCTTTCGCCACCAGGCAAAATCTTAAAAAGTTCTTCGTTAAATAAAAAAGACCCCTGAGGGTCTGATTCATTTGTAGCCCCGACGGGATTCGAACCCGCGCTACCGCCTTGAGAGGGCGGCGTGCTAGGCCGCTACACAACGGGGCCGCACCTGTTCACAATAACGTAAATTTGGCCAAGTCCTAAATGCCTAGTATTAACTAGCCGCGTGCTTTGAGTGAATCGCTAATGCGATTAGCTGCCGTTACAACAGCCAAACTATGTAGTCGACCTGGCATGCGAGTTAGTCGTTCAATGGGTCCGGATATAGAAACTGCGGCAACAATTTTTCCATTTGCTCCGCGGATCGGAGCGCTAACAGAGGCAACGCCTGGTTCCCGCTCGCCAAGTGATTGCGCCCAACCGCGTCTGCGCACTCCAGATAAATCTGAGGCAGTAAATGTTGCACCTTGTAAGCCACGATGTAATCGATCTGGCTCTTCCCAAGCCAACAAAATTTGGGCAGCAGATCCCGCGCTCATAGTTAATCCAGCGCCAACGGGCACGGTATCGCGCAGTCCAGTCATTCGCTCCGAAGCTGCAACACAGATTCTTAGCTCACCTTGTCGGCGATATAGTTGAGCGCTTTCCTTGGTGGCATCACGCAATGCAATCAGAATTGGATTTGCGATGGAAAGCAATTTATCTTCGCCCGCAGCGCTGGCTAGTTCGGTGATGCGTGGCCCAAGTATGAAACGTCCATTTAGATCCCGAGCCACTAAGCGATGGTGTTCTAGCGCGGTTGCTAATCTGTGCGCAGTTGGCCGAGCTAGGCCGGTGGCAGCCACTAAACCTGCCAAAGTCAATGGTCCAGATTCCAAAGCGTCCAGAATGTGGGCAGCTTTATCCAGAACCCCAACACCGCTACTACTATCTTTCATATAGTGATATTGCTATCTCGAATGATGAGATGTCAATATCCAGAGTTATTAGGAGGCAGTTATGGGCCGGACATTGGCACAAAAAGTATGGGATGACCATGTAGTTCGTCGCGCAGAGGGTGAACCAGACTTGCTTTACATTGATTTGCACTTAACTCATGAAGTGACTAGCCCCCAGGCTTTTGATGGCTTGCGCGCAGCTGGTCGCACAGTTCGGCGCAAAGACTTAACTATTGCCACTGAGGATCACAACGTTCCAACAACTGATATTGATAAACCAATTGTGGATCCAATCAGCCGGGCCCAGATTGAGGCATTACGCATAAACACTAAAGAATTTGGAATTGAAAATTACGAATTAGGAAATAAAGAACAAGGAATTGTCCACATCATTGCTCCGCAGTCGGGATTAACTCAGCCGGGAATGACCATAGTTTGTGGCGACTCCCATACTTCAACACACGGCGCCTTTGGTTCCATCGGCATGGGTATTGGAACCAGTGAAGTTGAGCATGTACTTGCTACCCAAACTTTGCCACTTAAGCCTTTCAAGACCATGGCAATCACAGTGGAAGGAAAGCTTCCACTTGGCGTGACTGCAAAGGATTTAATTTTGGCGATCATCGCTGAAATTGGAACTGGCGGCGGCCAGGGTTACATTCTGGAATATCGCGGCGAAGCAATTCGCGGGCTTTCCATGGAAGGCCGCATGACAATGTGCAACATGAGCATCGAAGCTGGCGCTCGCGCCGGAATGATCGCGCCAGATGAAACAACGTTTGAATACGTAAAGGGACGCGAACATGCGCCCAAGGGTTCAGATTGGGACGATGCCGTTGCATATTGGAAAACTTTGCCAACTGATGCGGACGCAGTTTTTGATCGCGAAGTAATCATTGATGCAACTAAGCTCAGCCCATTTGTAACTTGGGGAACTAACCCAGGTCAAGGTGCGCCACTTTCTGCCAATGTGCCAAGCCCAGATGACTACACCGACCCAGTGGATAAATCTGCTACCGAAAATGCTCTGGCTTACATGGACCTAACTGCTGGCATGGCGATTCGCGACATCAAAATTGATACTGTTTTCGTCGGGTCGTGCACAAACGGCCGAATTGAAGATTTGCGCGCAGCGGCTGAAATTCTAAAAGGCAAAAAGATTGCCAGCGGATTGCGCATGATGGTTGTTCCTGGATCTGTTCGGGTTCGCCTAGAGGCAATGGCTGAAGGTCTGGACAAAGTATTTTCCGATGCTGGCGCCGAATGGCGCGAGGCAGGTTGCTCAATGTGTCTTGGTATGAATCCGGACAAATTAGCGCCTGGCGAGCGAAGTGCTTCAACTTCGAATCGCAACTTTGAAGGACGCCAAGGCCCAGGGGGCCGAACACATTTAGTTTCGCCGCAGGTTGCAGCAGCAACTGCAATTCGCGGAACGCTGTCATCACCAGCTGACCTAGTAGGAAGTGCAAACTAATGGATAAGTTCACAGTTCATACCGGCACAGCTGCCCCGCTTCGGGCCAGCAACGTTGATACCGATCAGATCATTCCGGCCGAATACTTAAAGCGAATTACGCGCCATGGCTTTGAGGATGGGTTATTTAACTCATGGCGCAAAGATTCAAATTTTGTTTTGAACCGCCCGCAGTACCAAGGGGTAAGTGTTTTAGTTGCTGGACCAGATTTTGGAACTGGTTCAAGCCGCGAACATGCAGTTTGGGCGCTTATGGATTACGGATTCAAAGTAGTAATTTCTTCTAGGTTCGCAGACATCTTCCGCGGCAACTCTGGTAAGCAAGGACTACTAACGGCCGTAGTTGAGCAGAGTTCAGTAGAGCAACTATGGAAAATTATCGAAGAAGACCCAGCAACTCCAGTAACTGTTGACTTGGACGCCCAAGTAATCACTGCGGCTGGGTTTACTGCGAAGTTTGAAGTAGATAGTTATGTGAGATGGCGCCTAATGGAGGGGCTAGATGACATTGGCTTGACCCTTAAGCACGTAGATGAGATCACTGCCTTTGAGGCCAAACGCCCAGGATTTAAGCCAACCACGGTCTAAAACTGGCAAAATCAGCAAAATATCCCAAGAAATTGGGATTTTTTGCGTTTCTTGGGCGTGTCAGGTGAAAAACCCTTGTTTTTGAGCCGTAAAGTCACAAGTGAGCCAGGCGGGGAAGTCTGGAGCAACTCAAAGGTTCGTTAATTCGCAAGGGTTAATGAGAAACAAAGATAGCCGGCATTCATCATTGGAAGTCGGGAAACTATGGAGGATCCAAAGTGAACAAGGCAGAACTAATTGATGGTGTAGCTGAAGCAGCAGGCTTAAGCAAAAAAGATGCAACAGCAGCTGTAGATGCAGTATTTGATAGCATTTCCCGCGCTGTAGCCAAGGGTGACAAAGTTTCCCTAACTGGCTTTGGTATCTTCGAGAAGTCAGACCGCGCAGCACGTGTTGGTCGCAATCCACAGACTGGCGCGCCAGTTCAGATTGCAGCAACATCTGTACCTAAATTCCGCGCAGGTGCTGAATTCAAGAAAAAAGTTTCAGGCAAGTAAGCCTTAAAACATTTAGCGAATCGGACTCGTTGGGAAACCAACGAGTCCGATTCATTTTTGTGTCAGGATAATGAAGTTATGAGTAAATTCCCCGCGCAGTCACCCCGCGGCTTTTGGTATCGATTCATCTCCGCAGTCTTGCGCCCGCTTCTGCTGGCAGCCACTGCGCGAGATTGGCGTGGTGGGCAATACCTGCGAATTGATCGCGGAATTGTGGTGGCCATGAATCACTTGTCTTGGTATGACCCGTTAGTTGCCGCACATTTTGTCAACGACAATGGCCGCCCAGTTCGTTTTTTGGCAAAAGCAGAAATTTTTAAGGTTCCAGTACTTGGCGCAATTTTAAAAAGCGCTGGACAGATTCCAGTTCAACGCGGCAACTCTGATGCGGCAGCCGGATCGCTACGAGCAGCTTTCTCGGCGATTGAAGATAAGCAATGTGTTGTGATTTACCCCGAGGGAACTTTAACGCGCGATCCAAAGCTTTGGCCTATGACTGCAAAGACTGGTGCTGCCCGAATTGCGCTCATGACTGGAGCACCGGTAATACCTGCAGCGCAATGGGGACCACAAGATGTGCTTGCTCCGTACAGTAAGCGCCTGCGTTTATTTCCACGCAAAACTATGCACGTCTGGGCAGGGCCAGAAGTGGACTTAGATGACCTTCGCGCATTGCCAGTAAGCGCGGCAACGCTACGGGAAGCGACTGAAAGAATTATGCGAGACATTACGAAGATATTGGCAACCCAACGTGATGAAGTGCCGCCCGCAGTCCCACTAGATCGCCGGATTGCACTTCAAAAGAAAGCAGACTCATAATGCGCGTAGCCGTAATGGGAGCTGGTTCTTGGGGCTCGGTATTTTCCATGATTCTTTCGGATGCAAATTGTGATGTCACGCTTTGGGCGCGCAGTAGTGAAGTTGCTGATGACATCAACAGCACCCACATCAATCACGCATACCAACCTGACTTAATCCTGCCGACAAATGTCGTGTCAACAACCAATCCTGATCAAGCACTTGCGGGCGCTGACTTAGTTGTATTGGCAATGCCAGCTCAGACGCTTCGAAGTAATTTGTCGTCATGGAATGCTTCGATTCCGAGTCAGGCCGTTATGGTCTCCCTTATTAAAGGTGTCGAACTTGGCACTGCAGAACGCATGACTGAAGTTATTGCCGAAGTTGCAAAAGTCTCACCTGACCAAGTTGCTGTGGTGTCCGGCCCTAACTTGGCACATGAAATTGCGGCAAAAGAGCCAGCGGCCACAACTGTGGCGTGCGCTAATGAAGTATTTGCCAAACGCATTCAAGATGCCTGCACGACAGATTATTTCCGGCCGTATTACACAACAGATGTGGTTGGGGTAGAAATCGCTGGGGCAGTTAAGAATGTAATTGCGCTGGCAAACGGAATGGCAGTGGGCCTTGGTTACGGGGAAAACTCGCAGTCAGCTCTGATGACGCGCGGCCTGGCCGAAATGTCCAGGCTGGGTGTGGCACTGGGCGCGAATCCACTAACTTTCGCTGGCCTTGCCGGGGTCGGCGACTTAATTGCTACTTGCCAGTCGCCACTTTCGCGAAATCGCACCATCGGGGTTTATCTAGGCGAAGGCAAAACAATTGCCCAAGCCCAAGCGCTAACTAAAACTACTTCCGAAGGCGTGCAAAGCTGTCAATCAATTTTGGACTTAGCAACCAGGCATGGTGTGGAAATGCCAATTACTGAGCAAGTTGTAAATGTGATTCACCATGGCACGAGTGCGGAAAAAGTATTAAAGGCCTTTATGTCTCGGCCGACAACTGCCGAAGAAGGTCAAGAACAAATGGAGCACATGTAATTGCTAGTAACCCATTTTGGGTTGGGTTTGATTTTCAATTTCTCCAGTTGAATTAAGTGCTTGATCTAGATCCGCCCAAATGTCGTTTACATTTTCGATGCCTACTGAAACTCGAATTAAATTCTCTGGTACTGCGGAATTTTCTTTTGGCCACCGTCGCCTACGTTCCATCAGAGTTTCAACGCCACCAAGTGAAGTTGCGTAAGTAACTAAATTCACGGACTGACAAACTCGTTCGGCGTCTTGGGCATCGCCATCGACTTCAAAAGCCAACATGAATCCTGGGCCATCAGTTTGTCGCTTTGCTATGTCTGCATTCTTGTGCCCACCAAGACCTGGGTAATGCACTGCGCGCACTTTGCTGTGACCTGCTAATTTCTCTGCAATGAATTGCGCATTTGATTCAGCACGATCAATTCGAACTGCAAGGGTTCGAATTCCGCGCAGCGCTAAGTAAGAATCAAATGCACTAGGAACAGCTCCCAATAAAACACGACGGCCAATAATTTTTTGGGACAGTTCCGCATCGGCAGTAACAAGTGCGCCCATAAGTAGGTCCGAGTGTCCGGCCAAGCCTTTTGTTGCGCTGTGCATAACTAAATGCGCACCAAGTTCAAGTGGGCGCTGGCGTAGTGGTGTCATAAAAGTGTTGTCGACAGCTAAGTAAGCGCCGTAGTGACGAGCCACAGTTGCGGTTGCTTCAATGTCACAAATTTCCATCATCGGATTTGTTGGAGTTTCAATCCAGACCCACGAAGCTGGATTGCCATCACCTGCAATCGCCGCTTTGACTGCTGCGTCATCGGTAACATCAACTAATCGCAATTCAATGCGACCAAGGTCATGAAGTTCCTGCAGGCGAACTGCTACTCCGGTGTAGGAGTACTGACTTGCGACAACTGGTTTTCCATTTGGAAATAAATCGAAAATAGCATTTGCTGCGGCCATGCCACTGGAAAACGTGGTGCACCTGCCACCTTCAAGTGCGCCAATTGCTACTTCAAGTGATTCCAACGTGGCATTCCAATCACGCATGTAGCCATAAGGGCCACCGGCGTGCAATGTGCTGGACAGAACTATCGGGGGATTCACGGGACCATCTGGTGTAACCGGTGGTCTGCCAGCTTGCACCACAGCAGTTTCCAGATTTGTGAAACTGGCATGGGTAGGTAACTTAGGCTGATCTGAATTATGCGGCGCGCTCATAGGGAAAACACTAGTGCCCAAGGATTTCCCAGGGATTCGGTAGCGTTGTTCAGGTGAGTAAAAAAATCCGAGTCGCTGTTATCTTTGGTGGGCGCAGCAGCGAACACTCAATTTCCTGCATTTCTGCGGGAAGCGTGCTGCGCGCCTTGGATCGCTCTAAATATGAAGTAGTTCCGATCGGCATTACTAAGTCTGGCAACTGGGTGCTCGAGCAAGATGATGCCCAGCGGCTAACCGTCAAAGATGGTGTGTTCCCGCAGGTTGATGACAAAAATCCGACGCTGCTTTTCACACCCAATCCCGATGCAACGACTATCAAATTGCAGCGAGACACCAATGAAGCTATTGCCCAAGTTGATGTGGCCTTCCCAGTACTTCACGGACCATGGGGTGAGGACGGCACCATTCAAGGTCTACTAGAACTTGCTGGTATTCCTTACGTTGGTTCCGGAGTGTTTGCCAGCGCCGCTGCAATGGACAAAGCGCACCTCAAGGCCATGATGCAATCGGCTGGAATTGCTGTTGGGCCATATGAAGTTGTGACAAATGCGCAGTGGACTTCCCAGCGCGAGGCTAGCTTGATGCGCATTAAATTGCTGGGGCTCCCTGTGTTTGTGAAGCCAAGTCGAGCTGGATCAAGTGTTGGAATTTCTAAAGTGAAATCCGAAGCTGAACTTGTTGCAGCAATTGAGTTTGCTCGCCAGCACGATCCAAAAATAATTGTTGAAGCAAGTATTGAAAATGCCCGTGAAATTGAATGTGGTGTTTTAGATAGTCCAACTGGCCCAATGGCGAGCGTATGCGCCGAAATCATTGTGCGTGATGGCCATGAGTTTTATGACTTCGAAGCAAAGTACGTTGATGACTCAGTTGAGTTATCAGTTCCAGCAAAACTTGATCCAGCGTTACACGAAAAAATTCGCGCTCTAGCAATCGAGGCTTTCCTTGCAATGGCCGGTGAGGGTCTGGCTCGGGTAGATATGTTTGTCTCTGGCACAGATGTAGTTATCAACGAAATAAATACCATGCCAGGATTTACCCCGATTTCGATGTATCCGCGGATGTGGGCGGAAACAGGTTTGGATTACCCAGCATTAGTTGATGCGTTAGTACAAGACGCACTTCGCCGTGGCGTCGGCCTGCGCTAATCGCTAACGTGTAACACATGAGCGAACAGAGTGTCGGAGAACTAGGCGAATTTGCGCTGATTGATGCCATTGCAGCTCGACTGGCCAAGTCATCAGCAGAGACTGTCTCAGTTGGCATTGGCGATGACTCTGCCGTTGTTTCAGCCAAAGGCGGCAATGTAGTTGCCTGCTTAGACATGCTTACGCAAGGTGTGCACTTTCGCCTTGATTGGTCGGAAGCAAAAGACATCGGCCGAAAAGCTGCAGCCCAAAATCTAGCGGACATTTTTGCAATGGGCGCCAGGCCCACTGCCTTACTAGTTGGACTTGCGCTACCACCAGAAACCCCGGTTGCTTGGGTTATGGGATTAGCCGATGGCTTAAGCGCCGAAGCAGCCGAAGTTGGTGTCACGGTAGTTGGCGGCGACATAGTTCGCAGCAGTTCAATCGTCATTAGCGTTACTGCGTTAGGTGAACTTGGAACTGCCAAAGCAATTTTACGAAGTGGCGCTAAACCAGGAAACGTTCTAGCCATTGCGGGGCGCCTTGGATTTGCCCAAGCAGGTTTACTCATGCTTTCGCGTGGCTTCCGGTCCCCACGAGTTTTAGTTGGTGCTCACCGAGTTCCCGAGCCACCATATGAGTTAGCAAAGTTGGCCACGCATGCCACAGCAATGATTGACATCAGTGATGGCTTAGTTTCAGATTTAGAACACATTGCGCAAGCTTCTAAAGTCAAAATAAATATCGAATCTAATAAATTTCAAATTCCTGAAGCATTAGCCGCTGCTGCATCTGCATTTAATGGCGATGCTATGGAATGGATACTGTCCGGCGGAGAAGACCATGCCTTTGCTGCTACATTTAAGACTGCGCTGGATGTGCCAAGCGGCTGGACCATCATTGGTTCAGTTGACTCCGGTGAGCCTTTTGTAACAGTTGATGGTGAGAGCTATTCCGGTAAAGGCTGGGATCACTTCTCAACCAACTAAAAATCCCCCCAGGTGAAAGCTGAGGGGATTGTAAAATTTAGATTGCTATCAGACGCGGGAGACTTTTCCAGCCTTGATGCAAGAGGTGCAAACATTTAGACGCTTTGGCGAGTTGTTAACAACTGCGTGCACGGTCTGGATGTTTGGGTTGAAACGACGCTTGGTACGACGGTGGGAGTGGGAAATGGCATGGCCAAAGCCTGGGCCCTTGCTACAGACGTCACATACAGCAGCCACGATGACTCCTTGAAAGATTGATGGGTTTCACTTGGTTAAGCCTTGCCAGACTACCTGCGAACGCTCAGAAATTCCAATCCAGAACAGTACCTAGGTGGTTTCTGGTCTATGGGCTGGCTCATTTGGATATGTCTTTGACTTGGCCAGAACTTCAGGGACCTGGTCAGTTAGCACAGGTAATCTATGGGTGTGGCAAAAACGCGAACTTATGAGCAAGGCGCCACGCAGTTCTTGGAAACTACGCACTTTCTAGAAGCGCTTGCCAATTTCGCCAATTTACTTGAAAAACATGAACAAGTAATCAATGATCTAAACGTTTATCCAGTTCCAGATTCTGACACGGGGACTAATTCTTTGCTCACCATCAGAGCTGGACTTGCTGGGCAATTAACTCCAGAAATTGGGTTAGGTGATGCTGCCGGGCAAGTTGGCGCATTGGCAAGCGCCGGCGCGATGGGAAATTCCGGGGTGATCTTGGCGCAGTATCTAGTTGGGTTAGCAAGTGAGTTACCAGATAAAGCTACGCAGCAAGATTGGGCAACCGCACTTAAAGTCGCATCCCAGGTAGCGCGCGCTGCGGTGCTCTCGCCAGAAGAAGGAACCATGCTGACAGTTGCGCAGGCCGCACTAGTTGCGCTGCCAAGTGAAAACTTTGAAAGTTATTTTCGCCAGATTCAACGCGAGGTAAGGGCGTCATTAGTTAGCACACAAGAAATGCTGCCAGCTTTGAAGCTCGCTGAAGTTGTTGATGCTGGCGGAGTTGTAATCACACTTTTGCACGATAGTTTTGCGCAAGCCATTGGCGTGGTAACTGATCCGTTAGAAATTTTGCCTCGAACTGGCGTAGTTGAAAAGTATGACGGCGCCAAGTTCGAAGTCATGTTTTCCGTGAGTTGCAATTCGGAAACTAAAGTATCGCTGGAAAAAATATTGCTGACTTTAGGCGATTCAATTGCGCTAGCTGGGGCAGAGCCAAATTTCACAGTTCATGTTCACAGCAATGACCCGTCGGCAGTTATCGAAGCATGTGAACGCTTGGTTGAATTAAGCGACATTCGCGTAATTGAATTCGGAAGTTAGATATTCCGATGCGGACGATGTTATGACTGACTTAAGTACACCCATTGCAACCGTGGTTGGTGCTAAGACTGGCGCGCTTCTAAAGTCAGAATTCGAGATTGAATCTGTTGAAGATCTGCTTCGTCATTATCCGCGCCGATACGAACAGCGCGGCGCCCTAACTGACTTAGGCAGCTTAGAAATTGGCGATCATGTCACGGTGCAGGCTCAAGTAACGAGTTTCAAGAATTTAAAAAATGCCAAGGGTGGAACCAGACAAGAAGTGGTAATTAGTGACGGCACCGGATCGCTCACACTAATGTTCTTTAATCAACATTGGCGCGAAAAAGATTTAGCACCAGGGCGCCAAGGTTTATTCGCTGGCCAAGTTTCGGTTTTTAATAATAAGCGTCAATTAACGCATCCCGAATATGAATTGCTTGCAGATTTCACTGAAGTTAACGCAGATGATTATGCCGAAGCCTTCTTGCCGGTATACCCAGCCACTAAAAAATTACAAACTTGGACGATTGAGCGAAGTGTTGATCTAGTTTTAGCTGGGCTTGGGGAAGTGGAAGATTCTCTGCCAGTTGAAATTCGAAAATCTCAAAATCTGATGGATCTAACGATCGCCCTGCGTGAGATACATAAACCTTCCTCGTTGGAATCACTGGAAGCCAGTCGCCTGCGCTTGAAATGGGACGAGGCTTTAGCGCTGCAAGTTGTATTAGCTATCCAGCGCCATGAAGAGGATTCTTGGCCAGCGATTTCGCGAAGTGAAAAGCCAGATGGCTTGCTGGCAGCTTTTGATGCCCGGCTACCTTTCACTTTGACGCAAGGCCAGCAGGACGTGGCGAAAACTATTGCTGAAGAAATGACCGCTGGTCATCCAATGCACAGATTGCTACAAGGTGAAGTTGGTAGCGGTAAGACCGTGGTTGCGGTGCGCGCGATGCTCACAGTTGTTGATTCTGGTGGGCAAGCGGCCCTGCTTGCCCCGACTGAAGTTTTGGCCGCGCAGCACTTTCGCGCAATTACCAATTTGCTTGGCCCCTTGGCGCAGCGCGGTCGACTTGGCGCTCACGACGAAGGCACTGGCGTTACCTTGCTCACCGGCTCCATGACTACCGCAGCGCGTCGCCAAGCACTTTTGGACATCACATCAGGCCAAGCTGGAATTGTGATTGGCACCCACGCTCTGCTGGAAGAACGTGTGGACTTTTTTGATCTGGGCTTAGTTGTAATTGACGAGCAACATCGCTTTGGGGTTGAGCAGCGGGCAACTTTAGTAGCCAAAGCCGGTAGCGACCGACGACCGCATGTATTAGTTATGACGGCAACCCCAATCCCGCGCACAGTTGCGATGACGGCGTTTGGCGCACTTGATATTTCAACGCTAAGTGAATTGCCGGCTGGTCGTTCGCCGATAACAACGCACGTCATTTTGGCAACTGAACAACCGTCGCACTTAACTCGCGCTTGGGAACGGGTAGTAGAAGAAGTTGCTGCTGGGCATCAGGCTTATGTTGTTGTGCCACGAATTGCCAGCCAAGAAGATAAAGAATTGTTACCCGGGCAGCGCCAGGCAATTGCGCTGGAAGATTTAGCACCACAACTAATTTCTGGGCCGCTCGCTGGCGTTCGAGTAGATGTGATGCATGGGCAAATGTCAGGGGCTGACAAAGACGATGTGATGCAACGCTTTGCTAATGGGCCTAGTCACGGCGATGGTATTGATGTTTTGATTTCAACCACCGTTATTGAAGTCGGCGTTGATGTCGCAAACGCCACGATGATGGTGATTATGGACGCCGATCGTTTCGGCATAAGTGCGTTGCATCAATTGCGCGGTCGCGTGGGTCGGGGAAGCGCGCCAGGTTTGTGTCTGTTGGTGACTGAGGCGCCGCCGTTTTCACCAGCACGGGAACGCCTGACTGCTGTGGCATCCACAAATGATGGCTTTGAATTAGCTGCCCTTGATCTAGAGCAACGCCGCGAAGGTGATGTCCTAGGTCGTAACCAATCTGGAATGCGCTCAAGTTTGAAACTAGTTAGCATCCTGCGTGATGAGGAAATTTTGGAGCAAGCCAGAATTGCCGCTGTGGCAATTGTTTCTAGTGACCCCGAACTAGTTACCCAGCCCGCGCTTGCTCGCGCAGTGCAGTCACTAATTGACCAAGCGCGCGCCGAGTTTGTGAAAAAATCATGACTCGAATTATTGGTGGCGATTTGCGAGGTCGTTCAATTAAAGTGCCTGATACGCAAACTCGACCAACTTCAAATCGCGTGCGGGAAGCAATTTTTTCCTCGGTTGAACATGCTGTCAGTGGTCTGAGTGATTTGCGAGTCTTAGACCTATTTGCTGGCTCGGGCGCTTTTGGAATTGAATCGATTTCACGGGGCGCGGCTGAAGCAGTACTAATCGAAAAAGATCTACAGGCAGCTGACACTTTGCATTCGAATATTGAATCTCTTGGGATCAAAACTGCTCGAGTGCTAATTGCTGATGTTTTTCTAAGAATCAGTGAACCATCAAGTGCTGGCAAATTTGATGTGATCTTTATAGATCCGCCGTATGACTTGGATGATGAGCAAGTAAATGCCCTGCTTGCACACTTGCCCAAAAATGGCTGGCTAGCGGACTATGGCCTGTTAGTTGTGGAGCGGGGTTCAAAATCAAAGGTGATTTGGCCAGAAAGCATTGAACAACTTCGAGAAAAGTTTTATGGTGACACAACTATTTGGTACGGTCAGTACCTGGAAGATTCTTAGCCCCCTATTTGGCTTTTATTAGCTAAAGCAGAACTAGTGGATCAACAGAGAAAAAAGGTGAATGAAATGTCAAAAGACAAAGTTCGAAAAGCCGTTTGTCCTGGCTCTTTTGATCCCGTAACTTTTGGTCACCTGGATGTTTTTGCCCGCGCCGCCGAACAGTTCGACCATGTCACTGTTGCAGTACTGCAAAATAGTACAAAAGCTGGATTGTTCACCATGGAACAGCGCATTGAAATGATTACCGAGTGTGTTAAGCCATATCCAAATATCGTGGTTGATACCTTCAAGGGCTTATTAGTTGATTACTGCCGCGATCATGGAATTAGCGCAATCTTTAAAGGACTTCGCGCCGTTTCGGATTTCGACTACGAACTTCAAATGGCCCAAATGAACTCCCGCTTAGGCGTTGACACCCTGTTTGTGGCCACCAATCCGGAGTACAGTTTCCTGTCTTCGAGCATTGTTAAGGAAATAGCCAAATTCGGAGGGGATGTGGCTGGATTGGTTCCAGAAAACGTCCATCAGGCATTGAAAGCCCAACTTCCTCAAAAATCCTAATTTTGCGCGTGTTCGCAAGGTGCCTCGATTTGGGAGTGCCACTAAAAACGCGCTAATCTAGCCATTGGTCTTTCACGAGGCCGAATGAGCCATACTTCCAGCGAGGAATACTGTGTCTACCCTCGATCCAAGCTCGCCGCTAGTTCTAGATGCTAGAACTTTAGGCCGACGCGCGGGATCGATGAAGAAACTAGATTTCTCGGTGGCAGCCCCGGCTGATCTCGGCGTCGGATTGATTGCAGTCCCACCAGGATCTGAAATTGAGTTTGATCTTCGGCTTGAATCAGTAATTGATGGGGTGCTCGTCACCGGTAGTGCTTTATTGACGGTAGCGGGTGAATGTTCACGGTGCTTGGAACCGTTGTCTTTCGATACGGAAGTCGACCTTCAAGAACTTTTTGAATATCCCGCCACTGACTCCAGAGGCCGCCAGATTGCTTCTGGTAGCGATGACGAGGAACAACCGAAGCTAGACGATGATCTAATCGATCTAGAGCCGGTTATTCGCGACGCAGTGTTGTTGGCTATGCCGCTAGCTCCGCTGTGTCAACCAGATTGCGCAGGATTGTGCATCACTTGTGGTGAAAACCTCAACGATGTGAGTGATCATTCGCATGAAGAAACTGATCCGCGTTGGGCAAGTCTTGCGAATCTTAAGGATTTAATCGAAGAATAAGATCGACGTTTTGAACTAAAGAGTTTGAATCGACAACCTGAAAGGATGGCAGACCGTGGCCGTTCCCAAGCGTAAGACTTCTCGTAGCAACACCCGTCATCGTCGTTCCGCATGGAAGGCAACTGCCGCAAACCTTGCTACTTGCGATCGTTGCCGTGCGCCAAAGTTGCAGCACACTGCTTGCCCAACTTGTGGCACATACGACAAGCGCCAGGTCCTTAGCGTTTAATCGTCGTGGCCGCGTCCACATCGAACGATCAGCTGTATGACCGACTGGGCTACGTTTTCGATGCCCAGTTACTTGAGTTAGCTCTCACCCACAGGTCCTTCGCCTACGAGTCAGGCGGATTACCAACTAATGAGCGACTTGAGTTTTTAGGTGACGCCGTACTTGGTGTGGTTGTTACTGATGCGCTGTATCACCGGTATCCAGATTTACCTGAAGGCAATCTGGCAAAACTACGTTCCGCTGTTGTTAGTGCTCGCGCATTGGCAGTTCAAGCGCGCCGGCTAGGCCTTGGCGAATTTATTCGATTAGGTCGTGGCGAGGAAACAACTGGTGGCCGCGACAAATCCTCAATCTTGGCTGACACATTCGAGGCAATACTTGGCGCAGTTTATATTGACTTAGGCATTGAGGTCTCGCGCGAATTAATTCTTCGTTTGCTCGATGAACAACTCGCCCAAGCTGCCGAACTCGGCGCCGGATTAGATTGGAAAACCTCACTACAAGAGTTGACTGCAGAATTAGGTCTTGGTGTTCCGATTTATGCAATTTCGGAATCAGGTCCAGATCATGCTAAACAATTCATTGCCCAAGTGGTTATTGCAAAGCAAAAATATGGCCATGGCACTGGAAGTAACAAGAAAGAAGCCGAACAAGAATCCGCTGCTAGCGCCTACGCCGAACTCATGGCGCAACGCGACGGCGAAGTTAACTAACCCTGGCGCGTAGACATGCCGGAATTACCTGAAGTTGAAGTTGTCCGCCGGGGGATTGATACCTGGGTTAGCGGGCGAACTATTGAAACTACCCAAGTTTTACATTCCCGCGCAGTACGTAATCACACTGGCGGGCCAAAAGATTTTGCGCGTCGATTAAAAGGCCGAACTGTTGTCTCAGTAAATCGTCGTGGGAAATTTATGTGGCTCAGTCTTGATGATGATCAAGCCCTGGTAACTCATCTGGGAATGAGTGGACAAGTTTTAGTGCAGCCACTTGACGCGGAACCTGAAAAACATATGCGAGTACGTTGTACTTTTACTGACGGTGGACGCGCTATGCATTTTGTTGATCAACGCACATTTGGCGGTATGGCTATCCATGAATTAGTGGAAGTTGATCATGGCCAATGGGTTCCGCAGCCGGTAGTTCACATTGCGCGCGACCCACTTGATCCATTTTTCGATCCCGATTCATTCATCACGGGGATTCGAAAGAAGAATACTCAAGTCAAGCGGGCAATCTTGGACCAAACTTTAATTAGTGGAATAGGAAATATCTATGCCGATGAATCGCTCTGGCGCGCAAAGATTCACTGGGCAACTCCCACGAATCGTTTAACTAAAATCCAAGCGACGACATTGCTCACTCATGCAACGCAAGTGATGAGCGAAGCGCTTGACCAAGGTGGAACGTCATTTGATTCGTTATACGTAAATGTGAATGGGGAAAGTGGGTATTTCTCGCATGAACTAAATGCTTATGGCCGCGAAGGTGAACCCTGTGATCGCTGTGGCAGCATCATGTTGCGGGAGGCATTTGCAAATCGCTCATCATTTCGGTGCCCACGGTGCCAACGCAAGCCAAAAGCCGTAAAAACCTGAATGATTATCGCTTCAAGAAACAAACTTGAGCTTTAGTAAACGCGAGCGTAACGTTCGCAAAGTTCTTCGTCGCTCATGTCCTTAGCGAGCGCAATCTCAGTGCGTTTAACAGCGACGTACGAATCATACATAGTTGGTGGCATCCACGCTTTCACTATGGCGTCAGCTTCCATCAAATCCAAAGCTTCAGCTAAGGAGCTTGGCAGTGGTTCAATTCCTAATTCAGAGCGTTGCTGTTCCGATAAATCATTCGGGTCAACATCAACTGATTTTGGAAGCGGAAGCTTTTCCTTGATACCTTGCAGACCAGCAAGTACCAGAGCGCCCAAGACTAAATACGGACTTGCCGTAGCATCCGGAGCTCTAAGTTCCAGATTGTAGGCTTTTGCTGCCTTAGCTGGATTTTGATCTGGCGAAGGACAGATTCGCAGCGCAGCTTCGCGATTTTGAACTCCAAAACTCGAGTAGCCGCAAGACCAATGATTAGGGCCAAGACGCAGATAAGAAACTGGACTTGGCGAGGTGATGGCACAGATTGCCCTCATGTGTCTGGTAACACCGGCGATGAAGTGCTGCGCTACAACGCTGGCATTATTGGGCTGTGTTGCATCGTAAGTTGCGTTGTTGCCCTTGGAATCCAAAAAGCTGAAATGTACATGAGCGCCATTGCCGATTGCATCTGGCGCGGCTTTTGGTGTGAATGTTGCGCGATACCCAAGTCGACGAGCAGTCTCTCGAATTACTTCGCGAGTAATAATTGCCCGCTCAGCTGCTGCAAGGCCAACCGCTGGCGCGGAAGTGACTTCGTACTGGTTAACGCCAAATTCTGGTTCAACTGTCTCTAATCCAACGTTTGCTTGAGTTAATGCTTTAGTTAAATCTTGGGTGTAACGTGCAACATTTCTGATCGCTTCAATTGTGAAGGATGGCCCAGCCGCTATTGGGTCATCTAGCAGCGTGAATTCGTGTTCGAATGCGGCCAAAAATTCAAGTCCAGTTTCTTGACGGAATAATTCAAGAGCATTTTTGAAGAACCCACGCGTGCAGCACTCCCAGTTTTTCCCATCATTAGTTTTGGAGTCACACAAGTAAAAATGAAATGGTGGGGCATCTTCCCAAATATCGATTCGAGTTTTAGTGCTCGCTACGGGAACTTGCCGAACTTCTAACATTGGACCCCATGGATTTGGTGCCAATTCTGCAAATGGAGTTTGCGCCTGTCCTGCTACGGCCCAACCCAATCCAAACTCCATTCGAGCTTCGATTTGGTTTAATGGGACGCCACGGCAACGCATTAATCCGACATAGTCATTCCAGGCAAGAAGTACGATCTCTCCGTCAGTCACCGGTCATGCCTCCATACAAAAATATTGAGAATACGCAACACAATGCTTAAAATTTTATCTAACATAGAAGGCATGAATCCACCGATTTCAATAATTGACCTTGCCAATTCAATCGAGTTAACAGACCATCATTGCCATGGAGTCGAAAAGACTAATTTAGAACGCGCTGATTTTGAAATTATCGCTACCGAATCTGATTGGCCCGAACCAAATGGGATGACAATTTTTGACTCCCCAGTTGGAATCATGATGCGTGCGGAGTGCTCTGGCTTCCTTGGGTTACCAAAGCACTGCTCGCCAGATGACTATTTCGAAAGGCGCTATGAACTTGGTCAAAATAAGGTAACTCAGTTGCTACTACCTGCAACGGGAATTAAAACCTTTTTAATCGACTCAGGTGCTCCACCCGTTAATACTGGCGCTGAAGTTAGACAAGATAGCAATGCATTTTCACATAATTCGATTACCACCTTTAAAGAAATGGCTGAAATAACGCCAGGAACTTCTGCATATGAGATTGTCCGCCTTGAATCAGTCGCAGAATCTATTGCCCACAAAACTTCAGCAGCAACATTTGCCGATGATTTTGCGAAGGCTTTATCGATCGCAGCCGTTCACGCATTAGGTTTTAAATCCATAATTGCGTATCGATACGGACTTGACTTCAATCCTGCCCGACCAAGTGAGCGTGAAGTTGTTGTGGCTGCAGGAGAGTGGCTCGAAGCTACAGCGAATCAGCCTCGCCCAAGAATGAATCATCCGGTCTTGCTTCGCCACATTCTCTGGGAAGCAGTCGACTATGGAACGGCAATTCAGTTTCATGTTGGTTATGGTGATTCGGATATCGTCATGCACAGATGCGACCCAACGCAAATGACTGAGTTTCTAAAAATGACTGTTGACAGTGGAACTTCAATTACGCTTCTGCATTGCTATCCATTTATTCGAGAAGCTGGATATTTAGCACAGGTTTATCCGCACGTTTATTTGGATACTGGCGCTGCTGCGCACTGGACGGGATTGTCGAGTGCAACAATTGTGGCCCAATCTGTTGAGATGGCCCCAATGAGTAAAGTTTTGTTTTCCTCCGATGCGTTTGGTTTACCAGAGCTTTATTACATTGGAACTCTGGTCTGGCGTCGCGCTATCGGTTCGATTCTTGATAAATGGGTTCAGTCAGATGGCCTTGGATACCAGGACGCAGTTAAATACTTAAATTGGATGGCCAACGATAACGCTCGTCGGGCATACCGATTGCTTCCTGAGTAGGCAGCATCACTTTCTCATGACATACATGCCAGTAGATGGAAAACCCGATCGTGTTCATGTTGGTGCCCGTGCGCTTAACCTCGATGATTGGATTGAAATCAATCAAGATTATGAAGCTTATGTCGCTTACAAACTTGAATTATTAAGTACCAAACATGATGAAGTTTTCGTTTCACTGCCGATGGGAGATCACGGCTCCCGTGAAGTACTTGCGCTTATTAGCGAACACTTGCCCCGAATTTTTCCGCAGCGTTGGCCAACTGGTGTGCCTGTCGATGAATCCAGGCATCCGTTGGAAGCTGCTTCACTTTTAGTGCAAGAAGATCTTTCGCTAATGACACAAGTTGGCACTGATTGGATTCTTTCGGCGGCAAGTTTGTGTTTTCCAAGTCGCTGGGACGTTCGTGACAAGATTGGCAAAAACTTGCTGGGTATCCATGCCCCCGTGCCGCATTACGAAGAAAAAATTGGCACAGCTACCCAAAACCTTTTCGACAAACTAACGGTTGAGCGCCCGATTTGGCGGGTGAACTGGACCGTTATGGATAGCGGCGAGCTTCATCAACCAACTGCCCCGCGAGGCCCCGACGCTCTGCAAATATCCTCGGAAAACATTGAGCAGTCCCTGCATTTTCGCCGGGAACGTCAAACCCTGCGAAAACTGCCTGAATCAGGCGACATTTTGTTCACAATTCGCACATATACTGACCCGTTTGCCACAGTAGTCGAGCAATTTCCGGAATTTCGCAGGAACATCGGAACCACGATTGCAGGTGCCTCCCCGCAAACTGGGGAATACAAGGGCTGGGTCAAAATTCTTAATGACTTGCAGGCCTGGTCGAACGCCTAATTTACCTGCCCAAATCTAATGTTTGCAAGGGTAAAAGATAGACTGAGTGTGTTGATTTAACCGCCTGTGTCCACTTCCTCTGACCAGCGAAAACCAGAAAGATTCGCGTGTACCTCAAGAGTCTGACGATCCGCGGCTTCAAGTCGTTTGCATCTTCAACGACTCTGCATTTCGAGCGAGGTATCACCGCAGTGGTTGGGCCAAACGGCTCCGGTAAATCCAATGTCGTAGATGCCATTGCGTGGGTTCTAGGTGAACAAGGCGCGAAAAGTCTTCGTGGCGGCAAAATGGAAGATGTTATTTTTGCTGGCTCATCTGGGCGAGCACCCCTTGGTCGCGCTGAAGTGTTGTTAACTATTGACAACACCGACGGCGCACTACCGATTGATTATTCCGAAGTAACAATTTCGCGAACTATGTTTCGTAACGGCGGATCTGAATATGCGATCAATGGAACTACAACGCGCTTACTAGATGTTCAAGAATTATTAAGTGACTCTGGCATTGGTCGAGAGATGCACGTCATAGTTGGCCAAGGTCAGCTCCGAGATATTTTGTTAGCAACACCTGAGCAACGACGCGGCTACATCGAAGAAGCTGCAGGTGTTCTAAAGCATCGCAAGCGAAAAGAAAAAGCTCTGCGCAAGCTTGATGCGATGGAAGTCAACCTCACTCGAGTTGAAGATTTAACAAACGAACTTCGCAGGCAGCTAAAACCACTTGGCCGCCAAGCAGAAGTAGCTCGTCGGGCAAATGTTATTCAATCCGATGTTCGCGATTCTCGCTTGCGCCTGCTGGCTGATGATCTAACGCAAATGAAATTGGCACTAGCTGCTGAGATTGCTGATGAAACTGCTTTGCGGGAACGACGTAGTGAAGTGGAAAGTGAATTAACGGCAGCAAAAGCTCGGGAAGCAATTCTCGATGCTGCAATTACTGAATCTGCACCAACAGTTGATCGCTCGCAAAATACTTTTTATGGTCTGGGCGCTCAGCAAGAACGAATTCGTTCGACCATGGCACTTGCAAAAGAGCGAGTGCGGTTGGGCGAAAGTGAAGATGAAGAAGTCCAGCGCGGTCGGGATCCAGAAGAGATTGATCGGGAAGCTCATGCGCTGCGAGTGCAAGAATCGGAACTTGCGAGTCAAGTTGATTCAGATCGGTTAGCTCTTGCTGGCGCAATCAGTGAACGTACCGCTGCAGAGGCCGCGTTAGCTGCTGAAGATGCCAGATTGCAAGCCGCAACCAGAGCCGTGGCTGATCGCCGTGAAGGTCTAGCTCGCATTGCCGGACAAGTAGCCGCAGCGCAATCAAGATTAGAAGCACGCAGCGCAGAAATTTCCCGCTTAGATGAACGCTTAAGTGAAGCGCGAGATCGCGCCGATCAAGCAACTCAAGAATTTACCGCCTTGGAAACCCAAGTGGCCGGTATGGACGCGGGCGAACTTGGCCTTGACAGTGAACACGATGAGGCAGCAAGGGCGCTTGCAAGTGCCGAGAAAGAATTGCAAGCCACCAAACATGAGGAACAGGAAGCCGAGCGCGAACGTGCCGGCGCTATTGCTCGACTGGAAGCACTCGAACAAGGTATGGCCCGCCGCGATGGTGGCGCTGCAGTATTGGCCGCAACAGGCACTGTCTCTGGAATACTTGGTTCAGTTGCTGCCTTAATGCAGATTGAATCCGGTTGGGAAACAGCAATTGCTGCAGCCCTTGGATCAGCTGCTGATGCAATTGCAGTGGCGTCCACTGACGCAGCCGAAAACGCGGTACGGATGCTACGTCGCGATGACGCTGGCCGAGCTGCATTAGTTGTAGTTGGACAAAACTCAAGTGATCAAAGCAGCTGGCCTGCGCTAGCAAGTGGCCAACGTTATGCCATTGATTTGATAACTTGCGATATAGATCTTCGTAATTCACTCTCGGGAATTTTGCAACGAGTTGTCATGACAAATTCCTTGGAAGAAGCTCGCCAAGTAGTTTCAAGTAATCGCGAATTGCGCGCAGTCACTCGTGACGGTGATGTTCTGGGCCACGGCTTTGTCCAAGGTGGATCAAAAGGCACACAAAGTTTGGTCGAAATTCAAGCAGCAGTAGATGAAGCGCGACTAAAACTTGAAGCTTCCGCCCATCGCGTTGATCGCGCAAAATTTGCAGTTGTTGGCGCAGTTCAAGAGCAAGAAGCAGCATTAGTTTTAGTAAGTAACTCACTTGAGCGGCTTCATGAGTCGGATGCCAGCATGGCTGCAATTGCCGTACAACTTGGAAGCTTGCAGTCATTAGTGCGCAGTGCAACGGGCGAGGCTGATCGTGTTGCAGCTGCAATTTCCTCGGCCAATAAAGCTCGCGAAGATGATTTGCGGAGTGTGCAAGAACTTGAAACCAGATTCTCAGCGGCCGAGAATGATAAAATTTCAGAATCTGAACTCAGCGAAGAGGGTAGAGAAAACTTAGTTAAATCCCTTGAAGGAATTCGGCAAGCCGAACTTAACGGGCGACTCACTGTGCGCACGGGCGAAGAAAGAGTTCGCGCACTTGGCACGCAGGCCGAACAGCTTGAGCATTCCGCAAATCTTGAACGGACATCTCGGGCTCGTGCGATCGAGTTACGTGATCGCCGCCGCCGCGAAGCCCAGATTGCCAGAGCAGTAGTTGTTGCAGCCGAGTCGGCGCTTGAGTTGCTGCGGCAATCGGTCGCACTTGCGCAATTCGAACGTGAACAAGCTGTGGCCACTCGCCAAACCCAAGAAGTGGAAGTGCGTAAAGTCCGCGAGCGAATCCGCGAGTTAACTGCTGACCTTGATATCTTGACTGACTCGGTTCACCGCGATGAAGTTGCCCGCGCAGAACAACGGCTTCGCATTGAGGCTATGGAAAACAAGTCAATTGAAGATTTCGGTGTTGGACCAGATGAACTTCTTGCTGAGTACGGCCCAGAAGTATTAGTTCCACCGTCCCCGCCGGCACCTGGCGATGATGTAAATCCAAATGATCCTGAGCCAGTTGCTTACCCTTATGTTCGAACGCAACAAGAATCCCGACTAGCCGCAGCCGAGCGATCCCTTGCTTTACTTGGGCGAGTAAACCCACTTGCGCTCGAGGAATTCTCGGCTCTTGAAGAACGTCACAAAT
This sequence comes from Actinomycetota bacterium, assembly GCA_041192345.1. Lineage (GTDB taxonomy): Bacteria > Actinomycetota > Actinomycetes > S36-B12 > UBA5976 > UBA5976. Next base: position 43,430 of record JBEEND010000005.1, read on the forward strand.
TCTTGGGTGAGCAATTAGAGGATCTTCGCAAATCGCGTAATGATTTAATGAGTGTTATTCGCGACGTTGATGCTCGTGTGCAAGAAGTGTTTGCAGAAGCATACGAGGACACTTCTCGAGAGTTCACCGAAGTCTTTGCGCGCTTATTCCCTGGCGGTGAGGCTCGCATGATCCTTACTGAGCCAAATGATTTACTCAATTCAGGTGTTGAAATCGAAGCTCGTCCGCCCGGCAAAACTTACAAAAGACTTTCGCTGCTTTCAGGTGGCGAACAAGCCCTCACTGCTGTCGCATTTTTGATTGCGTTATTCAAGTCCAGGCCAAGTCCGTTCTACATTCTCGATGAAGTTGAAGCCGCACTTGATGATGTGAACTTGGGTCGGTTACTTGAAATCTTGGCTGAACTTCGGGCAAACTCTCAACTATTGATTATCACGCACCAAAAGCGCACCATGGAAATTGCAGATGCACTTTATGGTGTTTCGATGCGTGGCGATGGTGTCACTCAAGTAATTAGTCAGCGAATAACCCATGATGACCATGACAACCCCGAGCAAGTTGCCGACGCGCAAATGGCCACTAATTCCTAGTCTTAAGGATTAATCGGTGAACTCAAGTTTTTCATATTTAATCCCGGCGCTAATAGTGGCTTTGCTAATAGTTGGATTTCTACTTCGCAAAAAAACTCAGAGTCCTAAGAGTGAAAAATCGCTAATCGTAGCGCCAGCTAAATCTGTTTCTGCCCTTGCGCCAGAAACAGAATTTGAAGTGTCAGCAGCCCAAATTCAAGGAACTGCTGATTCAGATTATGTTGTGCTCGATACTCCGTTATCCATGGAGCAAAGATCAGCAAAATTGCGCGAACGACTTGGCCGCTCGCAGGGATCACTTGGACAAGTATTTAGAAAAGTTTTTTCGGGCTCACAACTAGATGAAGCTGCTTGGCAAGATCTGGAAGACACCTTAATCATGGCTGACTTAGGCGTGGCGGCAGCTTCGGACATAGTTCAAAAATTTAAAAATGCGGTAAAAAAATCAGGAGCAAATTCTCCGCAAGAACTCCTGGAAATTGCCAGCCGAGAATTAACCCAACTTGTTGATGGTGGATTTGATCGAAGCCTGAACATCACTCGCACTGATTCGAGTCCGGCCATTGTCTTAACAGTGGGTGTGAATGGCACCGGTAAAACTACGACTACTGGAAAACTTGCGCGCCTGCTTTCTGCGCAAGATAAGGATGTTTTGCTTGGCGCTGCTGACACTTTCCGAGCTGCGGCCGCGGAGCAATTAATTACTTGGGGTGAGCGTGTTGGCGTGCCAGTTGTTAGAGGTGCTGAAGGTACCGATTCCGCAAGTGTGGCATTTGAATCCGTGGCTGCTGGAATTGAACAAGAAGTCGATGTCGTATTAATTGATACTGCAGGTCGATTACACACCAAGCAAGGACTTATGGATGAGCTTGGCAAGGTCTATCGAGTTGCCAGCAAATCAGCGCCAATCTCTGAAGTGCTGTTAGTAATTGATGCCACGACTGGCCAAAACGGATTAGCTCAAGCAAAAGTATTTAGCGAAGTAGTTCCAGTCACTGGCGTTGTATTAAGCAAATTGGATGGCACAGCTAAAGGCGGAATAATTATCGCGATTCAACAAGCACTTGGTGTGCCGGTGAAATTAGTTGGCCTGGGCGAAGGTCCAGATGACCTTGCAATATTTAACCCAGCAGACTTTGTGGCGGGCTTGCTCAGCTAGCCTACGTACGTTGAAGTTACGATTCCGTCATCGATTTGAAGATTTATTCGATCAAGCCGGTAATCCATCGTGATCATAAAGCTTTCCTCATCCCTGCGGACTATTCGCGACGTCAAAGGTTCGCTGGAAATTCCTGCAATAGTTTCAATAGCGTCAGCTTCGCTCATTCCAATGACTTCATCAGCTACGGCTTGCGCGGTATCCGAAGGGGCAATTTCCATTTCAGATCCTGAACTTTCTGGGGCTGGGATAGTGGTTGTTGTCACGGAAGCCTCGGGAGTCGAGCCTTGCGGGCTGCATGCAGTCAGGGCCAGAGCTGCAGTTAACACCCCAAGGATCATTGATTTCATAATTCAATTATGCCCAGATTCGCAGCAGTTAAGCGTGCACTAAAGTCAAAGACAAAGATCAAATGGAGTCATTAATGAATGGGCCGATTTCGCGAGTTGCAAGAGCAGTTGTTGCTAAGCAGATCTCGCCAACCCAAGCAGTCTCAAAAGCGCTAGAAAACATTGAGTCGAGTAATCCTGCGCTTAACTATGTGGCCCAACATTGTTCGGAGTCTGCCTTAAAAGACGCCGCAAATTCTTCCTTGTCAGGGCCGCTGGCCGGTGTTCCGGTATTGGTAAAAGACTTAGAGCAAGTTGTTGGCTTACCTACTCGCAAAGGAAGCCTCGCCTTGGCGGACGCGCCACCAGAGACCTTTGATGGAACTGTGGTTGCGCGATTGAAGGCAGCTGGGGCAATTGTTGTAGGCAAAACTACGCTTCCAGAATTTGCAATCGAGGGTTACACAGCTAATCGCGCAACTGGAGTCACTCGAAATCCATGGAACTTGGAACTATCTCCTGGTGGATCAAGTGGCGGTTCAGCTGCCGCGCTCAGCGCTGGCGCAGTTCCAATCGCAACCGCAACAGATGGCGGGGGATCGATTCGAATCCCAGCAGCATTTTGCGGACTGGTGGGCTTAAAGCCATCAAATGGAGTTATCGGTCGCTGGCCAACTCCAGATTGGATCGATTTTTCAACTGAAGGACCATTCGCCACCACGGTAGATGACTTACGCCTTCTTATGTCAGTTATTGCTGGCGCAGTATCAGGTGATCCAATCGGCACCGTTGGAGTCGCACCTAAAGAATATTTGATTTTCAAAAATCAAACTCCAACCAAGATCTATGCCGCAACCAGGACTTCGGATTTTGGCGACTTGCCTACGCAGCTTGAGCAAGTTTTCCGTGGCGCTGTTTCGGAGTTGAGTTCCCAACTGAAGTTACCGGTTAACTGGATTGAACCTGGATCACTTTTCGGCACAGCTGATCCTGACTTGGACTGGTTCACTATGGCTACTGCGGAACATTTAGTGTCCTTAGGTCGCGACTGGGTCGTTGAAAATTTTGAGTTGCTGCATCCATCTAGTCAAGAGTTTTTCACGCAAGGTATGAACGCTGACTTAGATGATTACATCGAAGCTCGCCGCCGCAGATTTGATTACATCCGAGTTATGGACGAATTGTTAGCAGGGGATGCAATTTTATTGACTCCAACTGTGGCCGAAACCGGCTGGTTTGCTGATGGTCGCTTGGCGGCAGATTCACCTGCAGGACTATCCCCACCCGAGAGTTATTCAACTGCGCTGCAAAATATCACTGGTCATCCGGCTATTTCCTTGCCGCTACCTGTGATGAGTAGCGGACTACCGGGCGCACTTCAAATTACTGCGCCGAGATATCGGGAAGATTTGTTACTCGACATGGCCCAAAACTGGGAACGCACGAATCCATGGCAACTTAACGCAACTGGCTATGAATCTTTCGATGCGTTTCTAGATTCTTAGTCGCCAAGTATTTAACTGGGCGCCATAACGCTTAGTAAGTCATAGATCACATGAGAGGCAGCGATTCCCGTCATTTGCGCGTGGTCGTATGCCGGGGCGACTTCAACAACGTCGGCTCCCACTATGTTCATTGCGCCAAATGAGCGAATTACCTTTAGCAGTTCCCGACTCGTTAAGCCGCCGGCCTCAGGTGTTCCAGTGCCAGGAGCGTGTGATGGATCCAATACGTCAATGTCGATTGATACATACATTGGACGATTCTGCACTCGGTCTCTAATTTTATCGATTGCTCCTTGAGCTCCAATATCTTCAAATTCAATACTTGAAAAAATTTCAAAGCCAAGACTTTTATCTTGATCTAAATCTTTCGCAGAATAAAGTGGTCCACGAATTCCAACGTGAATTGAACCCTCGCGATCAATTAAGCCCTCTTCGGAAGCTCGGCGAAATGGCGTGCCGTGTGTGTAATCTTCGCCAAAGTAGGAATCCCAAGTATCTAGGTGAGCATCAAAGTGCACCACACTAATTGGGCCATGCTTTGCAGCCATAGTTCGAAGTAGTGGCAATGCAATGGTGTGATCGCCGCCAATAGTGATTATTCGTTTAGCACGCTCATGTAAGTTTCGACTACCATTTTCGATTTGCTTGATTGCCTCTTCGATATGAAAGGGATTAGCTGCAATATCTCCAGCGTCTGCAACTTGCTGTGAGGCAAAAGGTGACTTACTTCCGGCTGGATTAAATGGCCGCAGAAGTCGTGAGGATTCGCGCACATGGCTTGGTCCAAATCGAGCGCCAGGGCGGTAGCTCACGCCAGTATCAAATGGAATGCCAACAAGGGCAACGTCAACATCTGATACCTCATCAATGAATGGCAGCCGAGCAAAAGTGCCGAGTCCGGCATATCGCGGAATTTGTGTCGCATCGACTTGTCCAACAACATTTCCGGTAAGCAAGCGAGGCAAAGGTTCTTCAGCCATTTGGATCCAATCTCAGAATTCGATTATTTCGTTGTGATTCATACATTATCTAGCAAAAAAAGCCAAATTTCATTGGATTGTACAAGGCTGGCAATTACCAAAAATCCCTTGCAGGAAATTAGTTTTCGGTCTACGTTTACAACATCTATTTCAGAAAAGCTGCGGTAGGCGTTGTTAATTGGTTGGAGTCCGGATGACGAAAGTAAGTATGACTGTTGATGGCGTGCTTCATGAAAATGATGTTGAGCCACGTACATTGTTAGTTCATTATCTGCGTGAACAAGTTGGAAAAATTGGAACAGTAGTCGGTTGCGATACTTCCTCTTGTGGCGCATGCACGATACTTCTTGACGGTAAGAGTGCAAAATCTTGCAGCGTTTTAGCCGTACAAGCCGACGGTTCCTCGGTAACCACAATTGAAGGTCTAGCCGGTGAAGAGTGGCACCCAGTTCAAGCAGCGTTTAAAGAATGTCATGGCTTGCAATGTGGATACTGCACACCAGGAATGGTGTTGTCAGCAGTTGACTTGCTAAGCGAGAACCCAAATCCAAGTGAAGCTGAAATCAGAGAAGGTCTTGAAGGCAATCTATGTCGCTGCACTGGTTACCACAACATTGTTAAATCAGTCGCACTTGCAGCTGAAAATATGAAAGGCAGATAGTAATGACGGAATTAGCAGAACACGTAGCCGCTATCGGGCGTCCACTTAAGCGCAAGGAAGACGCTCGACTGTTAACTGGCAAGACGCAATGGACCGACAACATTCAGTTGGCAGGCGCTCTCCATATGGCAATCTTGCGTAGCCCAATGGGTCACGCCAAGATCACAAAGCTTGATGTCTCAGGTGCACTTAAGTATCCAGGTGTCGAGGCAGCTTACGGCGCAGCCGAGTTGGGTGACCTAAATGCATCTGTGCCATGTGTATGGCCGGTAACTGATGACATGGTCGCGCCTGACTTCCCAGCTCTTGCCAAGGGCGAAGTGCGTCACATGGGTGATTGCGTTGCATTGGTGCTCGCAGGAACTGCGGCTCAGGCAGCCGATGCTCTTGAAGGCATCGTGGTTGAGTATTCCACTTTGCCAGCAGTTATAAATATGGATGACGCAATCAAGGAAGGTAGCCCACTAGTTCACTCTGATAAGGGAACTAACAAGTGCTACACCTACAAGTTGCAACCGCAAGGCGATGGCGCTTATGCAGCAGCCAAAGCTAAGGCAGACGTTGTTGTTAAGCGTCGTTTTGTTAACCAGCGATTGATCCCAGCATTCATGGAGCCGCGCGCTGTCGTGGCTTCTCCAATGGGCACATCCGGTGAACTAACAATTTGGTCAGCAACTCAGGTACCTCACGTACTTAGAGTGCTTCTTGCTTTGGTTACAGGGGTATCAGAAAACAAGTTGCGTGTAGTAGCTCCAGATGTCGGTGGCGGTTTCGGTGGCAAACTCCAGTGCTACCGCGAAGAAATTCTCTGCGTTGCGCTTGCTAACAAGCTTGGTCGACCAATTAAGTGGACCGAAACTCGCAGCGAAGACATGATGGCTACCCACCATGGTCGCGATCAACTTCAGGACATTGAAATTGCCGCAACCAAGGATGGCAAGCTACTTGGCCTAAAGGTTGACCTCATTGCAAACATGGGCGCATACCTACAGATCATCACACCAGGTATTCCATTACTGGGCATGTTTATGTATCCAGCGATTTACAAGATGGATGCCTATGACTTCTCTTGCATTGGGGTATTCACAAACACCACACCTACTGATGCATACCGCGGCGCCGGTCGACCGGAAGCTACTTATGCGATTGAGCGAATTATCGATGAATTAGCTCATGAACTTGGCATGGAGCCAATGGAATTGCGTAAGAAGAACTGGATCAAGCACGAAGAGTTCCCTTACACAACAGTTGCTGGGTTAACTTACGATTCCGGTAATTACGAAGCCGCTACCGATAAGGCGATGGCTTTGTTCAAGTACGACGAATTGCGTAAAGAGCAAGTAAAGCGTCGTGCCTCCGGTGATAAAGTTCAGCTCGGTATCGGCATTTCGACATTTACTGAAATGTGTGGCCTTGCACCTTCCCGAACTTTAGGCGCTCTAAAGTATGTCGCTGGTGGTTGGGAACACTGCACAATTCGCGTACTGCCAACTGGCAAGGTCGAATTGGTAACTGGAACTTCACCTCATGGTCAAGGCCATGAAACTGCGTGGAGCCAGATTGCAAGTGACACTCTTGGCATTCCAGTAGATGACATCGAAGTTATTCACGGTGACACTCGTACCTCGCCATACGGCATGGACACTTATGGTTCACGATCGCTGGCAGTTGGTGGTCAGGCCATCCTGCGTGCAGGTGAAAAGGTAGTTGAGAAGGCTCGCTTGATTGCGGCTCATCAACTTGAGTGCAGCGCCAATGACTTGGAATTTGATCATGGTGTATTCCGCGTTAAGGGTGACCCTTCAAAGGAAAAGGCAATTCAAGCCGTGGCATTCGAGGCATTCTCTGCTCACGATTTGCCAGATGGCTTGGAGCCAACTTTGCAAGCTGAATCAACTGTGGATCCACAAGATTTCAGTTACCCACATGGCACGCACCTTTGTGCCATCGAAGTTGATACTGAAACCGGTAAGAGCACAATTCGTTCTTATGTTTGTGTCGATGACATTGGTATTCAAATCAACCCGTTGATTGTTGAAGGTCAAGTACATGGTGGTTTGGCCCAAGGAATTGCGCAAGCACTTTACGAAGGTGCGGTTTACGATTCCGAGGGTCAGTTACTGACTGCTTCATTTGCCGATTACTTGGTACCTAGCGCACCAGATCTGCCGTCGTTTGTAACGGATCACACAGTGACACCATCGACAACGAATCCACTTGGCACTAAGGGCGTAGGTGAAGCTGGCGCGATCGCATCAACCCCAGCAGTTATCAACGCCATCGTGGATGCGCTTCGACCATTTGGCGTAAACGATGTGCCGATGCCGGCACTTCCAATGACAGTGTGGCGAACGCTTAACGCTGCTCGCCAAGGAGGCAAATAATGATTCCATCAACATTTGACTATGTTCGACCAAAGTCAGTTGACGAAGCCATCTCCGCACTAAAAGCTGGCGGCGAAGACTCCAAGGTAATTACTGGTGGCCAATCCATGCTTCCATTACTTCGATTGCGACTAGCCGCACCTTCAGTGCTGGTTGATTGCGGTCGCATCGACGAAATGAAAGGCATCAAAGACAATGGCGACTCAGTAACGATCGGTGCTGCATCAACGCACTGGGATGTATTGAACAGCGACATCGTCAAAACTCACGTTAAGTTGCTCGCAGACGCCACCGCTACTGTTGCGGATCCGCAAATTCGCCACCGGGGAACTTTCGGTGGCGCATTAGCTCATGGTGATCCGGCAGGAGATTTACCTGCAGTCGTGCTGGCACTTGATGCGACGCTGGAAATTGCAGGTTCAAAAGGCCGCCGCCAAGTCGCCGCCAAGGACTTCTTCCTTGACTATTTCACGACTGCAGTTGGTCCAGATGAAATCCTAGTTTCGATCACGATTCCTAAATTAGGAAAAGGCTGGGGCACTTGTTATGAAAAATTCAACCGATCAGCAAATGGCTGGGCAGTTGTAGGCGTTGCAGCTGCGGTAAAGGTCGATGGTGGCAAAATCACCGAGGCCCGAATCGCACTTACTAACTGCGCCGCTGTTCCAGTGCGTGCCTCAAGTGTTGAATCAGCGCTTAAAGGCGTCGCAGTCTCGGCAAGCGAAATCGAAAAGGCATCTCAAAGCGCTGCTGATGGTACACGTGCCACAAGCGATTTAGCGGCCGACAAGGAATATCGAGAGCACTTGATGCGAGTAATTACTGCTCGAGCAGTTAGCTGTGCTGCTGGCGTCTAATTTAACAAATTAAAAACCCCCAAATTGCGTTGCAGTCTGGGGGTTTTTTAGTTAACGGCTCAAATGAAAATTAGTTTGCGCAGTTTGCTTGCGGTTAATACGGGGGATCGACGTTAATTGTGTAATACAAAACAATTAAGAACTAGGACGTTCGTCCATGTCTTCGCCAGTGGCTACGTCGCCCACCTCAACTAAAACAATTTCTTCTGAATGCTCAGAAATAAAGGCTCGAGCACCGTGGTCACCAGCAGCACTACGTGACAATTCTGGCCAAGTAGCGCGCGCGAATTTCACTGGGTGTCCTCGCATTGCGTCGTAACTTGCTACAACAATTTCACCTGGTGATTCAACGACTCGCGCTACTGCCTCGCTAGTTAAACCTGGAAGGTCAACCAAGGTAACAACTACTTCTTCAATCTCAGAGTGACCGTTTAGATGCGCCAGACCAACTTGAAGTGAGGAACCCATGCCTGTTGGCCAATTTGGATTTTCCAAAACTATGGCATTTGGAACCTCGCCAACCCAAGCACCAAGAACCACAAACACTTGACTGCAACCTGCTTTTGACAGCACTTGAACTGCGCGATCTACTAGTCGAACTCCGTCATGAACATAGGGAGCTTTAGGTCCGCCAAAACGTTTACCCTCGCCAGCCGCAAGGACTAAGCCAGCAGTTGTCATCGCGGGGCACCCGGATGAATAGTGCCTTGGGTTTGAGCCAAATTTTTACCAGTGCCACCCCAACGATCTTGAATAACTTCAGCAAGAATTGAGATTGCAGTCTCTTCGGGAGTGCGAGCACCTAAGTCGAGCCCGATAGGGGACTTTACTCTGAGCAAGTCTTGCGGGCTAATACCCGCTTCAATTAAGCGAGCCACGCGGTCATCATGAGTTTTACGGGATCCCATTGCGCCAATGTAAGCCGCCTTAGTTTTTAGAGCTTCGATCACAACCGGAACATCGAATTTTGGATCATGGGTCAAGATACAAATCACTGCGCGAGCGTCAATATCTTGAGTGGCCAGCCAGCGGTGCGGCCAATCATTAACAACTTCATCGGCATCAGGAAACCGCTTTTTAGTGGCGAAGACTTCCCGGGCATCACAAACTGTGACATGGAATCCCAAAAACTTTCCAGCCTTAGCAACGGCAGCAGCAAAATCAATTGCACCAAAAACTAACATTCTGGGTTTCGGAGCAAATGTTGAAACGAAAATTTCTAACGCACCTTCAAGGCGTTCACCATCTATGCCATAGTGCAGAAATCCAGTTGTACCAGATTCAAGTAGACCTAAAACATCAGTGCCAACGGCTGAGTTCAAGCGATCGCTACCTAAATCGCCCGCTATTTTGTTTGGCCATACAACTAAGTGCTTACCCAGATGCGCTGGACCATTTACAACTGTGGCCACAGCAACAGGTTGGTCAGCTTGCACACTGGCAAATAAGTCAGGAAGTTCTGGCCAAGTTTCCTGGGAAATTTGTTCAACGAATACCTCAAGAATTCCGCCACAAGTTAAGCCAACTGCAAAGGCATCGTCATTACTGATGCCGTATTTTTCAAATTGCGGAACACCGTTTGCAATAACTTCGCTGGCCATTTCGTAAACTGCACCTTCAATGCAGCCACCGCTAACGGAACCTACGGCTTCGCCACCAGCAGTGACCATCATGGAAGCTCCTGCTGGGCGGGGCGCAGAACGCCACGTTCGCACCACAGTTGCCATTGCTGTTGTGTTTCCAGCCTGGTATGCCGCAAACAATTCGTCGAGGACTTCTTTCACGCGAGATTCCTTAAGTTGACTTTGGATAAGCCTAAGGCAGATTGAGCCATGGCAGAATTTGCCCAGATACTGCGCCACCCGCAGGTAATACGGCGTATCCGTGAGCATCGACAAAACCACGAAGCATTGATGAATCCAGATGCTCTAGCGGGGTAACCACACCATCAGCTTCAGTGCATAAAACCAATCGAACTTCGCGCGCTGGTCCCTTAAGGTCTGCATTAAAAGTTCGACTTTCCAGCGTCGGCATAATTTGGCCGTAAGAGCCAGCAATAAATGGCGCAACTAAACTCAGCAACCCGATTACAGCCGATTGCGGGTTTCCTGGAAGTCCGATCAAAAATTGGTCATTGATTCGAGCCATCAAGCTGTGGTAACCAGGTCTGACTAATACTGCGTCAATTATAAATTCGCCATTTACATCTCGGATCGCATCGTGCAGGTGATCAACTGGGCCAGCAGCAGTTCCTCCAGTTGTGATGATTAAGTCAGACTTGGAATTAGTTATGGCGACAACGTGATCATGCAAAGTATCTGCAACATGAATAATGTTGGTTAATGTTGCTCCCAAATGATCAATCCAAAATGGTAATTGCGGCCCAAGTGAATCTCGAACCTTTCCGTCACGTGATGGACCATCAAGTAATAATTCGTCACCAAAAATTAAAACGTCAACACTAATTTTCTTGTATGCCAAGACTTCGTTGCGGCCAGCAGCAGCAACAACACCAATGATTGCTGGTGTTAATTTTGTTCCAGCACTTATTAATTTTTCACCAGCCCTAGCTTCATAACCGCTCGGGCGAACATCATGAAATAGTGGCAACTCATGTTTTTCGTTTAATAATTCTGCAGCACCATTTATCGCATGCACTTTGGAATCAATTAATGCACTCTCTTCGTCTTTGAGCGCAGCCGTTGCTCCCTGTGGCATGACAGCGCCAGTAGCAGTATGTACACAGTCACCAGATTTAAGTTCTTTTACGAATTCATGTCCAGCAAGTGCTTCTCCAACATGCCGCCATGGACCAGGACCACTAACTGCCCAGCCATCAACTCGAGATGCGGCAAATGGTGGCATGTCGCCGAGCGCGACAACGTCACTTGCAACAACCATGCCCCCAGCCTCGGAGAGCGCTAATAATTGACTTGGCGCTAATTTGGCTGCGCGATGAGCTAGCTTGCGAGCTTGCTGCCAAGTGACTTCAAACGCAGGGTTACTTTCCATTTACCTATTGTTCTAGATTTTCCAGCGAGATTCCCATAATGCGATACCTGGAATGGCGTAAAACCCACTAAATCTGAATCTACGGTGTCGCAAATGGCAAAAGAGAACAATAATGAGTGCATGACAAAGATTGCGAGCGCACTTGTGACGACAGACGTTATTTCAGTTGCTGATTTTGCAGCAGCAGTTCGGTCAAATGTTTCGGGCGCAGTAGTTACCTTTTCAGGGGATGTGCGAGATAACGATCACGGCCGAGCCGTAGCCTCTTTGGAATATGAGGCGCACCCAACGGCGCAAAGTCTGCTCGAAAAAGTCGCCCGCGAGGTGGCCGAACGTCACGAAGTTTTAAGTGTTTCAGTTGCCCATCGTCATGGACCAATACCCATCGGAGAATCTGCGTTAGTTGCAGTGGTTTCAGCAAAACATCGTAAAGCTGCATTTTCTGCTTGTGCCGATTTAGTTGATGAAGTAAAGGCCCAAATTCCAATTTGGAAACACCAAATTTTTTCCGATGGTACCGATGAATGGGTGAACTGCGCATGAGTACATTAATCGATACTTTTGGGCGGGTGCATCGTGACATCCGCGTGTCCTTAACGGATCGCTGCAACCTTCGTTGCACTTATTGCATGCCGCACGATTTTGCAGCCTGGATGCCAACGGAAGACTTGCTCTCTACCGATGAATTAATGACCATTCTTGAAGTTGGAATTGATGCAGGAATTGATGAAGTCCGATTAACAGGTGGCGAACCTCTTCTTCGCCCCGACATTGTAGACATTGTTGCCAGAATTAATGGATTGCCAAATCCTCCAAAACTTTCACTCACAACAAATGGCATTCGCCTGGCAGCACTTGCCCAACCACTTAAAGACGCCGGCTTGGAGCGCGTGAATGTTTCATTAGACACTCTCAGCGCAGAGCGATTCAAGGCCATGACATTTCGAGATCGATTCGATGATGTGCTCAAGGGATTGCAAGCGGCCCGCGACGCGGACTTAACGCCAATTAAGATCAACACAGTATTGATGCCAGGTGTAAATGATGATGAAGCAGTAACGCTGCTAAAGTGGGCGTTAGACGAAGGATTCAAATTAAGGTTTATTGAACAGATGCCTCTTGATGCAGGTGGCATTTGGGATCGTTCCACAATGGTCACTGCCGATGACGTATTTCATGCCTTGAATCCGGTGTACTCATTAACTCCAGTTGAGGCCCGCGGTTCGGCGCCCGCTGAAGAATTCCTAGTCGATGGTGGACCAGAAACTGTTGGAATAATTGCAAGTGTTACCAGACCATTTTGTGGTTCGTGCGATCGCTTGCGCTTAACATCTGATGGGCAATTACGTTCCTGCTTATTTGCAACTAAAGAAATGGATTTGCGTTCAGTACTCCGTGAATCCGATGACAGTGATGCTGCCAAGCGTGCTGAAATAGCGCTGCGCTTTGGTAAAACAGTGTTAAGCAAACTTCCAGGACATGGAATTAATGACCCAAGTTTTATTCAGCCAGCAAGGCCCATGTCAGCAATTGGCGGGTAGCAAATGGCCGTGACTTTGCGATTTTACGCAGCGGCTCGTAAGGCAACCGGAACAAGTGAGATGACACTAGAGCCCTCAGTTGCGCTGCATCTGTTGGATCAAGCAGTAGCTGCTCATCCAAAATTGCTCGGCGTGCTCGGGCAGTGCAGTTTTTTATTGAATGAAGTAGCGCTACACGACTTTGATACTCAAGTGCCGGACGGCTCAACCTTAGATGTATTGCCGCCATTTGCTGGTGGCTAACTGCGTATCGCAATACGTTGCTGGAAACGTGAAGTAGCACACTGAGATTTTGAGTTTCTTCCCAATTTATGAGGGCAATTCGGTAAAGTTCTGCTATTCAGTATTTTAGGAAAGGGCGCCCCATTTGGAACTCGAACACTCATTTACTGTTCCAGCAGACATTGATACTGCGTGGAACACTTTGCTCGATGTAGAGCGCATCGCGATGTGTATGCCTGGGGCAACTTTGTTGAATGTTGAAGGTGACACTTTTAACGGCCAAGTAAAAATTAAACTTGGCCCAATCACTATGGTTTTTGGTGGCGCCGCATCTTTCGTGGAAAAAGACTTAGCAAATCACAGGTTAGTTATTAACGCGTCGGGAAGTGAAACCAAAGGGACTTCAACTGCGCAAGCAATAGTGACAACTCAACTCATAGCCGAGGGCCCTAATTTGACGCGAGTCGACGTGAATACCGATCTAGCAATTACGGGTAAGCCAGCTCAATTTGGACGAGGTGTTATGTCTGATGTTGCGGGACGAATCATTGGACAGTTTGCTGGCAATCTCGAAGGCGTGATTGCGGCAGGCTCCGTGGACAATTCAAGTGGGCAAGATTCTGGCTCCCAACCCCAAATAAGTACCCCAGCGCCGGTTGCCGATGCTATTGACATAATGCAAATGGGTGGCGGCGCGGTCGCCAAGAAATTGCTTCCCGTTGCCTTAGTAATTCTGGTAATTGTTGCTGGCTGGCTCATACTGGGTTAATTGCGCTAATTAAGGGCAACTCTAGAAGCAAGAATTTGGCCCATCTCGCATAACTGCTTAAAAAGAACGATAATTAAGAAACAGACTCGGGAGGTATCAGGTGCCAAAGATTCTCGCTTCGCGCGTTGCGGATCTTCAAAAATCCCGAACACCGTATGTGCATGCCCGAGTCGTATTGGCGGAAAAGCCAACTTCGGCAAAGCCAGGGGATGAAGCCTTAATTTTTTCGGATGGAACTATTGAAGGTTTCGTGGGTGGCTCCTGTGCTGAGTCCACCGTTCGAACGCAAGGCATGTCGGTACTAGATGACGGCCATGCCTTACTATTGCGAATCGCGCCCATGCCGGAACCAGATACTCAAATTGGAAAGCGCACAGTACACAACCCGTGTTTGTCCGGTGGGACACTTGAAATTTTCTTGGAGCCAGTTATGCCTGCACCATTAGTTGCTATTTTCGGAGATAGTCCAATTTCAGAATCATTAATTAAGCAAGGACCCGGCGCTGGTTATGAAATGGTCGAATGGGATTCGAGTATTGATTTAGCAAAAACGTTTGCAATCATCGTTGCAGCTCATGGTCGTGATGACGAAACAATGCTGCTCGAAGCTGCGGTAACTGCTGGCGTTCCATATGTTGGCTTAGTCGCAAGTCGTAAACGTGGCACCGCTGTCATTGAGATGTTGAGTTTGACTCCAGATGAAAAAGTTAAAATTCATTCCCCAGCTGGTTTAGATATTGGTGCACGCACACCGGATCACATCGCACTTTCGATCTTGGCTCAAATGGTTCAAGAAATGGCAAACATTTCCGAACCGCGCAAGGCAGGACCAGTATGCGAAACTGCGATTGATCCAGTTTGCAACATGTCAGTACCAATGGTGAATGAATCGATCCATGCAGATTTTTCCGGAACGACAGTATGGTTTTGTGCTCCAGGATGCTTGAAGGCATACTCTGCAAATCCTGAAGCATTTCAACTGGCTTAAATTATGTCCGCGTCATTCGTATCCACGACTCAACTCCGTGATGCTCTTGCTGAAAATGGATATCTAACTGACGATGGTTTGGCGACTGCACTTTTTGTCGCAATGTCCTTGCCACAACCACTCTTACT
>JBEEND010000006.1:0-56532 GCA_041192345.1 Actinomycetota bacterium
TTTCTTGCGCCTGCGGTCCAGTAAATAGTGAATCGTCAAAGGCAACAGTAAAAATTTGCGTAGTCGGGCCAATTGCGGCCACTGTCTTATCTGCTAATTCTTGAATGGAAGGCGGTGGCGGTGTGCCGGGTGGCTTACCACGCCAGTCTTGTGGGGTGAGGGAAACCAAAGTTGGATCGCCACCACCAACCAAAGTTAGCTGGGTTTGATCGCGCATCACCTTTGTCGCAAATCTTGTTTGCGCACCTAACATGTCTACAGCTGCGATCGCGGTGTAAAGCTTTAAAGTCGATGCTGGAATCATCGATTGCTCTGAATTTATATCTACTAATACTTGTTTTGAATTGGCATCAATCACATAACCAGCGACGCCTGCGCCCAACCTGAAATCAGTTAGCTCTTCATTGACGATTGCCGTAACCGTCGCAGCGTCAATTTCGCCAATTTGTTCGACTGGGTTCAAGATTCCAATCGACATCGGCGCCGGTGGAACTATTTCAACTTCTTCTGCGTTAGTTGGAATTCCCAAACCAATTCCACCGATAGTTAGGCCACCAATTAAGAGAGCACTCACGATGAAATTGCAGTTATGTCTTGGGTGAGTGATTTCTGGCCTCATTACAACTAGGGAGAATGTGAGTTTGCATCTAAGATTAGGTAATCATTAATAAGGCTAAGTGGAAATTGCGAAATGGCGGGGCATCATGGCACTTGAATTTGACGTATTAGTTGAGATTCCTGGCGGTAGCCGCAATAAATATGAGGTGGATCACGAAACCGGCCGCTTGCGCCTAGACCGCATGCTTTTCACTGCGACCCGTTATCCCCGGGATTATGGCTTCATCGAAGGCACACTTGGCCAAGATGGTGACCCGTTAGATGCGCTAGTCCTAATTGAGGAGCCAACTTTTCCTGGTGTACTAATTCGTTGTCGCGCGATTGCAATGTTTCGCATGAGTGATGAAGCTGGCGAAGATGACAAGATCATGTGCGTTCCCGCGCACGACCCGCGCAAAATTAATATGCAGGACATTACTGACATGCCCGAATTTGAGCGACTAGAAATTCAGCATTTCTTTGAAACATATAAAGATTTGGAACCAGGAAAATCAGTAGAAGGTGCTTCTTGGGGAAACTGCGCTGAAGCAGAAGCCGAAATCTTAGCGTCCATTGCGCGAGCCAAAAACGCTCACTAAGCAATTAACTGTTTAGACAATTGCCTTAGCTGGAATTCCTGAAACAAGTCGGTTAACAACATCTACTGCGCTCCAACCACTTGGGAATTCTTTAAGCATTCCTTCAACGTCACTTGTTGTCGATCCAAGTGTTAGCAATGGTGCTTCCTTATAGCCATCTGGTCGTTCTTGTCCTAAGCCAACTGCAGCAACAAGTCCGTTGCATAAACAAATTCGATCCGTAAGGTCTGGTTCGTCGCCGCCCTTTTTCAAAAATGGACTATCTGGTTCAGCTGCGCAGCGGTAACTGACTTTGCCTGCTTCATCAATGTGACTCGACCGTAGATAGCCAAGATCACAAAGTCTTGGTCGCGCTTTGTAAACCGATGCATCACCAACTGTTCCAGGGAGCTCTACAACTTTGAATGGGAATCCTGTTGGTGACGCGCGATGATCAGTACGCACTCGCAAATTTCCTTCACGTGCGGCTTGCAGCATTTGCTCGCGGTACTCAGGTAGCAATCCTGATTCATTGCTTAATGCAAATAGCGAACCAACTTGAACACCTTCGGCGCCAAGGTTGATTGCATCAGTTACTGATGCAGGGGTAGCGCGACCGCCAGCAAGCCAAAATGGCAAACCAACATCTGCAACTTTAGGAATGTTCGCTTCATCTAGCGGACCATATCCCGTTTCAGTATCTTGCATACGTCGAGGTGGTGCGTTATGTCCACCCGCCATAAAGTGTTCAACTACAAAACCATCTGGACGTGTTACTTCGTTTCGCGCTAGATAGGAAGCGAGAACTTCAGCCGTAACGATAGCCAGAAATGCTGGGCGTGGTAACTCTGGGGCTTTACCGAATGACTCGAGTGGATCAAATTCTAAAATTGGCGCAGCCATCCCAGCCGGACGATCTGAGTCAATACTTAAATGTCCAGGCTTGCCTTGAGAAAAGTCAGTCATCAGTTGCGGAATCTCTCGCGGAATACCAGCACCCATCAAGATCGCATCGACACCGGCAAGCATTGCGCCATAAAGCGCTGCTGGCGTAGCTGTCTGAAGTTTTTCTAAAAAGTTAATTCCAACTTTTCCATTGCCTGATTGTTTTGCTAACCAAACCTCAACAAAGTTTGAGGCAACTGCTAATTGATCATGCTCTTTGTGCGCTTCCAGACTCAAGCGACGCATTGGGCGAAACGGTTTGCCTTGGCGACCTTCTGGTCGGAAAAATTTTGCAAATATTTCTTCGGCAACTTCTGGATATGGAAAATGCGCAAGTGCCTCACGCATGTGGCCACCCTCATCACCATTTTGCAGGCGACGGGTAACTACCGTTTCCAGCGCAGTTCCAGAAACAACTCCAAGTTGGCCTTCATTTGCAACAGTGCGCGCTAAGTACCAGGAAGATACTGCCGCGCCCATGCCACCTTGAATAATTGGTGGCAATCCCAAACTGTTCATTAAATCTCCAAAACCATTAGCAAGTTACTATTGCGTAACCTACGCTAGCGTAACCTACGCAACCGTAGGTTGCCTGATTTACCATGATTTATTGATAAATACACCCAATTAATGGGAGATTCCGGGCAAAATCGTGAATTTAATTCAAAAGTAGGGTGTCCAGGCCTCGGATCAAACCCACGTGATTAATCACTGCTTTTGCCGCCAACAAAGTGCCGCCCACATAAGGCGCCGGCGAACTTCCAGCATCAAAGCGAATAGTCATGCGTTCTTCTGGCAGGCCAAACACCACCTCGGTACTGACGACAAAACTTGGCAGACGAACTGAGTGAACTCTGGTGCCATCAACATCAGCGCCGCGAGCTTCTTTCGGTCCTGCAATGTCAGCTATCGGGTAACCAAGAGTTGGCCTTTGAACCGCGCTCAAGCGTTCGGCAAGTTCTCGCGCGGTACCACTTGGTACATCTGGTTTTCCCGCTTTTGCATAATCAATAACTTCCCAGTTTGGAATATATTTTGCGACTAGTAGCGCAGCAGCCTGAGCCATAGCTGCGGTTATTGCGAAGTTTCCAGCAGCAACAACACCGACGCCATTAGCTCTTGCAGCAGCATCGATATCAGCAAAGTCAGCTGCTGTTAAACCTGATGTTCCAACAATGCCATGCACACCGCGTTCGATGCCCAGCAAGATATTCGCTTTCACTGCGTCGTGCGCGGTGTAATCAATTAGCACTTGTACGTTTTCGAGTGCGCTTGCCACGTCTGCAAATACTGGAACACTCCAAGATTTATTTTCTAGTACCTCACCAAGATCTTTCCCAGAATTAGATCGGGACACTGCTGTTACTAACTTAAGTTCGTTATCTTCCCGTAGTCCAAATGAAAGTGCTTTTCCAGTCCAACCAGTCGCGCCGGCCATGCATACATTAATCATGCTTTCAGTATTGCATGAGGCGCTACTTCTACGGATCGACTTAAGTGGACTCAACTTCCAAATTCTGTCCGCGTAAATTACGCACGCTAGCCACACTCAACATGGCAGCAAGCACCACAGCAAAAATTATCGCCATGCCTATCAAGGTTTGCTCAGTTCCGATTCTTTCTGTGATCGGACCTGCGATTACTAATCCAAACGGAGCAAAAACTAGTGAGCCAAAGGCATCGTATGAACTGACTCGCGATAACGATTCCCGCGGGATGTTGCTTTGCATTGCCGTTTGCCAAAGTACGGAAAAGAAATCCAATGCAATGCCAGCGAAAAATGCACTGACCATAATTAGCGGAATCCAATTAGTTACACCGATCGTGAATATCCAAGTAGCAACGCCGAGTTGTGCTATCAATGCAATCAATAGTGGTCGCTTAGGACGAACTTTTAGGGAAACTAGCACTCCCGCTGTCATACCTACTGATAGCGCAGCCAGGATGTATGACCACGGCTTTGGCCCACCTAGCTCCTGCTCGGCATGCACTGGTCCAACTACTCCAAGCACACTTTCAAAAATCATGACAAGAATGGAATATCCCGCAACCACTGTCACAACCCAACTGCGGCTAGAGAATTCTTTCCAGCCATGTGCAAGATCTTCAAACACTGAGGGTGTGTGCTGGGAAGTGTCTCTAGTTTTTCCAAATTTGCGAAGTGTGAAAACTAAAATTCCAGCAATTAAAAAAGAGACGCCATCAGTAACCATTGCCCAACCGGCGCCGATGCCCGCAACAATGATTCCGCCAGCAACAGTTCCAGCAATATTTGCCGCGTTCGCGCCAAGGCCAATTACAGAGTTGGCAGATTGCAAATCTTCCTCAGGCACTACTTCTGGAACTAGTCCAGCAAAAGCTGGCCACCACAAAGCATTGAGCGAACCACTTATGAAAGCGATTACCGCCAAACTCGTAACGGTTGCTGATCCATTGATCAGCATTATTCCGTTCGCTACGACAAATCCGCTCAAGAATATATCTGAAGTTCCAACTACCAGAGCTCTTGGATATCGATCTGCCAGTACGCCACCAAAAAGCATGAAGACAACCATTGGTCCAAGTTGGGCAGCCATCACAATACTTAAACTCGTTGGAGTAGCGCCCTCCAAACTAAGTACGCCAAATGCAAGAGCGATTGGGCCAAGTCCATTTCCAATGTTGGAAATGATGCGCGCTATAAGTAAGGTACGAAACGCTGGAATCAGCCATAGTTTCTTTAAGTCAGCAAGCATTTGTTAACGCACTGCTAAATCTGCAGTTGCATCCGTAATCCAATTGATAACACCTATCCACGGAGTCCAGCCTTCTTCAATGGCAAAGTGCCCGGCGCCAGGTATTACTACGTAAGGAAGATCCAGTGGTTTCCCAAAAGTTTCCGAAACACCGCGGGGTTGCCACGGATCAGAATCACTACCAACAAACAGTGTTGACAACGCAGCACTATGTGCGGCTGCTTTTACCTGCGGGGAATTTAAATCAATTTGAAAACTCGGCACTTCGCCGCACAGATCTGGATCCGCTGCTGCAACCAGTAGCACTCGACTAGCTGGTTCTCGCAAAAATCCACTCTGCGCTGCATGTAACCAAGTTAGACAGCCTAATGAGTGAGCTAAAACTATTAACTCGCCATCGCCAGCCTCTTTGAGCATGTCTAGTTCAACTTTGAGAACTGCTAACCACTTATCCAAACTTGGGAGCGCCGTATCTGGAAGTTGGGGGTAAGCAACTACGTGACCTTGTTGCCGCAAATGAGTTGCCAGCAGGCGATGCCAGTGCCCGACTGGGCGCTCGTTACCCCAGCCATGAATTATCAGTACGCGCTTCACGTAAATAACAGTATCGGTTGGGACCCCGGCTCAAACTTACGTATTAACACTAGAATCTAGGCATGAGTGAATATCAAGTAACTTACTGGCGCGATTTTCCCTCCATGGTTGTGGTGCGAGATGGCGATGAAATCGTAAAAGTATCCCTCGCCAGTCGCTTTCAAGAAGCAATCGATGAAGCGGCCATGCGCGTTGGCGCCGAAGATGCCGATGCTTACCTAGATGGCTGGCGCAAAAGTGATTGGATCCTTGAAGAAGGCGACGCCACTGAAGTAGCCGAGCGAGTAAGTTCTGGGATTGAGAATTCCCTAGACGACGCCGGTTTGCAAGTTATGCTCGACAAACTTTCTTAACCAATCTTCCTAAACTCTAAGGAGTAACAATGGCTAACGTTTACGAATGGCTTGATGCTGGAAATCCACTTGTGGGAGATGGCGCGATGGGTACTGCGTTACAGGACTTGGGTCTTACTGATGGTGGTGCACCAGAATTATGGAATGTTGAACAACCAGAAAAAGTTGCCTCAGTGCTTCGTGGCTACGCAACAGCTGGGTCCAACGTCGTAACAACAAATACTTTTGGTGGCACTAAAGGCCGCCTAGAAATGCACGACCTTGGTGATCGCGTTCATGAACTAAATAAAGCTGGCTCCCAAGTTGCGCGTTCTGTGGCTGACCAATTTGAAAATGTTTTTGTGTTCGGAGATGTCGGTCCTTCTGGTGAACTGATGGATCCGATGGGAACACTTACTCCAGAATCAGGTAAAGCATTATTTGCTGACCAAATTCGTGGGTTAGTCGATGGTGGCTGCGATGCAATTTTAATCGAGACTATGAGTGACCTTGGCGAGGTAGCGGCAGCCGTTGAAGCGGCTAAGGAAGTTGCCCCTGGCATGCCAATCGTTGCAACTCTGAGTTTTGATACAAACTTGCGAACCATGATGGGTGTTAAACCTGCACAAGCGATCACTGCAATTGCTGAAATGGGAGTTCGATTAATTGGTGCTAATTGTGGCCGTGGCACAGATGAAATGCGAATCATCGCCAGTGAACTCGCCGATGCCAAGCCAGCAGGTGTCCACATTTTCATTCAGTCCAATGCTGGCTTACCCCAGCTAGTTGGAGCGGACTTTGTTTACACCGGCATGCCAGAGGAAATGGGCGAATTCGCAACGCAGATGAAGGAACTAGGAATCAATGCAATCGGTTCCTGCTGTGGCTCAACTGCTGCTCATACTGCGGCAATTGCGCACGCGCTCAATTCTTAAATGAGGGAACCACCTGATCGCGGCGAACTCGGTCCGGGAGAGTTTTATCCAGTTGTTGGAGTTGGTCCGCACCCACTGCCATGGCCAACACAGGATCATTTTGATCCCGAATTACTTGAACTCGGCGATCGTAGAAATGTCGTTGATAAATACCGATATTGGTCAGTCGAAGCAATCGTTGCTGACTTAGACACTTCGCGTGCAAAATTGCACATTGCCATCGAAAATTGGCAACATGATCTCAACATTGGATCAGTGGTTCGAACTGCTAATGCTTTTAATGTTTCGGCCGTCCACATAGTTGGCAAAAAGGGTTGGAACCGACGAGGCGCGATGGTGACCGATCGCTACTTGCACCTGCTACATCATCCGACAGTTGCTGACTTTATTGAATGGTCAACGGAAAACAATGTGCCAATCATTGGAATCGATAATGTTCCTGGCTGTGGAAATTTAGAGAACGCAACTTTGCCAGAATCCTGTGTCTTATATTTCGGCCAAGAAGGCCCTGGTTTGTCACCTGAAGGAATCGCGGCCTGCACCCATATATTAGGTATCTCACAAAGTGGATCCACAAGATCCATGAATGCTTCGGCAGCAGGGGCTATTGCGATGTATGCCTGGGCCATGCAACATGTTCATGGCCACAAAATTTAGCTAACCAGCACCGTGTACTTAGGTAGAAATTTTCAAATTCGTGATGCGATAGTGTGCATTAACTAAAAAATTCAGGCATATTTAGAGATAACAGCGATTCAAGAGGTTTTTTCATGAGCGATTCGATGGCTTTGCGCCTAATTGTTGGACTAGCCATCACGCTATTCCTTTCGGCGTTAGCCGCAAAACGAATTTGGTTTTTATACAGTTTGGTTCGTAGCGGAGAGCCTGCAGTTGATCGAACCGCACAAAAAAGAGTCCGTGTCAAAGCCGAAGTCACTGAAGTATTTGGGCAAAAGAAATTACTTGCTTGGACTATTCCAGGAATTGCTCACGTTTTAGCTTTCTGGGGATTCATAGTTTTATCACTGACAATCGTGGAAGCTTTCGGCGCACTATTTAATAACACGTTTGCTATTCCGCTTATTGGTCGCTCCCCGATTACCGGATTTCTCGAGGACTTGTTTACGATCTTCGTGCTAGTTGGTATTGCAATGTTTGCAATCATTCGGTTATTTCGCCGGCCAGCAAAGTACGGCCGTGATTCGCGTTTCTACGGTTCACATATAGGCGCAGCGTGGTTCGTCCTGTTCATGATCTTCAATGTGGTTTGGACTTTATTGCTCTACCGCGGCGCGCAATACAACGTGAGCGTAATTAACAATGCACCACACTTTCCGTTTATGGATGGTGGCGCATTTGCTTCCGAGGCAACGGCAAAATTACTCGCACCACTTGGTCTTGAAGCAAATGAATGGTTAGAAATGATTGGCCTTTGGTTAAACATTGGCGTTATTTTAGGTTTCCTTGTTCTAGCACTTCACAGTAAACATCTACATATTGGCGCAGCACCGCTCAATGTTTTATTTAGTCGCAGGCCAAATGCACTTGGTCCACTACTTCCAATTTATGCCGGAACGCAAGTTTTAGATTTCGAAGATCCATCTGATGACGCAACTTTTGGCAGAGGCAAAATTGAAGATTTCACCTGGAAAGGCAACTTAGATTTATTGAGTTGCACCGAGTGCGGTCGTTGCCAAGATCAATGTCCTGCCTGGAACACTGGCAAACCACTTAGTCCAAAACTAATGATCATGGATTTGCGGGATCACTTATTTGCCAAGGCGCCATACATACTTGCTGGCAGTGACGAATCGAAGTTGGATACTTTTAGTGCGCAAGTGCAAGCCGAAGTTGCTCGACCTATGGTTGGTTCACATGCAGATAACCCACATGCGTCAACTGATGGCTACGACGCAAAAGGGCACCGTTCTAATGAAGGCGCCGTTATTGATTACGACGCACTTTGGGGTTGCACTTCGTGCGGCGCTTGCGTCCAACAGTGCCCAGTAGACATCGAACACGTTGACCACTTTATGGATCTTCGTCGCCATCAAGTTCTTGTAGAAGCAGAATTTCCTGCCGAATTGAATGGGCTGTTCAAAAACCTTGAAACTAAAGGCAACCCATGGGGTATGAATACCAGCGGCCGAATGACTTGGATTGAAGAAGTTCAATTCCCGGTTCGAGTTTTTGGTATGAATGGCGAAGACAAAATCCCGGCAGATGTTGAATATTTATTCTGGGTTGGTTGCGCTGGAGCTTATGATGATCGCGCAAAAAACACTACAAAAGCCGTAGCGGAATTGCTACACACAGCAGGCATCGAGTTCATGGTGCTTGGTGAAGGCGAAACTTGCACTGGAGATCCTGCTCGCCGAGCTGGCAACGAATTCCTTTACCAAATGCAAGCAGCACAAAACATTGAGGTCCTTAATGAAATTGGTGCGCGTCGCATAGTTGTTACCTGTCCTCATTGCTTAAACACAATTGCCCGAGAATACCCACAACTTGGCGGTAACTACGAAGTAGTGCACCATACCGTTTTACTAAATCAATTAGTTACTGAGCAGCGCCTGACAATGCTGACTCCCGAAGATGAAACCGTTACCTACCATGACCCTTGCTACCTAGGTCGTCATAACAAAATTTATATGCCACCTCGTGAATTGATCACAAATATGCCAGGTGTCAATTTAGTCGAGATGGATCGCAATAAAGAAAAGTCATTCTGCTGCGGCGCAGGTGGTGGCCGCATGTGGATGGAAGAAAAGATCGGCACGCGTGTTAATCAAAATCGTGGCGATGAAGCACTTGCAACTGGTGCCACAAAAATTGCAGTTGCTTGTCCATTTTGTTCCGTGATGTTAAATGACGCCGTGACTGTACGCGCGCAAGAAGCTGGCGGCGAGGCCGCCGCTGAAGTTGTTGACATTGCGACTTTACTTTTGGATCGCGTTAAGGCGAAGTAATTAGGAAATAATAGTTCGATGAAAGTTCGCATGTGAGCGACTTGGTGTTGGACCACGCTGGCCTTGATAACGTGAACCGTAAATACTCGAGCCATAAGGATGCTCGGCATCTGATGTCATTTGGAAGAAGCAAACTTGACCAATCTTCATTCCGGGATAAAGCAAAATCGGAAGCGTTGCTACGTTAGCTAATTCAAGTGTGACGTGGCCAGAAAATCCAGGATCGATAAAGCCTGCAGTGGAGTGCGTTAAAAGTCCAAGGCGACCCAGACTGGACTTACCTTCGAGCCGAGCCGCGATATTGTTTGGCAAAGTTACAACTTCATAAGTGCTTCCCAAGACAAATTCACCTGGGTGCAACACAAATGGCTCATCACCAATTGCTTCAACTTCACGCGTTAAATCAACTTGCTCTACTGATGGATCAATGTGTGGGTAGCGATGATTTTCGAAAACCCGAAAGAATCGATCTAATCGAACGTCGATACTCGAAGGCTGCACCATTGTTGGTTCGAATGGATCAATCCCAACTCGGCCGGAGGCAATTTCAGCTTTGATGTCTTTGTCAGATAGCAGCACGTCTCCAAGATTACTAATCCCCGCATTCGAGCGCCGCAATAGGTTAGGAATATCTCAAATATTGATTTCAGCAAGCCGGCTTTAAGCCCCCATGTAATTACTGTCGTACTATGGTCGATATGACCTATCTTCGGAATTCAAAGAGCCTACTAAGCGTTCTCGCGCTAGTTGGCGCATCTGTACTAGGCCCGATTTCCACCGCCCTGGCACACACCGAAATAGTGAGCACTTCACCAGCGGCAGAAACTGATGTAAATGTGTCCCAGGAATCAATCTCAATCACATTTAGTGAGCCGCCACTCGTTGATGGCGCAGCTATCGTCGTGATGAATGAGGCTGGCGACATCTTGGATTCGCCCGCTCCCACACTTGCTGGCGCTACTTTAAGTATTGCGTGGCCACTTGATTTAACTCCTGGCATAGTTTTAGTAACTTGGCGCGCAACTGCTGATGACGGACACGTTCTAAGTAATGAGTTCAGTTTCAAGTACACCGCTGCTGCAGAATCAGGTGTCGCACCATCGGCCTTACCTGCAGATGCTGGAACTGGAACACCAGAGCCAATGATGAGCGCACTTGACACTCCAATAACCACCGCATTACCTCTGGCAGAAGATGAAACATCGGGGGCAAGCAATACCGCTGCTATCGTTGCTATTGCTGCATTGGCTGGATTAATTGCGGTTGGCCTTTACCTACGTCGAAGTAGATAACGCTTTATGCTCGGACTTATTTCAAGGTCAGCAATATTCCTACTCCTGATTATTTCTTTCGCAGTTGCTCTCATATATGGTGGCGGGGCTTGGGCGCCATTTCCAGAAGGTATTCCTGACGCAGGCCAAGTAAATAGTTGGACGCTACAACTCGCCAGTCTTGCCCACGTTGTTCTTGGGCTGCGAGTTTTTGGCTTACTTGTTACTTGGACATTCCTGGCTCCAACTACGGGACAAACTATTTCTCACGATGGTCGTAAAGCTGTACTACATGCAAGTGCAATTAGCGCGCTTTGGTCAGCATCGGCTGTGATAGCAGCATTGACCACGATGGCAAATATTTTGGGTGTGCCATTTAAAGATGTATTTAGACCTGGATTCATAAGCACCTACTTGATGTCGCTCCCACCCTCTCGGAGCTTCATGATTTCTGCGTTAATCGCAATTGCAATTTCAATTGCTGGCATATTTTTAGTTTCACTAAATTCGATAGCGGTGTTAGCTGCTTTAGCCGGTGCGAGTATTACTGCCCCACTTTTGAATAGTCATTCCGCATCACTTGGAAGCCATTCGCTCGCGCTGACATCTTCTATTGCTCATGGATTGGCAATGAGTGCTTGGGTGGGTTGCCTTTGGGCAGTCGCTTCCTTCGTTAAAGCAAAAGATCTAAAGGTGGTTTCTCGGTTTTCTGCATTGGCTGCCACAAGTGTAGCAGTGCTAGCGATTTCTGGGATCACTAATACTTATGCCCGAATAGATTCAATCAGTGACTTGTGGCTTAGCCGTTACGGCCAATTAGTCGTATTAAAAATAATATTTTTTACAATTTTGATGTTGATGGCAGTAAAAATTCGTGCACGTTTGACTTCAGATGGAAACTTGAAAGGGTTTCTGGCAACAGATGCAGTAATTATGGCAATTGCAATTGGTGTGGGCGTTGCGCTTCAATCGACTCCAACAAGCCGTTCGTCTGCGCCGTTGAACTCGGCAGGTGAAGAGATTCTTGGCTTTGCGTATCCGCCACCGCCAACTTTTTCAAATGTAATTTTTGGCTGGAATCCGGAATGGTTGATTTTGACGCTGAGTTTGGTTGCCGCTGCGCTTTACACAATCGGAGTATGGCGAGTTAAGCGCAATGAAATTAAGTGGAGCACTCTTCGCACAATTTCATTCATGGTTGGTATTGGTTTAGTTATCTGGACCACTAGTTCCGGAATCAGCATGTATTCAAAAGTTTCGTTTCAATATCACATGATTCAACACATGGTTTTATCCATGATCGCACCCATTTTTATCGTGCTAAGTAACCCAATTACCTTGGCCTTGCGAGCATTACCGGCAAAAAAAGTAGCTGATCATCGAAACGCCCGCGAATGGATCTTGGCAGCACTTCACAGCAACTATTCGCGCCGAAGCACTCACCCACTTTTCGTTTTAGGAGTGTTTACTTTCGGGCTCTACGCAATGTACTTCACGCCATTATTTGCAACCTTGATGGGCAGCCATACTGGCCATGTTTTTATGGAAGTTCATTTCTTAATTTCTGGTTTACTTTTCACTTACGTGGTAATTGGCGCAGACCCAAGTCCAAGAGAAATTCCTTATTGGTCGCGATTAATGATTGTGTTAGTTGGTTTATCACTTCACGCATTTTTCGCAATTGCTCTCATGCAATCTACGCAACCAATTGGCGTTGATTGGTACATCCAGGTCCAACCACCTTGGGTAACTAGTTTGTTAGCCGATTCCCAAGCCGGGGGCAGTATTGCTTGGGCGCTTGGTGAGGTTCCAACCTTTGTACTGCTCGTAATTGTTGCTGTGATGTGGTCGCGCAGTGACACTCGCTTAGCAAAGCAACTTGATCGAGCCGCAGACCGTGATGGCGATGTTGACTTGAAGGAATACAACGCAGGACTTAGTGCGCTTAACAAGCGGGATAACGCAACTAGCGAATAAATCGATCTTTTTGGAATGGGTGCTCAGCTCTAAACTGTGCAACTTGATCAAGCTCAATGTCTGCATATAGAACTTCTGCGCCTGTTCCAGCTTCAGCCACAATTTCCCCGCGCGGGCTTATCACCATTGAATGACCACCCAACATGATGTCGCCGTTTGGTCCAACCTCATTGCAAGCAATTACCCAAGCCTGGTTCTCAATGGCACGGGCTTGGTTCAAAACTCGCCAGTGATTGATTCGTGGCGTTGGCCACCCGGAGCTAATGAGTATCGTCTCAACGCCTAAATCTCCCATGCCACGAAATAATTCTGGGAAGCGTAAGTCATAGCAAATTGCTAAGCCAGCATGCCCAACAGGAGTATCTTGCGCAGTCACAATATGCGTTCCGCGATT
The DNA here is from genome assembly GCA_041192345.1 of Actinomycetota bacterium. Lineage (GTDB taxonomy): Bacteria > Actinomycetota > Actinomycetes > S36-B12 > UBA5976 > UBA5976. The sequence goes on from JBEEND010000006.1 coordinate 13,328, forward strand.
TAGCAAAATCGCTTCCCCACGATCAAATCCATAAAGATGCATCTTGCGGTAAAAATCAACAATCTCACCGGCTGGATTAATCAGCACAGCAGTGTTGGACATCCCACCATCTGCAAGTCGTTCAACAAATGAACCACCGTGTAACCAAAAGTTTCCTGCCTTGGCAGCTTGCTGCAATTGCTTAACGAGTTCACTGTCAGTTGGTTCGGCGTAGGCTTCCAGAGCGCCAGAATTAAAAGCACCGATTTTCCACAACTCAGGCAGAATCGCTAAATCACATTTACCTTTTTGCTGCGCGACTAAATCTAAAACTCGCAGAACTCTAGCTTCAGGAGTCTCGGTATCGCTCACATCTATTTGCAGCAGTGCGACTCGACTCATAACAGCAGTCTAAGCGGAAGTACCATTTCTGACATCCGGTTTTGCTGGCGGCTGTGGTAATCGACAAATTCTTTCTAGCCATAACGCAATAGCCGCAGTGAATAAGCTGGCAACTGCTGTGATTGTTGAAATAGCTATTCGGTTACTTGCTGCTGGTGAACTTGCTCCCGCAATACTGGATAACGCAGCACCAAAATAGAAGCCATAAGCCAATGAGCCCACTCGAGATGCTGACATTGCCAGCGCTGCAGTTCGCGCAGCAACTAATGGGTGCAATCGAGGTGCTTGCGAACCTGGTTTTAACCGTGCCCGAGTCATGAGAGTCCAGACCAACAAACTCAGGGCTACCAACACCATTGCCACCGCGCTACCAACTGGTACTGGAATTCCTTGTTCAAACCAGATTGGCCAAAGTTGGGAAAGTGACCAACCTATTGCACTGGCTAACACTGATAGCACTACTAACGTGCCAACTTTAGTTTGCTGAATCATGGCGTAACCACAAGTGTTAAGTCTGGCCTTGACCGCACGCCACTTATGTCAACTTCCGCAAGTAACTCTGCAACACATCGATGTCCTGGAATGAAATAATCTGGATCAAGTGTTGACCAAGGCAATAACACAAAGCCACGTTCATGTGCTCGCGGATGTGGCAAAACTAAATTCTGCGAATCAAGAGTTAAGTCATCCATCGCCAACAAATCCAAGTCCAAGGTGCGTGGGCCCCAATGTTCGCTGCGTTCTCGGTGAGCTGCCAGTTCGATCTGTTGAGTTGCATCAAGTAGTTGCTCTGGTGACAAAATAGTTTTCAACACTGCAACTGCGTTTAGATAATCATCTTGTGCTGGGCCACCAACTGGATCTGTTTCATAAACTGGTGAAATGGAGTGAACTTGGGTTCCAACAATGGCATTTAGCGAATCAATTGCAAATTGCAGGTTGGCTAGCCGATCGCCCATATTTGAACCAAGACCAACTGTGGCCTTCATTACGGTAACGTCCTGGACACTGAAACATTTGTGAATGGCACTGGAATTGGTGCCTGTGGTTTATGTACGGTAACAGTCACTGTTGTAACGCCCGAGATATCCAAGCAATCCGTTGCAATCTGGTTGGCAAGTTTTTCAATTAAGTTAACTGGTTCACCTACTATCGCAGCATGGACAATATCTGCCAGCTCCGCATAATTCACAGTGTCTCGAACATCATCGGAGGTAACCGCTGAATCAAAGTTGGTGATTACTTCCAGGTCTACCGAAAATGTTTGCCCGTCGCGACGCTCGTGTTCGAGAACTCCGTGAAAACCAAATCCGGTAATTCCAGTGATCGTGATTTTGTCCATCATGTTGTTTGTGCCAATCGCTCTACGACAGCAACCGCATCCCGAGTTGCCTTAACATCATGCACCCGAACTGCCCAAGTCTGGCGCAGTGCCATGAGTGTTGAAATAGCTGTGGTCGCCGACTCCCGCTGCGCCATATCGCGCGGTTCGCCGTTACTCGCTAGCAATTCTCCTAAGAATTTTTTGCGCGATGCACCCATCAATATTGGAAGTCCTAGCTCATCCAATACGTCAAGGTGCTTTAAGATCGGCCAGTTTTGTTCAACTGTTTTAGCGAATCCAATGCCTGGATCTATGGCAATGCGGTCTCTGGAAATTCCAGCTGAAACAGCTACCTCGACTTGAGCATTGATTTCCATGGTTACATCTCGCACAACGTCATCATAATTTGTCAAAGTGTTCATGATATTCGAAGGTCCACGCCAATGCATCAATATGTATGGCGCAGTTAACGCTGCGACATAGCCAAGCATTTCTGGGTCAGCTTTTCCGCCACTCACATCATTAACCATGTGAGCGCCCGCAGACATTGCAACCTTGGCAACTTCGGCGCGCATTGTGTCAATACTTAAAATTGCATCCGTTTTGGCCATTTCGGAAATGACTGGCAGAACTCGATCGATCTCTTCTTGCGCGGAAATCCGCTGCGAACCTGGGCGCGTTGATTCCCCGCCAATATCAATGATGTCCGCGCCATCCAAAAGCATTTGCTGGGCATGTGCGATTGCAACTTTAGAATCTAAAAATAATCCGCCATCACTAAATGAATCTGGCGTGACATTTATTACTCCCATTACAAGTGTGCGGTCTATTGAACTAATTTGATTTGGTAGCCCACTTGGATGCAGCATCGACAATTACTTTCCGTTAATAAGTGACATAGCTTCAACGCGCGTTGCGGGATCGCGCAATTGGCCACGAACAGCAGAAGTCAAAGTTTTTGAGCCTGGTTTACGTATTCCGCGCATCGACATACATAAGTGCTCACATTCGATGACAACTATTGATCCGCGCGCACCAAGTATTTCCGTCATGGCATCTGCGATCTGGGTAGTTAGTCGCTCTTGAACCTGCGGACGACGAGAGTACATGTCGACGAGGCGAGCGATTTTGGAAAGCCCAGTGATTTTGCCGTCTTCGCCCGGTATGTAACCAACATGACCAACGCCATGAAATGGCAGTAAATGGTGTTCGCAAGTCGAATAAATTGGGATGTCTCGCACTATTACCAATTCATCATGGCCAAGGGAAAATGACGTAGTTAACACTTCTTGTGCACTTTGATGAATCCCACCAAAAATCTCCGCATAAGACTTAGCAACGCGCGCAGGCGTTTGCGCTAGACCCTCACGATCCGGATTTTCACCAATGCCAATTAGCAATTCGCGAATTGCTGCTTCCACCCGAACCGCGTCAAATGGACCAACAGCTGGTGGTTCACTTAACTGTTCAATTGGATCGATACTCACAAGCTTGCCTAAAGATTTTCAGCAGTTGTTGATTCGGTCAATGTTGATTCGGCTGCGTCAGTCACAACTTCGCTATTTGATTCGCCCACTGCTTTAGGACCAAAGGCATTAGTTAACGCAAGTGGTGGCACATCAACTGGCGGACGATCACTAGGTGAACGACGAGCAGATCCAGTCCAAGCTGGACGACCCGGGCGGCGATTTAACGGCTGGAAAATTCGTTCGATTTCCTCACGGTTAAGTGTTTCCTTCTCAAGCAATTCAACAACTAAGGCATCTAGGACATCGCGATTTTCAGAGAGAATTTCATAAGCCTCATGATGGGCAACATCAATAAATGCGCGAACTTCTTCATCAATTGCCGAAGCTACTTCTTCTGAGTATTCCCGACCATGGCCCATGTCGCGACCCATAAATACTTCACCAGATTCAGCTCCGTATTTAATGGCTCCTAAGCGTTCGGTCATACCGAACTGCATAACCATTTTGCGCGCAACTGAAGTTGCTTTCTCGATGTCATTGCTCGCGCCCGTAGTTGGATCATGGAAGATCATTTCTTCGGCAGCGCGCCCACCCAGCATGTAAGCAAGTTGATCTTGCATTTCGCTTCGAGTGGTTGAATATTTGTCATTTTCTGGCAGCACCATGGTGTAACCAAGTGCGCGACCACGCGGCAAAATTGTTACCTTATGCACTGGATCAGTGTTTGGAAGCGCGGCCGCAACAAGAGCGTGGCCACCTTCGTGATATGCAGTGATTAAACGTTCGTGTTCACCCATCACCCGAGTCCGCTTTTGCGGTCCACCAATTACTCGATCAATTGCTTCATCGAGAGTTTCATTTGTAATTAGTTTTTGATCTGTGCGAGCCGTCAGCAAGGCAGCTTCATTAAGTACGTTTGCTAAATCCGCACCAGAAAATCCAGGTGTGCGTCTAGCAACTGCAGTTAGATCCACATCTTCAGAAATCGGCTTACCCTTGGCGTGCACAGTAAGTACATCACGGCGACCAAGAAGGTCTGGAACATCAACAGAAATCTGTCGATCAAAGCGCCCCGGGCGCAATAACGCTGGATCAAGAATGTCTGGCCGGTTAGTTGCCGCAATCAAAATAACCCCAGTGTTGGCATCAAAGCCGTCCATTTCAACGAGCATCTGGTTCAAAGTTTGCTCACGCTCATCATGACCGCCGCCCATACCCGCACCACGATGACGACCCACTGCATCTATTTCATCAATGAAAATAATGGCGGGTGCGTTTGCTTTTGCTTGCTCAAATAAGTCGCGAACTCGGCTGGCACCAACACCAACAAACATTTCCACAAAATCAGAACCTGAGATCGAAAAGAAGGGAACGCCAGCTTCGCCTGCCACTGCGCGAGCTAACAAAGTCTTACCAGTTCCAGGTGCGCCATAAAGTAAAACACCCTTAGGAATTTTTGCGCCAAGTGCCTGGAACTTTGCTGGCTCTTGCAGGAACTCTCGAATTTCATCGAGTTCTTGTACCGCTTCGGCAGCGCCCGCAACATCTGCAAACGTTGTTTGTGGCATATCTTTAGTAATCATTTTGGCTTTGGACTTGCCAAATTTCATTACTTGACCGCCACCCTGCATTTTGCCCATAAAGTAAAACAGCAGACCCAATATCAAAATGATTGGGAGAACTGATGTAAGCAGGCTGACTAAAAATGATTGGGACGGGACCTTAACGTTGTACCCATCTGGAATGTTTCCAGCAGCTTTTTCAGCTTTTAGTAAATCAATTAAATCTGTTCCTTGCCCTGAAATGTAATTGGCAGTGACTTTCGTGCCATCAGTCAAAGTGACATTTATCAACTGATCTTTGTCGACCAAGGTAACTGACTTGGCTCTTCCCTGTTGGATATCGTCGACTATTCTCCAGGTGTCTACTTTTTCAACGGCACTGCTTCCAGTGGCCGCGTTGCTTCCAATAAGGAGCGCCATTACGGCGAGCAAGATCCAAATTAGTGGAGATCGAAAAACTGACTTTAACTTCATGTTGCGCAAACCAACGCCCTTAAAATCGGGTAATTATTGAATCTTTACGGTACTACCCATTGTCTCTGACCGCGAAACCGCTCGCTCACCTTATGGACCTTGTTCGCTGCTAGCGACATACCTAGGATGCCAAATACCCGTTCTGCAAGGGGATTTCCCTATTGTTTAGATGTGATCTTTAAGTCAGTCTTGGACGAGCGCCCATACCCTGCCTTGACCATAGCCAGTGAGGACTGGGCGGCCTTGGCACCGAGACAAATTCGCTTAGCGGATCTGGCCACGATTCGTAGCACTTTGGACTTAAATGCACTGCTAGCTAGCGACTCCACATTCTTTGGCGACTTGTTTGCCCACGTAGTTCGCTGGAATGGACAACTTTATTTAGAAGACGGTTTGCACCGGGCTGTTAGAGCTGCGCTGCAAGGTCGCACTTCACTACATGCGCGCGTCATAGATTACCCAGAAAACTAAAGTCGTCCTGCTTCATGCACGCGTTGTAAGAAATCTTGCGTGTCGCTATGTTGTGGAGCGCTAATAACTTGTGACGCTGGGCCACGTTCAATAATTTTGCCATTCTTTAAGAAGCAAACTTCATCAGCAACCTGTGTGGCAAATCCCATTTCATGAGTTGCTAAGACCATTGCCATGCCTTCGGTTTTTAGATCACGAACAATAGAAAGTACTTCATTTACTAAAACTGGATCAAGGGATGAAGTTATTTCATCGAGCAGAAGGAGTCGTGGCTTAACGGCAATCGATCGAATTATTGCAACGCGCTGTTGTTGTCCGCCACTTAAGCGATCCGGAAATTGATCTGCCTTATCCGCTAAGTCAAAACGGCGAAGTAGTGCCATTGCTTCATCACGCGCCTGGGCTTTGGGAATTCGATGTACTCGAATTGGCGAAAGTGTGATGTTATCTAAAACACTCATGTGTGGAAATAAATTAAAAGACTGAAACACCATTCCTAGACTTCGGCGGACTTCATCAACATCAATACCTGGATCTGATATCTCGCGTCCATCCAAATAAATCGAGCCATCGTCAATTGAATCCAACAAATTAATGCAGCGAAGCAATGTTGATTTACCCGAGCCAGATGCACCTATTAATACAGTGGCCGTGTGATCTGGGACGGTAAGCGATAAGTCATCGAGTACCAAGTTGTCGTCGAAGCATTTCCGGAGGTTCTTAACTTCCAAAACATTCATGCTGCGCCCTGCGCATTCTGACGTTTAATCGATTTAGCAAGAACGCGATCAGTGTATCTAGTCAGCGGAATTGTAATGAGCAAAAATAGAATCGCAGCTGTTACATATGGTGTGTAATTGAATGTTCGTGAACTAGCAATTTGCGCTGCGCGCACTGCATCGGTCACACCAAGAATCGAAACTAAACCAGTATCCTTAAGCAGAGCTACTAGATCATTCAGCAAAGGTGGTACCACTCGCTTTACCGCTTGTGGCAAAACCACGTGACGCATAGTTTGTGAGGAAGTAAGTCCAAGGGATCTGGCAGCTGCTCGCTGACTTGGATGAATTGACAAGATTCCACTTCGCAAAACTTCTGCAACATATGCGGAATAAGTAAGTACTACTGCTGCAGTGCCGAGAATTAACACGCTGTTTGTTAGGCCCTCAATACGAAGGGCAGGTAAGCCAAAACCAATTAGCAAAATTACCAAAAGTAGCGGGACACCTCGAAAAATGTCGACATAAGCGGTAGCTAAAAATCGAAATGGCGTTAGTGCGGCGGAGCGAGATGTCCGAAGTAGTGCAAGAACCATCGCAAAAATTCCAATTAGAATTGCTGCGATTATCGTTAATCTGATATTGACGATCAGCCCTTTGGAAATGGCGCCTAGGACTTCACTGCCATAAGACCAATCAAAAAAAGTTTCTTTAACTACTTGCCAGCCAGGTGAGGTGACAATCAGCGATGCTAGTGCACCAAGAACCAAAATGGAAGAAGTTGTTGCAATCAGAATCTTTTTTCGATTGATTGCATTTCGTGCTACTTGGCGCTCGACTTCACGCGGACTTGGTGTCCATAACGAAGCCCGACCCGAATTATCTCGGGCCGGGCTCACGTTATTCATGACTTAACTAAACCAGCACTATTGAAGTACTGGTGCGCCAGCGTCAGTTGAAAGCCACTTTGCAGTGATTTCATCTAATTCGCCACTGGCACGGATAGCATCAACTGCCTGTGAAACACAGGATGTAATTGGGCTATCTTTTGCTAGCAACAATCCGAAGTCGCCACTATCGCCAGTTGATGGAATCTGGCCAACAATGATGCCGCCTTCAACTTCAACACCAGATAGGTAGAAAGCCGTTGGCAAGTCAACGACGATGCCATCAATCTGACCATTCTTTAGCGCAGCTACTGCAGCAGCATTGTCATTGAATGCTTGTGGCTCGGAGCCAAACACTGCTGAAATTGCATCAAGTGATGTTGTTCCAACACCTGCGCCAAGCTTTGCGCCCTTTAGTTCCTCGATCGTGGTTAGACCCTCGATTGGGCTACCTGCGTAAGAAACAATGGCTTGCGGTGCTGAGTAGTAAGGAGTCGAGAAATCGACAGCTGCTTTACGTTCTTCAGTGATTGAGAACTGTTGCAAGTTAAAGTCGAAGTCTTTTGCACCTGGGGTAATTGCGCCATCAAATGTGGTGCGTACCCAAGAAACATCTTCCTTTGCAAAGCCAAGTTGAGCTGCAACTGCATACGCAACTGCGGCTTCGAAGCCTTCGCCTGATTCCGGTGCGTCATCGATGACCCATGGGAAGTAAGCAGGCTCACCTGTGGCAATGGCTAGTTTTCCAGAAGTAAGTGTCTGCAAACTTTCTGGAGCACAGGCACTTGCTGCTGTTTCGGCTGTTGACGGCGCAGCTGATGCTGCTGTTTCTGATGACGATCCGCAGGCAGTTAATAGCAACGCTGATGCTGCAATTAGTGCTGTGCCAAATCGACGTATTGTTACGTTTTTCACGCTGTCTCCTTGATATTTCAGGTGGCATGGGTCAACGGTTGTTCACCCAAGTTGGGCCCTGTTATGGACCCGCGCTTGCTGCTTGCGCAGCCAGGTCTTCATCCGGAGGCACCCCATCGCGGTCTGCAAGGGTTGTCGGATAGCTAGCCGGGACTTAGTGCTATCACTCTTGACCTGCTCAAACCATAACAAAGAATTCGTATTGTGAAAAGTCGAGAAAAGGCGTGAAACAATAAATGAATGCAAAACCCAGCATTTGATGAAGCCATGCGCAAGGCACTAGTTCTTGCTGCAACTGCTTCGCAACAAGGTGAAGTTCCCATTGGGGCGCTGGTACTTGATCCAGCTGGGTTGGTCGTGGGCGAAGGTTTTAACACTCGTGAACAAGAGCGCGATCCGATGAATCACGCCGAAGTTGTCGCGCTGCGAATGGCCGCTTTAGCTAATAAATCTTGGCGCCTAGATGATCACACTTTGGTCGTGACATTGGAGCCGTGCACAATGTGTGCGGGCGCTGCGGTCCAAGCGCGTATTGGTCGAATAGTGTTTGGCGCCTTCGATCGCAAAGCGGGTGCTGTTGGTTCGCTTTGGGATGTGGTGCGAGATCGCCGGTTACCCCATCGCCCAGAAGTAGTATCTGGGGTATTAGAAGCAGAATGCGCGGCGATCTTGAGTGAGTTTTTTAAGGCGCAGCGATAGTTTCACGATTTCTTATGCATCTCAATAGCAAGTAATCTTGATCTCGGTATCGTGTCCGAGCGGCCGAAGGTGCAACTCTCGAAAAGTTGTGTGCGTGTAAGCGCACCGTGGGTTCAAATCCCACCGATACCGCCATAAATCTTCTTCGCCCTTCTGGGCGAATGAGATTTATTTGGCTGTAATCAGCGGGATTTGGGAGCGAAGGCAAGGCCTTCGCGGTTCCCACCGATAGTTCCGATCCGATTCTTTCGACCCCGTGCCTTCGTGGTTCCCACCGATACCTTAGACCCCGTGCCTTCGCGGTTCCCACCGATAGTTTCGTGGTTCCCACCGATAGTTTCGTGGTTCCCACCGGTACCACTCACTCGCTACAAAGACTTAAGTGCTCCTACGACCTTGGTCAACGAATCTTTTGCATCCCCGAACAAAAGGGAAGTCTTTGGATCAAACAGGACTTCATTCTCAATTCCAGCAAAACCTGGACGCATTGAGCGCTTCAGGAATACCACCTGTTGCGCTTGATCTACGTTTAAGATCGGCATGCCATAAATTGGCGCAGACTTGTCATCGCGGGCAGCCGGATTAACAACGTCATTTGCGCCAACAACTAGAGCAACATCGGTTCCCGGGAATTCTGGATTAATTTCATCCATTTCTTTTAGCTGCTCATATGGCACGTTGGCTTCAGCAAGTAAAACGTTCATATGTCCAGGCATACGTCCAGCAACTGGGTGGATTGCGTAATCAACTTCAATTCCCTTGGCAACTAATAGTTCAACCAGTTCCCGAATCGTGTTTTGCGCCTGCGCAACTGCGAGACCATAGCCCGGAACAATAATTACCTTTCGGGCGTAAGCCAACATTATTGCAACATCTTGTGGCGATGCAGACTTTACTGGCCGATCTTCGGAAGAAACGGCCGAGGAGGCAACCCTTTTCTTAAACGCACCGAACAAAGTATTCGTAAGTGGCCGGCCCATCGCTTGCGCCATCATGCGTGTGAGCAAAGTACCCGACGCCCCGACTAAAGTTCCAGCAACAATCAGCAACACGTTATTAAGTACGTAACCGGAAGCAGCAACTGAGAGTCCAGTGAATGCGTTCAGTAGCGAAATCACAATTGGAACATCTGCCCCGCCAACTGGCAATACCAGCAAGATACCAAGGACTAGCGACAAACCGAGCAATAACCAAAGCAGCGAATTTGTTGGATTGAGGATTAGCGCAACTGCCGTAACTACGGTTGCAACCGCTACGCCAATAGTTATAAAGCGCCCCAACGGAATAACTACTGGACGAGAAGTCATTAATTCTTGCAGCTTGGCAAAAGTTAATAGTGAGCCAGTAAATGAAACTGAACCAACTACTACTGTGAAAATGGTTGCAGTTAAAATCGCTGCACTCTCGGAATGAACAGACAAGAATTCAATAACAGAAATAACGGCAGCGGCCCCGCCGCCCACACCATTAAATAGTGCAACCATCTGTGGCATCTGAGTCATTTGCACCCGACGCGCAGCCACCCAACCAATGATGGAACCGATTGCAATTGCAATCAAAATTTCAGGCAAATGCTGAACCGGACCACCGTAAAATTTTTGACCATAGAAAAAAGCAACTGCCGTTGCAATAGCAGCGCCAGCGGCGCCAAGTAAATTTCCACGGCGGGCAGTTTTTGGCGATGACAAACCTTTTAGCGCAAGAATAAATAGAACCGCAGCTAGCAGTTCAGCAACGCGTACCCAAGTTGGTGTCATTTGGACACCTCTTCCTTTTCAGCCTTCTTGGGCTTAAACATTTCCAACATTCGATCAGTAACAACAAAGCCGCCAACCATGTTTATTGCGGCTAAGACAATCGCTACTAATCCCAAATAAAGCTGAACATTGTCAGTTGCTTTGCCGGTTACCAAAATGGCGCCAACTAGAACCACACCGTGAATCGCGTTCGCACCCGACATAAGTGGAGTATGCAAAATTGCAGATACCTTCGAGACAACTTCGATGCCGACGAAGATGCTGAGAATAAAAATGGTTAACAGCGAAATAGCATCCATAACTATTCACCCTCTCCAGTTGCTAATGCGGGCAGATTTAAAGTTTCACGGGCCATTGCATTTTTGATTTCGCCGTTGAAAACAACGGCAGAACCTTGCACGACTTCATCTGAATAGTCCGGTGTTACAACACCCTCAGTAGTCATCAAAGTTAACAATGAAACTACGTTTTGGGAATAAAGCTTGCTGGCATGAACCGCTAACTGACTAGCAAGATCCTTGCAGCCAATAATTGTTACCACGCCACCTGGAACTTTAACTTCAACATCTTGTCCAGCAACGCTGCCATCAACATTGCCCCCAGATTCAGCAGCTAGATCAATAATGATTGCACCTGGCTTCATTGCGCTCATCATGTCACTGGTAATAAGTGTTGGGGCTTTGCGGCCTGGAACAGCTGCAGTTGTAATCACTACGTCAGATTCTGAGATGAATTTCTTTAATGCATCCTGTTGTGCTTTCGCCCGCTCTGCGGTCATTTCGCGTGCATAACCGCCGGCGCCTTCAACTTCATCAAGTCCAAGATTCAAGAAAGTTGCGCCCATTGATTTAACTTCATCGGCGCTGGATGCGCGAACATCATAAGCACTTACGACCGCGCCCAACCGGCGAGCAGTCGCCATAGCTTGCAGACCGGCAACACCTGCGCCAAGTACTAACACTTTTGCAGGAGGAATAGTTCCAGCTGCAGTCATGAGCATTGGGAAAAACTTTGGCGCGCGCTCAGCTGCGATAAGTACTGTGCGATATCCACCGCAAAGTGCCTGTGAAGTCAGAGCATCCATTGACTGCGCGCGCGAAATTCGTGGCAATACATCAAAGGAAAGTGAAGTTACTTTTTTATCCGCAAGTGCTTTGATAACTTCGGAGTCGTTCGTTGGTGACAAAAATGAAATTGTTAGCGCACCAGATTTAAGTTGTGAAATTTGTTCGCTTGCAAGTGGCCTTACTGATGCCACAACATCTGCTGAACTCATGATCGAAGAACTATCGGCGATCTGGGCGCCCGCTAATTTGTATTCATCATTGTGATAGCCAGAAACCTGTCCAGCGCCATCTTGGATGGACACAGTTAGCCCAAGCTTGATGAGTTTCCCCGCACCTTCAGGAGTCAACCCAACGCGTTTTTCGCCCGCTTTTGACTCGGCTGGAATAAATACCAACATATGCAATTTCACCTTCATTCAATTATGTAAGAGCCTATTTGGAACTTTAATGAACCGCAGAACCGCCTCTGGCTTTTTGGACTTGCTGCGTTGCGATTGCTATCAAAATAAACGCGAACAAAATTAAAGCGATTCGCTGTGGCACCTGGTGGCTGAGGTAAACCCCGAAAAATGTGCTTGGAACCCCCGCAATTCCTGAAAGTAAAGCATATGAAATCTCAATATTTTTCTTGCGCAGGTTGGACCAAGTCCCCGAAAGTCCCGATCCCACAATTACCAAAAGGCTGGTGCCACGCGCGACTAGCGAATTCGTGCCAGCCGCGATTATCAGCGCTGGAACCATGACAATCCCGCCGCCTACGCCAAAAAGTCCTGCCATGACGCCAGCGAAAAAGCCAACTGCAATAAGTAAGGTAACACTTGCCCAACCATCAAGGAGTTGATGTGGATTTGAGGACCAAATCAAGCGCGCGGCCGATGAATAGAGAAGGAATGCAAAGCCAAGCTGCAGAAACTTAAGTGGAACTTGTCCAAGTAACTTAACTCCATAAAGTGCGCCGAGAACTGAACCGGCTAAAAGTGCAATTGCCGCACTAAAGTCAACGCTGTCCTGGGCTGTATATCCAAGTGCTCCAGCCAGTGCAATTGGCACGATAGCTGCCAATGAAGTTGCGTGAGACTTTCTTTGTTCCAGCCCCAACCATGAAATGTATAGAGGAACCATTAAGAAGCCGCCGCCAACTCCGAACATTCCGGCCAAGACGCCCGCGAGTAATCCAATTACAACCGCTAGCCAGATTTGGCGACGTGTCAATGCCGAGAGCATTTAACTGAACTTAACTATTACGATGCTTTTTTCTAGCTATCTTTGTCTGGCTTTGTGACTGAAATGGCTTGCGCAAATTCTGCAAAAGATTCAGACAAGGTTACGCGACTATCAGAAATACTTTTAAACACATTTGCGGCTGATGATTCTGCGTCGGAAAATCGTACACTGGCCTGATTAGAAATCTGACTCAAAGCTGCCTGCGTATCAAACCACTGGACGCGAAGTTCTGAAATTCGTTTAGTCAAGTCCGCAAACACCTTTTGGTTAATTTCTATAGCAGCCAGAACGCTATCACGATATGCAATTGCAGCTTGACGAAGCGCTGCCGATTCGGCCTGTGATTCTTGCGATGCTTTCCGCACAATCTCATCCGCTTTCGCTTGTGCCTGAGAAACAATTTGTACAGCTTGGGCTTCAGCCTGTTGCAATTTACTTTGACCATCAGCAATTACTGCGCTGTAATTTTTGCTGGAATCCTCACTAAGTGCGCGCGCATCTCCGGTGGCTTTTTCAATCATCAACTGAACTGCATTTATCGCTTCCGTCTGAATTCGCTTTGCTTCAGTTTGAGCTGTGGCTATTTGTAAAGAAGTGCTCTTGTCTGTTTCAGCACGTAGTTGCTTTAATTCAGCCTCGGTAGCAGCTCTAATTGCAGCCAACTCTTGTTCCGAATTGGCGCGTTGCGTTGCGATTTCTTTATCAACGCTCAGCTTTAGGGAGTCAATTTCTTTGGCAACATCATTCGCGCGACGAGTAGCATCGTCGAGAAGTTTTGCGATTACTTTTTGGTTTTCGTCTGCTTGTGAGTCAGCATCATTTTGAGTTGCCTCTAATAATTGGGCTGCTTGATCTCGGGCGGTTTCTAGGGTCGCTGTCGCTTCAGCACGAAGTTTGCGGGCATCAACGTTTGCTGCTTCCCGAGTTTGCCGGGCATCTAGTTCACAGCTCGCGCGAATTTGCTCTCGTTCTGACTCTGCTTGTTGCAAAGTGTCAGTTGCTTGTTCGATTAGTTTTCCTGCACGTAGCCGAGCAGCGCGAATAATTACGGCTGCATCCTCAGCAGCTATCTGGGTAAGTGCGTCTTCGTCCATGTCAATGAAACTTTGACGTCCAGTGGCGCCTTCAAGCTCAGTGATGCGCGCCTGCAATGCGCCAATTGTTTTTTCTGCATCCCCTGGATCGCGCATTAACGTACTCCCATTACTTTCTTCGCCCTTAAAAAAGCGACCAAAACCTTTGCTATCACTCACTTGACTTCCTCGTTTCTTAAAACCAACTGTAGGGCAGATTTAAACAATATAAAACGGACATTTCGAGCGTGAGAACAGGGTTTACCGAGTCCGGCTTCCCCCGCGTGAGCCGCCAGATCTTCCTTGTGGACGTCCGCCACCGGAACGTCCGCCACTTGGGCGGCCACCGCGTTTAGGTGGTTCTGCTGGCGGTTTCCACGCAATGCCCGTTGGTTCCTTAGCTCCCGTGATGGAAACTAATTCCTTGGACATCGGCTTAACTTTTACAACTTCTGGGTCAACGCCAGCTCGATTAGTCATCGCAGTTACTGCCTTTTGCTGACGCGGCCCAATCATTGTTACGACTTTGCCTGTTTCACCAGCGCGAGCAGTGCGCCCTGCTCGGTGCAAATAGTCTTTGTGATCATTTGGCGGATCGATGTGAACCACCAAGCTCACACCATCAACGTGAATTCCACGGGCCGCAACATCAGTTGCAACTAAGACGTTAGTTAGGCCTTCTTTGAATGCAGCAAGAGTTCGAGTCCGAACTGCTTGGGTTTTTCCGCCATGCAATGCGCCTGCTGGCACACCTTTGTTCGCTAAATCTTTGGCAATGCGATCTACCCCAGCTTGCGTGCGAGCGAAGAACATGGTCTTGCCTTTACGAGAGCCAATCTCCGCCAAGATTGTTGGCTTATCTTCACTATAAGTAATGAATAAGTAATGTGTCATGGTTGTAACGGAGGCTTTGCCTGAGTTAGTTGCATGCTCGATTGGATTTTTTAGATACTTCTTAACAATCTTGTCGACATCTTTATCAAGTGTCGCGCTAAACAACAAGCGCTGCGAACCAGGTTTTGTCATATCTAGTACTTCGACAATTTGTGGCATAAATCCCATGTCACACATTTGATCGGCTTCATCAAGAATTGTAATTTCAATTTTGCTTAAGTTGATGTGGCCTTGCTCTACAAGGTCATTAAGTCGACCTGGAGTAGCAACCACAATTGGAACACCACGCTTTAATGCATCAATTTGTTTTGCGTACGGCATACCACCAGCAATTAAGCGAATGTCGAGCTCAACGGCTTGGGCGTATGGCATAAGTGCATCTGTTACCTGCATTGCAAGTTCCCGGGTTGGCACTAAAACAATGCCGAGTGGGTGCTTTGCTGTTGCTTTGCGATGCGCTAACCGAGTCACCATTGCCAAGCCAAACGCAAGTGTCTTACCGGAACCAGTTTGTCCTCGACCTAATACGTCGCGTCCACTAATTGCATCAGGAAGCGTTTTTGCCTGAATTGGGAACGGGGTGTCAATGCCTTGACGTTTTAACGTGCTAAGTAATTCTGTGGAAACACCAAGTTCAGCCCAGTTACTTGATGCTGTATCTAAAGCGACTTCTGCAGTGTTCTCTGACATTGCGCCAGTTGAATCATCATCGTAATCACGTGAAACTTTTTCGCGCGGTAGCCGAGATTTTGGCGCGTAAACGTCATCACTCTTTGTACGTGGTGCGCGCTTTGGTGCTTCGTCTTCATAGCGCGGGCGCGTAGTTGGACGTGAGTCCGAAGTTTTACGTGGCGCCCGAGCTGAAGGTGCATCGTCGCGACTGCGTGCTGGTGGCCGGGAATCTGAGTAAGTACGTGGCGCGCGCTTTGGTGCTTCATCTTCGTAGCGCGGGCGCGATGTTGGACGAGAGTCGGAAGTTTTACGTGGCGCGCGAGTTGAAGGTGCATCATCGCGACTCCGTGCTGGCGGCCGGGAATCTGAGTAAGTACGTGACGCGCGCTTTGGTGCTTCATCTTCGTAGCGCGGGCGCGTAGTTGGACGTGAGTCTGAAGTTTTACGTGGCGCGCGAGTTGGTGGACGCTCATCTTCATAACGATCGCGAGTGCCACGGCCGCCAGATGGTTTTTCCCCACCCTTTCGCTGCGGTTTGCCGGAAGGATTCCAAACATCTCTACCGCGAGAGCTGCTTTTTACTGCAGCGCGCGGTGATTCTGCTTTACTGCGGGCTTCGGGGTCGCGCGGGGCGCGTGATTCTGCTTTGGCAACCTTGGACTTTGGCTTAGCGCGCTTCTTGGCTGCGGTGTCCTTTGCCGTTGCATGACGAGGTGAACCAGCTTTTGCTTTGGGTTCGCCTTCGCGGGATCGATCGCGCTCTAACTTTCGGGCGCGCGGCTTTTTCTTAGGACTTGATGGAGTGGACATTAAAACCTTCTTTGGGGAATGTTCTAACGGTAGATGTAAAAGGGCGCAAAACCTAATCGTCATGGCGGTTTTCAGCGTTTTGTCACTGCCCAATGGGAGACTTATCTCATGGACGTTACCTCGCTTTTAGTCATCGTATTAGTTACTGCGCTCACCACTGCCGCCATTGTTGGCCTGGTTGTTAGCCGAGCAATGAAGAGTCAAGGCGGGCTCTCCGCGCAAGACATTCGCCAGCAAGTTGCTGATGCCTCGAGGGAGCACTATTTATCTGCAGCCCAAATGCTCGAGACTTCCACTGAGGCTCGGTTGCAGACCACAACGAGTTTCGTTGCTGAACAAAATCGCGCAGCTTCGGCCTCGATTCAAGAAATTATCAAGCCTCTTGGCGACAGCTTGAAAGCACTTGATTTAAAAGTGGGCGACTTGGAGACCAAGCGCGCTGATGCTTATGCCCGGCTAGATCAGCAAGTCACAAATACCACTGGGCTGCTGGACACTTTGCGAACCGAGACGACAAACCTTTCTAGCGCACTTCGCCGCAATGATGCACGTGGTCGTTGGGGTGAACTGCAACTTCGTCGCATCATAGAAATGATTGGGATGTCAGAGCACGTTTCGTTTGACGAACAAAAACAACAAGTTGGTGACGGTTCGGGTCGCCCAGATGTGACAATTCACTTGCCAAACAATCGCGTTTTATATGTTGACAGTAAAGCGCCGATGAATTCCTACCTGGATGCAATAAATGAAGTTGATCCCGACAGGCGCAAAACTTTATTTGAAGCGCACGCAACTGCGTTAAAGGGTCACATCAAAGCGTTGTCGAGTCGCAACTATGTTGATGACAAAGAATCATTGAATTACGTGATTATGTTTATCCCAACTGAATCATCTCTTGCGGCAGCATTTGAGGTTTATCCAAATTTGATTGAAGATGCAGCGCAAGCAAAAGTTGTTCTGACTTCGCCAACTTCACTTGTGATTGCGCTTAACACCATCGCGATGTTGTGGCAAGAAGATACCCAGGTTCGCAATGCGCAAGAAATGATTAAAGAGTCTGGCGATCTTTATGGCCGCTTGATAACTTTTATAAATCACTTCAGCAAAGTAGGCGATAACCTCAAGCGTTCCATGGATACCTACAACAATGCGGTTGGTTCTTTTGACCGCTCAGTGATGCCAAAAGCAAAGGCTGTTGAGGAACTTGGTCGATTTACTGATGAATTGCCAATTGTAGAAAAACTAGAGGTTGATGTTCGCGAGTCGCGCTATGCCACGCATGAAACACAACTTGGTCTGGTGGGCGAGTCTTCTAACGTCAATACGGAAGAGACCGCCTGATTTTTGGTAGACAGGTAAATTCTGTCCAGAAAATGCAAGATTATTAGTGAATTATTTCTTATTGTCGGGTTAGTGCCAGCAGGGCATATCGCACACGTTAAGTTTTTCATATGGAAACTGACATCGGCCCAAAAGAACCTGCTTCCCAATTTGACCTAACTCCAGAATATTTGGAGGAAAGAAAAAATTTCCGGAAAGACTTTGGCCGCAAAGAAGTTCTATTCTTTTCCCTCTGCTCGGTAATTGGGTTAGACACCATTGCCTTAGTTGCTGCTGCCGGTCCACAAGCTATTTCTTGGATGGCAGTACTCGCTATAGTTTTCTTGATTCCGGCGGCAATGGTTTTCGCGGAATTATGCTCCACCTTTACTTTTCAAGGTGGTCCTTACATGTGGATTCGCTTGGCATTTGGTCGGCTAGCGGGTTCCATCATTTCAGTAATCAGTTGGATAAAAAGTCCAATTTGGCTTGGCGGGGTTCTAACCATTGTCGTAATTGCTACTGCTGAAACATTTTTTATGGCAGGCGACCAAATATCGCAATTTTCTTTTTATCGATTCGCTTTGGCATTTATTTGGATCTCAGTTCTAGCAAATAATTACTCGTTTCGAGTAGGTAAATGGGTTCCCGTGCTTGGCGTACTTTCCCGGCTCATCCTGATTCCGCTATTTACAATTACCGTTATCGCTTTTGGGATTGTAAACGGCATGCAAGGCGTTGCATTTTCTGATTTCGGGTTGAGCTTTGATGGATTGATTCTGACAATTCCTATTATTCTGTTTGCTTTTCTTGGACTAGAAAATGTAAGTGCAGCCAGCGCCGAAATGCGATATGCAAAGCGCGACTTGCCTTACGCGGTTTTTCGGACAACAGCGTTTGCCATGTTTATCTATAGCATTCCTATTTTGGCCGTGCTATTAGTCTTGCCAGTTACTAGAGTCGATGGCCTTGCTGGTTTTGTCGATGCCTTGAAAACTGTATTTACCGTTTACGGTGGGGGCATTGCCGAAGATGGCACAGTGACTTTAAGTGGTGCAGGTGTTTACTTTGGCGGCATAGCTGGAGTGCTAATAATCTTGACCATTTTTTCAACTGGGGTGACTTGGTTGATGTCTACCAATCGCAATTTAGCAATGGCTTGTTTCGATGGTTCTGGCCCGCGTTGGCTTGGTCATACCAACCCGCGATACGGCACACCTGTTCGAATCAACAACATCACAGGAATAATTGCTTCCGCCATTTTGATTCTGGGTTATCAATTAAATGAGGGCGACCTCGCAAAATATTTTGGCGTTGCAATAAGTTTTGCGGTGGCGGCTTCATTGCTGACTTATCTTGGAATTTTCCCAGCGTTTTGGGTACTACGTGATAAGTTCCCTGACGTTTCGCGACCATATCAAGTCCGAGCACACCGCACGGTAGCTATCTGGTTAACCCTGGTTGTTGCCTTTGGCATTTCGCAACTACTCGCCCCTGGACTTGGTGACAGGTGGTTCGGTAACGACTATCTACCCGCAGGTTGGCTTGGTGACCAAGGCCGTCCCTACTACTTGACTCAAATTGCTGTGCTGTTGGTCATGATTGTTATTGCCGCAGGATTTAGGGCGTTGGGTCAGGGTCGATCCCAGGAAATCGTGACAGCGGAAATTGGTGAAGAACTGGCTGAAGACGCGATAAGCGCAGAACCTGTGGAACCAGCCCCGGAGTCAGATAACTAGCAGCGCTTTGCCGTACGGTTACTTCCATGATCACCTCTGTTATTGATGTTGCAAACGCCGAAGCCCTAGTCGCTAAGTACGCAAGCGAGTTAAGTGACGAAGAAGTGATGGCTGATTCGTTGCTGCCGGATTGGTCTCGTGGCCATGTTCTTACACACCTAGCAAACAATGCCCGTGGCCTTTCGAATCTGATCGAATGGGCGCTAACAGGCGTGCAAAAAGATATGTATGTGTCCGTCGAGCAGCGCGGACTTGATATCGAATCTGGGGCAAAGCGAAATGGCTCAGAAATCATTGCCGACTTTCTAGAGCAATCTAAGATCTTTGCGGGAAATCTAGATCGATTGATTGAAGGTCCACTTTTAACCCAAGAAGTTGTCATGGGTAACGGATCTCAAATTCATCCCCACGGAATCACGACACTTCGCGAACGTGAACTATTAGTGCACTTGGTTGATCTTGGGCTTGATTACAAGTCAACTGACTGGACTTTTGATTTTTGTATTAAGACTTTAAAAAGTATTACTGGTGGTAAGCGAAAGGAAGCGGTTAAGTTCCGATTATTGATTGCCGGCGACCACACTTGGACTGGCGATCAAAACGGAATGACTGACATTTTTGGCGTGCCACAAGATTTGGCAGCTTGGTTAATGGGCCGTGAACCTGATGGAAAATTAGTAACTTCTGATGGTTCAGCGCTGGGTAAGCCACCAGTTTGGCTTTAGAGTCATAACAGTGTCAGTAAAACAATTAAACGGAAAGTAGTACAACATGTCTGAAGAAAAAGCCAAGATTTCAATTCGTGCCAACGGCTCAATGCGAGTTGAAGGTGCAACTTTGATTGGAGCTGACGGCGCAGTTATTTCTGAAAAGGAAAGTTTTTCACTTTGCCGCTGCGGTCACTCAAAGGACAAGCCATTTTGCGATGGCTCACATCGTGAAGCTGGATTTGAAGATCCAGGCACCCACGCTCCCGTTGAGTAATGAAACTTAACGAACTTAAAAGTTACTGGAATCAAGTGCTTGATGAACTTGAAGCCACAAACCGTATTGCATGGTTGGCCTTTTTTGATGCTCGGTTAGCAAGCCTTGAAGGCAGCGTTTTAACTCTCGATTTTTCAGACGCGACTAAATTTCAAGAAGGTCATGATTTGAAAAGAACGCTGCCAGAAAAAAGCCACTCTGCATTGACCGCTGCCATCAAAAAAATTGTCGGAATTGAAGTCACTCTGGCGTTTTCTTCACCAGCCTAAAACGCTCCTGGTTGACCATACATCCTCATATTTTTGAATTAGCCCGTTCTTCATCGAAGTTCATTGTTGCGGAGGTGAGCCTTGGTAATGCCTCGAACAAGAAAATCGACATCAACCAAGTCGCAGATTAACTTTCCTCTCGATTTCAATTTTCGTGATAAATCAGAGGAAAGTTAATCGGTATCCTCCACTATCGACCTTCCCACAATGGCCTAAGGCTTTCAGTCGGAGCCGATAGTAATTGCAGGCTCAACACAATTGTGTCTGCACTCACGAGAGGTACCGCACTCTTATTTCCACGACCTCATGTACTCGTTGCAATTGTGCATGTCAGGCCTGTCACACTTTCCGTTTAAGGATTTGCGTAGCGTTCCGGTTATAGCAACTACCTCAGCTGCGGAATTCCTGAAGTTACCGCAGAATTCCGATTTCTCCGTTTAGAAAATTGAACACAAAAACCGGAAACCAAAACACAATGTGGGAAACTTGAACAGCGCATTCCTCTTGGGTCTTTTAGCAACCTGCTACCAAGGTCCTACCTACTCAACTACGAAAGTAAAAACTTTAACAGGTGACTAATTAGTTACCTGTTGAAGGAAATACTGCAGTGACCACACCTGCGTTTGCAGAGTTCGCCACAGAAGTTGCGCCAGCAACAGTGAAGAAGTTAGCGGTAACGCCTTGGAATGTGTAACCAGGTGCTGCTACCAGAGTAATCCTTGCTGTGTAGGTTTTATTTTTAACAAAGAGCGGCGGATTACTACTACCAGGTGCAGACCAAGAAACAGTTCCGGTGTATCCAGTACCCGTAATAGCGGTAACTGGAGCAACACCTGTGACAGGCGCGGTAACTCCGGCAATGGCAGCTACTGAAATTCTTGTGGCAGTTACAGGAAATACTGCAGTGATCACACCTCCGTTTGCAGAGTTCGTGACAGATGTTGCACCTGCGATAGTGAAGAAGTTAGCGGTAACGCCATCGAGTGTGTAACCAGTTGTTGGGTTAAGGGTGATGGTTGCTGTGTAGGCAGTTGCTGAAGCAAAGGTTGTAGGAGATTCAGACCAAGTAACAGTTCCGGTATATCCAGTACCAGCAGTTGTTGTGGTAACTGGAGTAGCACCTGTGACAGGCGCGGTAACTCCTGCGATGGCAGCTACTGAAATTCTTGTGGTAGTTGCAGGAAATACTGCAGTGACCACACCTGAGTTAGCATCATTTCTAACAGATGTTGCACCTGCGACTGTGAAGGAATCTTTCGCAACTCCTTGGAATGTGTAGCCAGATGTTGGGGTC
Organism: Actinomycetota bacterium; assembly: GCA_041192345.1. Lineage (GTDB taxonomy): Bacteria > Actinomycetota > Actinomycetes > S36-B12 > UBA5976 > UBA5976. The sequence goes on from JBEEND010000006.1 coordinate 35,332, forward strand.
AGCGTAATCGTTGCTGTGTAGGTAGTTGCTGAAGCAAAGGTTGCAGGAGATTCAGACCAGGCAACAGTTCCGGTGTATCCAGTTCCCGCAGTAGTCGTGGTAACTGGGGTAGCACCTGTGACAGGCGCGGTAACTCCGGCAATGGCAGTTTCTGAGATTTCCGACGTATCAGTTGCAGGAAATACTGCAGTGACCACACCTGAGTTAGCATCATTTCTAACAGATGTTGCACCTGCGACTGTGAAGGAATCTTTCGCAACTCCTTGGAATGTGTAGCCAGATGTTGGAGTCAGCGTAATCGTTGCTGTGTAGGTTGTTCCAGGTGCAAACTTACCAGAAGGTTCAGTGGCAGACCAGGAAACAGTTCCGGTATATCCAGTACCAGTAAGAGGTGCGGTAGCTTGGTCAACATTTTTTGCAGGCACGGTAACCCCGACAATGACAGCATCTGAAATGATCGTGTCTGTCGGCGGTGTCGGCGGTGTCGGCGGTGTCAGAGATGTACCTGCGGATGCGGAAGACGCTGCGGATGCCGAAGACGCCACGTAGGTTCCCACAAGCTTAGTTTTCGGCACAACTCCTAATTCGGTTACTTTAACCGTCATTGTGATGTTTGACTCGCTCACTCCAAGTTTCATTAAATATGCGCACATTGCTGTTCCGCGGTTTTTGGCAAGTAATTCAACTGCACTTTTGCTAACTCCCGGCAACATCCCTGCTACGCCGGTAACTTGGAAAGTTGCACCCGTACCTGCGGTCGCCACCGCTTTTCGAAGCTCTGCTTTTTGCGCGGCAACCATAACCGAAGAGCCTTTTCCGAACGACATTGCCCCCCTTACAGTTGCACTCGCACTTACAGTTGCGCTCGCACTCGCCGTTGAACTTACAGCTACACTTGCACTCGCCGTTGAACTTACAGCTGCACTTGCACTTGGACTGATAACTAACCCAAAAGGCGCGATAACAAAACTTGTAGTCAGGACTGTGATACGCCTAGACGCTTTTTTCATTTGAAGAACCGCTTTCATTTGGATGTTAGAAAACAAAGTGACCAACTCGTAACGTATCTGATTTTTTAAAAAGGTTCGCAACGCATGCTGAATAAAAATTTGCTTCATTGTCTAAATGTCCGTTATGTCAAAAATAATTGTCTATTTTGTCCTCAATGCCTAAAAAATTTTTTTGTGAATCTTTACCAAGTCTTTAGATTCGACAGCTTGCGCAAGTAACTTTAAAAGGTTGCGAAGTTACACCAAAAGTTGGACTGAAATTTTGGTGGTTGGATATTGTTCAACTTGAACCTCGTGGTCATCCTTTGAAAAATTAACTTATGTTTAGATTTGGGAGAGTTGGAATTTATGAAAATTAAAAACAAATTCAAAAATATTTCGGTGATTGGCCTCTGAATAGCCTTGACCTTCTAGGGGTTGAGTGCTGCCCAGGCTAATTCACTTAGTAGAGCCGACAATGTGACGATAATGGTGAACCAAAGTATTACTCTTGGCGACCTAACGGGGGGTTGCACCAAAAATTGCGTGTGGACACACTCCCAATCTGGTGGTTTGTCATTAGGGACGGCAACACTTTCAAAAATTGCCGTTAGTGCCGCACCAGCTAGAACGTACACATTGACTGTGACTGGAACAAAGGGTGGGGATCCGAATCATACGTACGTAACAACATGGACTATCACTGTTACACCCGCACGAGTTATAGACACTGCACCTGTAATAACTGCCCAGGCACCTGTGCCCGCTACTATAACGATCACTGGCTGGGTGCAACGTTCAAAAGGTGAAAAATCGTATAAGGGAACCTTGGATAACCGACGCGCGTCAGCGGTAGCCAAATTTTTAAAAGCCCAAGGATTAAATCTTAAAATAGTCAAGGACGGTAAAGACATTAAAGGCGCCGGGGCCAAGGCGCGTTCTGTAACAGTTGCTCTGACAGATGCTGACGGCAGATGCACAAGGAGACAAGAGCGCGGCATTCCAAATTTAACCGAGAGGGACATATAGGGGCTTGGCTCCTCAAGCGAATTTGCGTAAATGAGTAGCGTGCTAACTTACCTGTACATATCAGAATGAAACTCTGCGCGCTCGAAGGGATTCGAACCCCTAACCTTCTGATCCGTAGTACGAAACGCAGTGTCTCCCCCACTATCTCTAGTGGTTTAAACATAGATATAGTTTATCAAACTTTCGCACGTTGTCTCAGTAAATATCATCAACTTGGCTACCTGATTGGCTCCCTAAATTCACATCACAAAATCTGGCATTTAGCTTAAGTGGATTACTCACTTAAATGAAGCTCGTAAAACAAAACAGCCCCTATGTGAATAGGGGCTGTTTTGATGGAGTGATGTGGCTACTGCACCACTGGCGTCATTGCAAACAGGGTTGCTCTGCGCGCTTTTTTACTATTACTTTCCTTCGCAGATAACTGCCCAGACTCTACAACCACTGTGAAAGTAACACCAGCACCAAGTGATTCGAGGTAGCTTTCTACTGCCTTAGCGCGTTTAAGCGACAGCTTTGTACTGTTCGAATTCTGCACATAGCCCGTGACTTTATAGATAGCTGATGGGTTTGCAGCAACAGCAGCAGCAATCGTCTTTTGGGCCTTGTTCGATAACTTGCTTGAACGTGGAGCGAAGTAAACGCTTGCCAAGCTATCGGCGCGGTACCCATTTGCAATCACTGGCGCTGGTGATTCTGGTGCACTGTTATTCAGGAGAGAGGCACGTCCAATCACTGCTGACCCTTGGCCAACATTTCCGGGACCGAATAAGCACACCGCATACAGCACGCCTGGTTCGAATTGGACTATTTCGACACCTGGACCGTAGTCCCAGTCGTCATAAGCGGTTAACTCAAGCGGGTTCACTTCGCCAGATATATCCTTATAACCAACTTTGGCTACGTTTTCTTCGTCATAGTAATGTGCGTTCCAGCTCGAAAAATCGCACGACCCAGTTGTGTCGAGTTCGTCAGCTTTGGCAAAGGCTAAATACCAACCAGTAGTATCGTCATCCAAAAGCCAAGCAGTTACGAGAGAGCCGGTTGTGGTTCCACCGACAACACTTGTAACGCCACTACTGGCATCGCTAACAAGTTCCACCGCATCAATTTCTGCCCATCCCTCCACTACGCTCATGTCAACAGTTATGCGTACGAAGGATATTAAACGTTCTATGCCCGTTACGTTCACTGAGAGAATGTCATCATATTGATTCTCAGCGAGACATGTACCTTCAGTAGCTAGTGCTGGATCACCTTCATAAACGGTGGTCCAAGACTCATCCCCACTGGCGGTTACTTCAATTTTGGAAACAGCGCCCTGCACATAATTTTGGTAAACATTAATTTCAGTAGGTATTACTTCATTGTCATATCCAAGAATTATTGATTCCGGATCGGTCCAAGACTCATCGATTTCATTACCCGCTGGTGACCACATTCCGTTTCCATCGCAGGCGTCTGCGTCAGGTGCACCAGTCGCGTTTGCTGGTGCAAATTTGGGGTCAGGGCTGCCCCAATATTGAGCTGATTCGGCACTGACCGCCCACTGCTTTGCTTTTGGTGATGGATCAACGGCATTCGCTGGGACAGATACCAATGAAGTAAAAATAAATGAACTAATAACAAGTGCTATTGACTTACCTACGCGCATTTTTAAACTCTCCATTTTCTAGTGGCCGACTTTTGCGGAATCTTCGTGAGCCAGAACGACGGAAAAAACATTAGCAAAATTTCGCGTTGAATTTGCTGCATATACTTTTAGTCTGATATGTCTGTATTACTCAAGTCTTAACGCGCTTGCAAAACAAAACAGCCCCTACGCATGTAGGGGCTGTTTTGGTTGTTCTATGCTGCTACAGCACCACTGGCGTCATAGCAAATAGTGTTGCTCTGCGCGCCTTGTCGCTCTTACTGCCCTTGGCTGGTTCCTGTCCAGCATCAAGAACCACGGTGAAGGTAACACCAGCGCGCTCGAAGGGATTCGAACCCCTAACCTTCTGATCCGTAGTCAGATGCTCTATCCGTTGAGCTACGAGCGCGTGCGCACCGAAATGCGCTTGCTCAGTCTAGCCCAGATTGCAGGTCTGCCAAAAATGGCAGATTAAACCGAATACTAAATGTCTTCTAATGCATCGTGGATCGGGATTACTTGATCAAGGCCAGTAATTCCAAATACTTTAAGCACACGTTCGTTCGTAATAACTAGATCCAATTCAATATCAGATTCTCGGCAACGTTTTAGGCCGCGAACTATTACGCCCAAACCTGATGAGTCCATAAATGTCACAGCGGATAGATCGATTGCAAGTCCTTGCGCACCCGACTCGAGCGCGGCAATAATGGCGCTATCTAACTCGGGTGAAGTGGCGAGATCAACGTCGCCTGATACCGAAATAACGTATCGAGCGACATCTGGCGTTAGTTTGATCTGCATGAGCATCCTTCTGGTGTTGTAGTAATAATCTACGGCATAGGGTCCATTGGCTGGGCAATGCCTGCTGTGGCACTGGCCACTAAGTTAGGCAACAAAAATCTCGTTGGGAAATAAGTGTTTGGCAACTTCAACTCCACTTTGATTAAAGCTTCTGATGCCTGGCAGCTCATAATCGAACTCTGGAAATTAATTTTGAAATTTCGCGCAGTCTCGCAAGCTTGGCCTTGATTAAATTCCAATTCGAGTGCGCCTGCCATCGCGCTTGCATCTGCTGTTGCGTTCAATCGTTGTTGGGTAATTACTAACTGACTAATGGTTGCCAAAATTGGTAGCGCAGACAAAATTGCAAGCAACAATGCAAGTAGCAAAATGGTCACCTGCCCGGAATCATTTATTGCCGGTGGTTTGATGCCTCGCATTAGCCAAACTCCTCAAAGACGGGTTCTAGGCGAGCCCGAGCTTTTGCAGTCAATGTGAAGGTATGGGATAGAAAAGGTGGCCCGATATTTCTGGTGGTCATAAGAATTACTTCGACGACGTCGCCATCAGGTTTAGCAAAAATTTCAGTTCCTACCGGGAGCGAATTGCGATAAGAATCTGGGAGCGGGTCGCCGCGTCCAATAATTCGGGCGGCCATCGCTGCACTACTCTCTAACTGGATTTGCGTCGTTGCTACGCCAATGAGCGTAAAAATGATTGAAGCAACAAGCAAGATTGTGGGCAGAACGATTGCAAACTCTGCTACTGCATATCCGTGCGTGCGTTGGACTAGCTGCCTGCCCGCACCTAATCCAACGCTTGGCATTCTTGACACTTCTAGTTTGTGAAAAGAAAACTGAATGAACTCTGAATGATTTTCCAGATAAGTGCTTGGAATTCTGAACTCGTCAATAACTTGAGTAAAACTCCTCCTAAGCCTGCTGCTGCGATAGTGCCAACCGCATACTCAGCTGTTGTCATACCGATGTCGTTCTTTGTTGCGTTTAGTAATTTTTGTTTCACAAATTTCCCCATCCATGTTTGTGCGCAAGCGCGCTATCAAATTCTTAATCGATATGTACAACTGCAAAATAGTTTTCGTTGTGCTGTTGATTGCTAGTTACTGTGGATAGTTGAAAAAGTTTGCTACTAACCCGGCTACTAGTGGAACAACGGCGAGCAGAATAAACGCTGGTAAGAAACAAAGTCCAAGAGGCAACACGCTTTTCACGGCAACTGACTTGATTCGATTTAGCTTGGCCATATCTATTGAGGTTTGGGTTGCTTGCTCAAGTTCAGCTAATTGATCATGAATTGGACTGCCAGTTATCAATGCTGCAATTAGCGAGTCTGTTAGTCCAAGCCAGAGTGGACTCCGAGAAGCTAATGATTCCAGGGCTAGCGTTAGTGGTTTGCCCAATTTGAATTGGACTAAGACCGATTCGATATCTAAGCGCGCAGTTGTTGGTAATTGTGGGCAGATGAAAGTGAGTCCATCCAGAATTGTCATCCCAGCGCCAAGACACATCCTCAGTAATTGCATAGTTGCCATAACGCTTGCGATAGTTACGGACTCGCTTGAGATTTTTTCCACTTTTCTATTTTCAAATTTTGGACGTTGTTTTATTCCAGGTAGCGGGAAAATCAAATAACTTGCTAACCCCAAACTCAACGCGGCCAGGGTAATCACAGCGGATCTAGCAGCGCAGTTCCGAGTAAACGCTGGACCCAGGCCAAACCCACTAGTTCTAGCGCAATGCCAGTAAGCAGGCAGCCGCGTCCCACGCCTGTTGTGAATAGCCAATTGATTGACTGTGAACCAAGCAGCATAGCTAATCCCGATCCAATTATTGGTAGACCGGCGAGCACCAAAATCGTAGCTTTTGTACTTGCTAGTTCTGTTGTTAGCAACTGCTCCTGCGTTCGATTGCGAATCATTGTCGAGGCCAGATTTGAAAGTGGCTGCGCAATACTTGCGCCAGATCTCGCACTTGCCTGCATAAGTAATGCGTAGTCGCCCAGTGCCCGAAACTCGAATGCAACTGCGTCATTTTTCATCGCGGTAAAAATCTCAGAGTGAAGTGAGATGCCCTTTCTGGTCTCAGACAGGAAAGAGTCATTGATCCGGCTCAGCGCAAATTGTAATGCCGCAATCTGAGTGGACCCTGCTAACAGTTGGATTTTGATACAGTAAATAAATTGCAACTTTTCATCAAAGTGCATTTGTATTTTCTTACGTTTGCGAAACTTAGTTGTTATCAACTTGAATTTGGGTAATTCGGTTGCACCAGGCAAGGGCGCCATAGCTAAGTAGCAAGCAAACCAAACACAAGCAGCGACCCAAAACGTTTTCATGCCACAGCTTGCATTCTTGATTTGCGCGATACTGCTGCTGCTCTGGGTTCAATAGCAGAATCTTCCAGAATTACTTCGGTAGTAACAGTGCCATCTGGAAGCTTCACAAATTTTGCAATACTTGCGACCCCACGATGTTGGAGCTGCGCGTCATGCATTTGGATCACAAAATGAAACGCACAATACATTTGGGCATGAATTGCTTGTCTCGGTAACCCCGCTAAAAGCCCTAGTGCTTCAATGCGAGTTGGGACACTCAATGCGTCGTCCGCATGAATTGTCGTGGCACTGCCATTGTGTCCAGTGTTTAGTGCTAACAAGAGATCACTTATTTCACTGCCTCTGACTTCACCAACAACAATTCGATCCGGGCGCATGCGCAATGTTTGCCGTACCAAATCCGTCATAGTTACTTGACCAAATCCCTCACTGTTTGCAAGTCGAGACTGCACTTTAACTACATGTGGATGATTGATGTTTAATTCCTTTGAGTCTTCAATGACTACGATTCGATGACAATGATCAACCTGAGAAAGCATGGCAGCTAGCAAAGTAGTTTTACCGCTACCAGTGCCACCACTAATGATGAAACTTTTTCGCTCCGCAACAATTTGTGTGAGCTTGGCATAAATCGGTTCTGAAAAAGCTCCGAGGGAAAGTAGTTGTTTGAGTGTGTACTGCTGGTTCGACGGAACTCGAAACGACATTGTGATTCCAGCCACGGCAAGTGGTGGAAGAGCCGCATGAAATCGAATGCCATTTTCTAGTTGTAAGTCCACAAATGGGTGTGCATCATCTAAGCGACGATGTCCAAGAGCAGCTAAATGACTGGCAAAATCTAGCGCTGCTTGCTCAGAAGGCCAAGCCACTTTAGTTTTTCGTAAGCCATGCCCTTGATCAACCCACACCTGGTCAAAGCGATTAACTAAAACATCGGTGAGTCCTGGGAGCAGGAGCAAACCCTCAATGGGTCCAAGTCCGAAAATTTCAGACAAGACGGCATCGATAAGTGTCACGAGGTCGCCATGTGAACTAGCCGGCAATAGTTGTCGAACAATTTCTGTCACGGCGCTGACATCGGGTTTTATACCTTGTTCAATACACCGAACTCGAACTTGTTCGACTAGTTCATGCGACGTGCTGGATGTCATTAGATTGTGCCAATCGCTGCGCGAGGGCGTTCAAGCTTCGAGTAAAGCCACCTAGGTGAATTCCTGCGACGCCAAATCCTTGTTCAATTTGTTCAACGATTCGCGGATCAGAATTTACTACTCCAGCTAATGGCACATCTAAAGACTGGGCAATTCTCAGCGCGTCAAGATTTGTTCCTGGCAAATTTCTAATGACAAGTTCAGTATTTGAAACGTGCTTGGAGATCTTTGAAATTGCTATTTTTGTAGTTGCGCTTCCTCGCACAGTTGACGGCGCTACCACAAAAGCAACGTCACATTGTTGCAAGATTTCTACCGCAGCGATTTGATTGGTAAATCTTGGAAAATCTATAATGACTAACCCGGAAACCCCACGTAATTGTTCGATGATCGCTTCTGGCGCAAATTTCTCAGAAGCCAATTTCGAATCGTTGTAAGTTAGCAGTGCAACGCCATCTCTTGCTGGCAAGCCGCGCAGAATATCGCTGCCACTTATGGACCCAGTCAAAGCATAAAAATCTTGCCATCGCATTCCTGGTTGAGTTTCAATCCCAAGCACGATATCTAATCCCGCCGAACTTTCATCAAGATCAGCAAGTACAACATCACTAAAGAGTTGTCGGGCGTGAAACGCAAGTCCCACTGAAAGCAGTGACGCGCCCGCTCCACCCGCTCCAGGAATGATTGCAACACACAAACCCTTCTTGGTGACTGGCGCTGAGAGGTGTGCAACGAGCCAATCTCTAGAATCTGGGATAACGGCTATGTGATTTGCCGAAAGCTTTGCCGCAAATCGCCAAGTCTCTGGGCCAGTTGCTCCGATTACAACTAGTACGATCTCGGGGTGATTCAAGTTCACTTCTGCGCAATCTGAGGCAACGAAAACTCGATACGCATTTGAAAGATCATCTGCATTTGGTTGACTTTCAATCACTAACGGGGTTTGGGTCACTGCCGCAATCTTTTGAAATTCCGTAATTACTCGATCGTCTCGAGTTACCAATAATGCATGCATCAAATCTCCATCTAGTCGAGGAGCTCATTGCACCTGACTTTAAAATGATGTTGCTAGTGCTCACCCTTAGAAAGATGAGATTTCATCCTGTGGGATTTTTTTGGTTGTGGAAAAGATTACTTTTTAACGTCAGCTAGTTCGGCTAATTGCAGCGCCATTTCGATCCCTTTGCGAATGGCTTCGCCCTGCCACTGGATCCACGCAGCCACACCATCGGGCGTTCCAGATTGATATGAAGATAACGCCTTTACATAAGCGGGTCGCCCTAATAGGAACGCGCCATATTCGCTCATAACAAGTCCGTCCACATCAACCTCGCGCGCTGCCAGAATTAATCGCGTACTTGCCCGCGCAACTAAATAGGAGCCTTGAGTGAATGGTCTAAGTGTTGCTAACTCAGCATGCGCAATAGCTGCAATCAAAATCACTGGCGCTTTTGAATTGATAATCAGATCAACTAGCGCAGCAAGTCTTTCTTGTAACACTTGATGAGGTGGCACGTTACCAATGCGAAGTGGATCGTCAATATCATCACTTGTTCGAGGCTGCCCGCGATCACCATCATTTGACGCAAAAGTATGCAGTCGGGCTAAAACTTTAAGTGGTTCTGTTTTAAACGCCAAAGTTTGTAAATCCGCTTCAGCCGTAAGTAACAGCCCTTGCTCGGAAAGTGAACCCATGGGCGATACTTCTGGCTCCATAGTTGGATCTTTTGGCATTTGTGCGCCATCAAGAGCGGCAGTTGCAAACCCAGCAATTCTTCTGGTGTAAGGAGTAAGCGCTGATTGGTGCCGGCGAACCGTGCGATTCCACATCAAGTCGTCAATGGCTTTTAGTGTTATTTCACATTCTTTAGCAACGCCAGGCAATGCTAATAAGTTACTGAGTGGATCAATCTGATTTAGCGCCGACACTTTTGTTATTTGGGGCCGGGGCGCAGAGTTGTAAGAGTTTGGACGGTATCTGCGAGCGATTTTGCAGTTCGACTACCGAGGGTAACTTTTCTTATTTGGCGCCATGCTAAAAGTCCAAGAATTAGAGCAAGCGTAGCTAAGCCCGCAACTACCAGAAGAAAACTGATCCAAAGTTCATAACCCAAAGTGTTTATGTAGTAAGCGGCCGCAATAAAAGCAAAAATTCCAGCAAGGTTCAGCAGTGTGATTGCCACGATAAGTAACCCAGAGAATTTCGCTATCCCAGAAATTGCTTCCTTAACTTCAGCTTGCGCAAGTTCAATGTGGTTACGCACTAAATCGGAAAGATCGTCAAAAATTGACGTGACCATCGTAATTAAACTTGGTTCGCGATCTTTACTCATGACTCTAAGCCTACTGGGCTAACTAAAAATAGCGAATAAAAAGATATGGCGCAGCAATTGCAATAGAAACTATGGTCACTGGAATTCCGTATTTTGCAAACTGCCAGAACGAAATTTTAATGCCAGCTTTGGCCGCTAACCCGACCGCTACCACGTTTGCGCTCGCGCCAATGATCGTCGCATTGCCACCGAAGTCAGCTCCAAATGCAAGTGCCCACCAAAGTACGTCTCCGTGCTGTGCCGGTACTGCCGCACTTAAATCCGCGACTACCGGTGACATGGTTGCGACGTATGGAATGTTGTCGACGATCCCCGAAACTATCGCCGAAAACACGAGCAATACTCCGGTAGCCAACGCTGGCTTACCGTCAACCTGAGCAGCCAAATAGTCGGACAGCATCTGCAGGGCACCGACATTAACAAGTGCACCAACCATTACGAATAAACCAGCGAAGAATACGAGAGTTCCCCACTCAACGTCTTGAATATAATCAACGGGTTTCAATCCACTGATGGCAATCAGCAGTCCTGCACCAAGGAGTGCGATAACTGACGGCTCAGTATCAATAACTGAATGTGCTAAAAACCCAACTACTACCAGGGAGAGGACTGCTAAGGATTTCTTCAGAAGCTCCGGATTCTTCAAATAAGTGAGTTCATCTATCTCGTGTATCCGAGCTCGATCTTCGGCAGTGTTAACCAACTCTTTTCTAAACATCCACACCAGCATTGGAGTAATCACAAACATTGCGACAATTACAAGTGGCGCCATGTGAATCAAAAAGTCATTAAAACTAAGTCCAGCTCGGCTAGCGATGATGATGTTGGGCGGATCTCCAACTAACGTTGAAGCTCCGCCAATGTTTGATGCAAACACTTCGGATAGTAAAAATGGAATTGGATTAACATTTAGTTGCTTGCAGACAATTATTGTCATTGGGACGGCAAGCAAAATAGTTGTGACGTTATCTAGGACTGCGCTAGCAAGAGCAACTAAAACAACAAGAAACACCAATGCTTTTTTTGGATTTCCATCGGCTTTCTTTATGGCTTTAATTGCTAAAAATTCAAATAGACCAGTTTTGTGTATTACACCAACGATGATCATCATGCCAAGAAGTAAGAAAATTACATTCCAGTCGATTCCCGTTTCGTGGCTATAGAAGGCCTTGTCAGCATCAGTTGCGCCAATAACAAACATCGCTGCCGCACCACCAAGTGCGATAGCAATACGACTAATTTTCTCACTTGCGATCAATACATATGCCAAAACAAAGATGGCAATGGCAAGAGAAAGGGTCATGCCTTAATTGTATACCGAGTAAATTTCAGTTGTATTTAATCATCATCTGAAGATGAGCTCTTTAATCCATCGCCAATTAGATTCATAATTGTTGGATCTGCAAGTGTCGTTACATCGCCCAAAGTTCTATTCTCAGCAACATCCCGAAGTAATCTGCGCATAATTTTTCCAGATCGAGTTTTTGGAAGTTCAGCGACTATCAGAATTTGTCGGGGGCGCGCGATCGCACCAATCTCTTTTGCAACGTGAGCGCGTAACTCTTTTGCAACACCGGGACCGTCAACTGAACCAGCTCGCAAAATTACAAACGCAACGATCCCTTGACCGGTTGTTTCATCAGCTGCGCCAACGACCGCTGCCTCTGCAACTGTTGGATGAGAAACTAGTGCTGATTCGACTTCGGTTGTTGAAATGCGATGACCAGAAATGTTCATTACGTCATCAACGCGACCAAGTAGCCAAATCGCGCCATCTTCATCCCACTTGGCGCCATCACCTGCAAAATATTGGGAATCAAAACGTGACCAATAAGTTTCTTTGTAGCGGTCCATGTCGCCCCAGATACCACGCAGCATTGCTGGCCAAGGTTTTGTTAAGACTAAATATCCGCCACTGCCGTGACCAACTGCAGTGCCAGCGTCATCAAGAATTTCGGCATTAATCCCAGGTATTGGACCCATGGCTGAGCCAGGCTTTGTCGCCGTAACACCAGGCAACGGACTGATCATGATCGCGCCAGTTTCGGTTTGCCACCAGGTATCTACGATCGGACAATTATTTGATCCGATAATCTCTCGATACCACATCCAAGCTTCCGGATTAATTGGTTCACCAACACTGCCCAACAAGCGCAAACTTGATAAGTCGTGCGCTTGCGGAAACTCATCGCCCCACTTCATGAATGTGCGAATTGCAGTTGGCGCAGTGTAAAGAATCGTTACGCCATACTTGGCAACAATTTCCCACCAGCGTCCTTTGTGCGGAGTGTCTGGTGTGCCTTCATAAATAACTTGGGTAGCGCCATTTGCTAGTGGCCCGTACGCAACATAAGAATGGCCAGTTATCCAACCCACATCAGCAGTACACCAATAAACATCAGTCTCTGGCTTGATGTCGAAAATCACGCGATAGGTATATGCCACTTGAGTTAAGTAGCCACCCGTGGTGTGCAAAATTCCTTTTGGCTTACCGGTAGTTCCAGATGTGTAAAGAATAAAAAGTGGGTGCTCCGAATCAAAAAATTCTGGCGTATGCGAAGTTGATTGTTTCGAAACAATGTCATCCCACCAAACGTCGCGTTCACTATTCCAATTAACTTCCTGTTGCGTGCGCTTAACAACCAAAACTTTTTTAACACTCGGGATCGACTCAACAGCTTCATCCACTGCGCTCTTTAATCCAAATGGACTACCTTTTCTGAAGCCACCATCAGCTGTAATAACTACGCTTGCTGCTGCGTCTTCGATGCGACTACGCAATGACTCCGCGGAAAAACCTCCGAAGACTACTGAGTGTGGTGCGCCAATGCGCGTGCACGCCAACATGGAGATCACAGCCTCTGGAATCATCGGCATATAAATTGCAACTCGATCGCCAGTTTTGATTCCTAGTTCAGTTAAAGCATTTGCAGTTTGACTGACACGATCCAGTAAGTCTTTGTATGTGATGGTCTGGGTATCACCACGTTCACCCTCAAAGTGAATTGCAACTCGCTGTCCGTTCCCTGCGCCCACGTGACGATCGATGCAGTTAACTGAGACATTTAATTTTGCGCCCACGAACCATTTGGAAACTGGCGCGCCTGACCAATCCAAAACTTGGTTCCATGGAGTTTCCCACTGCAGATTTTTTGCTTGCTCACCCCAAAAACTGTTTCGATCTGTTTGCGCTTGAGTGAACAAATCTGATTTTCCATTTGCTTTCGAGGCAAACTCAGGTGAAGGTGCAAAGGTTCGATCTTCGTGCGAAAGGTTTTCTAAAGCTTCACCGCTCATTGGATCCGTGCTTTCCCTTGAAATTCGTAGTTATCTTGTTATTAGTAACGATAGTTGTCGCACTTTGAAGTTAGGTCAAGTGATTTTGCCTAAGTCTCGTTGGAAATTACTTAGCGGACTCCGGAACATTCACCAGTGCTTACGGCTGGCATGTCTGAATACACAGCACTTACTGCATTTACCGCAACCATGAACTGCTTGGCAGTTAGCGCGTAGCCGGTCTGATCATCTATGGCCGAGGAGGCAAAAATCAGGCCCGCCACACTTCCATCTAAGGCAAGCATTGGGGCGCCTGAGTCACCTTGCTTGATGTCTGCTGATAGCGCATAAATTTCCCGAGTTACTGGATTTTTGCCATAAATATCCGTGCCCAAAGTTTCTGACACACTCCTAACCCGAGCAGGTACCAAAGCTAGTGGGCCACCACCTGGAAAACCTGCCACTACTGCTGCGTCGCCCCTGACCAGTGGTTCGCTAATACGTAAAGCTACGGATGGAAAATCGGAGGTGCGAATCAGTGCCACGTCATTTGCTGGATCAAAGAAAATAACCAAGCCCTCAAATGCTTTACCTTTACCTTTGACGCGCACTGTTGGATTAGTTACTCCGGCAACCACATGCGCATTTGTAATTATTAAATCTTGCCCAACGACAAAGCCAGAGCCAGATAGTCGAGTGCTGCATTCAATCGCGGTACCCTCAACTTTCACTACAGATTCCAGAGCTGCCGCGATAGCTGGCTGCGCTGTTGCTGAAGGATCTGGTGGCTCAACAGCTGGGGCCAGCAATGCTTCAGTGATACTGCTTGGTAAATCAGAATTAGAAACATAGATTCGAACTGATTCAACGCCGTCTCTGACTTGAACCGGCATGTATTGATCCAGTGCAACAATGACTTTGGATTCAGTCAGCATATTTGTAAGTGAAGACATCGGTGCGGCCAACAAAGTTGTTGCCATAAACCAGGCAACTATCGACCAGGCTCCAATTGAAACACCAGAGCCGGTGGCATTATCTAGGAATCGAATCGGCGACCAACTGAAAATATTGCGAATTCGAACTCCGATGAAACTGCCTAATGCACTACCAAATCCCATTCCAAGAAAAAGTGCAGCGGCGCTTAACGCTGTGCGACTAAAGGATGTCGTAGTAGAGGCGCCAGTAACAATTTCAATTAAGGATCGTCCTAGCCAAGCGCCGGCAAATAATCCAATTAGTGAAAGTACGCTGACAATTAAGCCCCGTCGCCAACCTGAACTCACAATAAAGATTCCAAAAGTGAGCAAAATAATATCTAAATAGACTGAATTCAACTTGTCACTTCCGTGTTGGGCGCCGGCGCCGGAAGTTCAACTATTTTTGATTCATCCCAGGCAGTTGCCCAGCCCGCAATGTCCATTAGTCGCGAAATTAGTCCGCCGGTAAATCCCCAGATAAGCATGGACTCAACAGCAAAGCCAGGACCAAATGAACCATTGCGGTGTCGAACTCGCATTCGATTTACTGGGTTAATCAAAGCATCTAGGGCAATGCGATGAACAGCTTGCACTTCATTAGTGTCAATATCAATTAGTTCATGAGGTGTGTGCCACCACGCCAAAACTGGGGTCACTTTGAAATTTGAAGGTGGAATCCACAGCTGAGGTAACTCGCCCAAAACTTCAACACTGCTTGGATCCAAGCCAATTTCTTCACGCGCTTCGCGCAATGCGGTTTGCGCCAGTGAGGAGTCACCTTCCTCAACTCGGCCACCTGGGAATGCTGGTTGCCCAGGATGAGCTTTTAAATGTGATGCACGTTCAATAATTACAACTTCACCAAAATCTTCGCGCGGCCCAAATAAGACAAGCACTGCAGCCTCGCGGGTACTTTCATCTGGAACTTCGTGTCGGGACAAATCACTTGGGATTAATTGGGGCGCTCTGGCAATTAACGTGCTCATCCAATCGGGCGTCGACATGTTAAGCACCCGTCTTAATTAGCTTGGCAGCTTCACTTGGATCTCTAGGGCCTTCGCCAAATGATGGACACATACTTGCAAGTTCACACGCCCCGCATGCAGGTTTTCGAGAATGACACAATCTGCGACCAAGAAAAATCAACCGGTGATTTAACATGGTCCATTCTTGGTCCGGAAAAATTTCCATAATATCGAATTCCACTTTTACTGGATCAGTATTTTTCGTCCATCCAAGTCGGCGCGATATTCGGCCAACGTGGGTATCAACTGTTACTCCTGGAATGTTAAATGCATTACCTAAAACTACATTTGCAGTTTTGCGACCAACACCAGGCAGAGTTACGAGTTCCTCGAGCGAGTTTGGAACTTCACTATTGAAACGTTCAATAATCGATGCTGCCAATCCTTTAATTGAAATTGCTTTGTTGTGATAAAAACCAGTGGATTTAATTATCTCTTCAATTGCAACAAGCGGAGCTGCAGCGATGTCTGTAACTCTTGGATACTTTTTGAATAAAACTGGCGTGACCATGTTTACGCGCTTATCAGTACATTGCGCCGACAAAACAGTCGCCACTAAAAGTTGCAACGGGTTTTCATAATCCAATTCACATTTAGCATCAGGAAACATGTGTGCCAATTTTTCGTTTATTTCTTGGGCCCGCGCCTTGAGTGCTTTCTTAGATTCCCGCGGTGCCATTACTTAAGACTAAATGGTGCGTTATCGAGCGCGTTTTGAAAGGCGTTCGAGGTCAAGTAATTCCACTGAACGAGTTTCCAACTTAAGCCAGCCGCGGCTCACGAAGTCAGCGAGTGCTTTATTAACTGTTTCTCTAGATGCGCCAACTAATTGGGCAAGCTCTTCTTGCGTTAAATCATGGTTCACATAAATTCCAGCATCGGTTTTCGAACCAAATTTTTCGCCAAGCTCCAGCAACGCTTTTGCGACTCGCCCTGGAACATCAGCAAATACTAAATCTGACATGGTTTCATTTGTCCGGCGCAACCGATGCGCTAAAGCTTGCAATAGTTTTTGGGCGACTTCTGGGCGACCTGCCAACCATGGATTCAAATCAGTATTGCCTAGACCTAAAACTTGCGAATCAGTTACTGCAACAGCTGTGGCAGTTCTCGGCCCTGGATCAAAAAGTGAAAGTTCACCGAACATATCGCCCGGTCCAAGCACCATAAGAACAGATTCACGACCATCACCTGATGCGTGACTTAATTTAATTTTGCCTTCGGTAACTATGTAGAGTCGATCGCCGGCGTCACCTTCTTGAAAAAGCGTATTTCCCCGTTTGATGCTTTGCGAGACCATAGATTTTTGTAACGCATGTGCAGCTTCTTCATCTAGGGCAGAAAAAAGCGGAGTTTTTTGCAGATTCTCATCAATCATGGCTCTCTCCTCTTTGCTCTAGTCTGGCGTCGTTGGCTGCGGTAGTAATGCCTGAAACGATTTAGTCGCGTACTTCGACTATTACTTCTACTTCTACCGGGGTATTCAGTGGCAATGAAGCTACGCCCACTGCGGAGCGGGCATGTTTGCCAGCCTCGCCAAATGCTTGAATAAATAAATCACTGGCACCATTTATCACAACTGGTTGCTTAGTAAAATCTGGAGTACTTGCCACAAACCCAACGACTTTTACTACGCGAACGACTTTATCTAAGTCACCTATTAAGGACTTAATTGCGGCAATTGCGTTAACTGCGCATTGTGCTGCGCATTTGCTCGCAGTCTCTTCGTCAACGTCTTTGCCTAATAACCCTGTTGCGATTAGTTCACCAGCAACGAATGGTAGTTGGCCTGAGGTAAAAACAAGATTTCCAGTGCGGGCAGCTGGAACATAAGAAGCTACTGGTGGGACAACTTCTGGAATTGAAATTCCAAGTGCAGCTAACCGATCCTCAACAACGCTCATTGTTTTCCCTAATCCTTTGGTCGCTTGAAGTAAGCCACAAGATTTTCGGTATTCATTCCAGGAACAATTGCGACTAATTCCCAGCCATCAAGTCCAAAGTTGTCAAGAATTGCTTTTGTATTGTGCACCAGCACGGGCGCAGTTAAATATTCCCATTTAGTCATATTTAGAGCATACGACAGTTACTGGCTAACAAAAAATGTCGGTTTAACCGCCGTGAACAAAAGCCACTGGATCTAAGCGGTCGTAGTCTTGGCGGGCGTTCATTAAGAGTTCACGCCAGGAAGTTACATTTGATCGGCGGCGAAGTAGTGCGCGCCGTTCCCGCTCTGTCATGCCACCCCAGACCCCGAATTCGATTTCGTTATCCAGTGCATCGGCTAGGCACTCAGTTTTAACGGAACAACCAGCACAGATAACCTTTACGCGATTTTGCGCCGCTCCTTGAGCAAACAATAAGTCTGGGTCAGTGTCTCGACAAGCCGCGCTCCGGCTCCATTCAGCGTTCCACATTAACGATTCGTATCCCCTCATACTTGGATCTACCTCGATCGAAATAACCTACATAAAACAATTAAGTAAATACCGATTGCTTAACTATTGGGCTATTCGCCACCTATGTCAATACCTAAAATGGACTTTTTTGAACCAGAATCCAACTGTTATCAATTAGATATATCCGCGTTACAGATAGGCAATTGAGCAAGTTACCATTGAGTAGTTATGGGAAAACATCGCGAGGCCACCGAACTTAATCGTTTTGGTCTATTGACTAAAATGATCTCTTTTATCACGTTTGCTGGAATCGTTACCGCGCTAATAGTGCTACCAGTGGCTGGCGGTATCGGTCTGGCTTCCCGTAATGGCGCGCAAGCTTTCAGCAGATTGCCCAGTGACTTAACCCAAGTTCCATTGCCGCAGCAAAACACAATTTTGGATGCAAAAGGGGACGTACTTGCTGTGCTCTATGCACAGAATCGAATCGAAGTCCCGCTTGAACAGATTTCGCCATTAATGCAGCAGGCGGTTATTGCAATCGAAGATCAGCGGTTTTTCAATCATGCTGGGGTTGACTTCCGCGCAACTATTAGAGCTTCCATTTCCACTGGTTCTGGTGGTCAAGTCCAAGGTGGATCAACCATCACGCAACAGTACGTGAAGCAAATTTTGCTAACTGCCGCCACAACGAAAGAGGAGCAAGAAGCTGCAGTAGCAGTTTCTATCAATCGCAAACTGCGTGAAGCAAGATATGCGATCGGGCTTGAGAATAAATTGACGAAAAAAGAAATTCTTGCGGGATATTTGAACATTGCTTACTTTGGCGCAGGTTCCTACGGCGTGGAGATCGCATCCAAAAGATACTTTTCTAAAAGTGCCAGTGAATTGACGCTTACCCAGGCTGCAACGCTAGCTGGCCTGGTGCAAAACCCTTCGCGTTACGATCCAACGCGATATCCAGAGCGCGCCCAAGCTCGCCGTGATTTAGTTTTAAAGGCCATGAGGAATGCTGGCTATATCACTGCGGAACAAGCTGAAACTGCTATCGCAGTTCCAGTTAGTTTGGACTTGAATCCAACTGAACTTCCTAACGGTTGCACTACCTCAGCTGCTCCATATTTCTGTGATTATGTTTTAACAGTTCTAAGAAACGATCCAATTTTTGGTGACACCCCAGAAGTTCGGGAGGCTGTTTTAAATCTTGGTGGTTTAACAATTAAAACTACTTTGGATCCAAAGGCACAAAAAGCATCACAGACTGCGGTAGATGAAAAAATTCCGTTTGATGATCCAAGCGGTAAGGCTGCAGCCATCACAATGATGCGCCCTGGCACTGGTGAAATCACTGCTATGGCACAAAATCGTAAGTGGGGCCGCAGTGGCGCTGGGTACACCACGGTTAATTACAACACTCCAGTTGACTCGAATGGCACCGTTGGTTTTCAAGCTGGTTCGACGTTCAAGGCCTTCACTATTGCTGCTGCTTTTAAACAGGGCTGGGATCCATTCGAAGTAATAAGTGCTCCCGCAAAAAAGACATTCGAAAACTTTGTGGAATGCGAAACTGGTGACAAGTTTGCCCCTTATGAAGTACAGAACTCAACTTCATCCGGTGCATTTGATATCTTGAGTGCGGCCGCGTTTTCGGTGAATACTTATTTTGTTGGACTAGAAGAAAAACTTGGACTGTGTGATCCAATTGACATCGCTACTGCTGCTGGAGTGAAGCAAGGTAATGGCGAATTATTTGAAAAATTTCCATGTTTTACACTTGGCTGTTTTGATGTAACGACGCTAAACATGACTGAAGGTATGGCAACTTTTGCTGCTCACGGTGTGCATTGTTCGCCAATTGCAATTTCGAAAATCACAGATCGATTTGGCGTGGAACTCGCCGTACCATCTGCTGACTGCAGGCGAACTATTGATCTACAGGTTGCTGATAGCACCACTGCGGTATTAGCAGGTGTTATTGATGGACCGATCCCTGGGCGCACTGGTCGAGCTATGGACTTAGGCCGTCCCGCAGCAGGTAAGACTGGAACTACTGATAGTTCAGCAGCCGTTTGGTTCGTTGGTTACACCCCAGACATGGCTGCTTCAGTTTGGGTTGGCGACCCACGAGGTGGCCAGAAATATCCGATGAAGAACATCACTATTGGTGGCCGGTACTACTCCCAAGTTTTTGGTTCCACTATGCCTGGTCCGATTTGGCGTGACGCACTTATCGGAGCTCTCGCTGGTACACCAGAAACCGCTTGGAACTTAACCACGCTCAATGGAATAAATGCTGGTGGTGTTGGTAACGAAATCACCATTTCAAAAGACGAGTGTGCCGGCCTAAAAGAACCTGAGCTGCTTCTTTGCGTAACTGAGAGAACTAATAAGGAAAATGAAAAGGGGCTAGCCGATGGCACCTTGATTGTTGACCCACTGACTGGAGCAATAATTCCTAATCCTGCTGCTCCAGCTCCGGCGCTCGTGCCTTAATTCAGGCAATTACTCTTTTCTGACAAGATGTAGTTATGACCACACTAAAGGAACAGCTTCACCTAGATCTAACTGCTTCGATTCGCGCAAAAGATTCCTTGACCTCAGGGACATTGCGTATGGTGCTTGCTGCAATTACTAATGAAGAAGTATCTGGTAAGGAAGCACGAGTGCTAACTGCGCAAGATTACATAACCGTGCTTAATCGGGAAGCTAAGAAACGTAAAGAAGCTGCAACTGCATATGACGCTGCAAAACGTCCAGAACTTGGTGATAAAGAGCGCGCCGAGTTGGAAATCATTCAGACTTACTTGCCTGCCGGGCTTTCGGATTCCGAATTGGCAGAAATTATTGCCAGCGCCGTTGAACAGGCTGCTGCTGCCGGCGCTACTGGACCAAGTGCAATGGGGGCAGTAATGAAACTTGTGTCACCACAAGTCGCTGGTCGTGCCGATGGCGGCCAAGTTGCTGCGGCCGTTAAGTCTGCACTTTCCTAGTTCTAGTGCCATGCAATTAACAAGTGGCGCTCCCAATAGTGTGAAGGAATGAACTCCTCGCTCAAAACTAAGGTCGCACTTGGTCTTGGTGTTATGTATTTAGCTTGGGGAACTACTTACATCGGTATTGCTTTCACAATTGAAACTATGCCACCGTTAATTTCCATGTCATTTCGTTTCGTTGCAGCAAGTGTGCTCTTGGTTTTGTTTCTGGGTCTGCGAAATGGCTGGCAATCATTACGCTTATCGCGCAGCCAGCTA